>JAYUEY010000171.1:0-3489 GCA_043739005.1 Tardiphaga sp.
GGCAAGACCAATCGCGACATCGCGCAGATTCTGGGCCTGAGCCCGCGCACCGTGGACAAGCATCTTGAACAAATCTACGCGAAGTTGGGCGTTGAGAACCGCACGGCGGCTGCGGCGATTGCCACCCGCATATCGAACCGAAACTGACGACGCGCCATTTTGAGCGAGACATTAACCACGCCCGGACAATCTTGACTACGGCTTTCAAGCCGTGGGTTTTCCGAGTAAGCGACGGAGTTTTTGGTCGATCTGCGGATGTCGCCTCAGCCATTGCGCCGCGAAGGCGCGAGTCGCATGCGGCCAGCCGCGCCATGTCAGCGCCACCGTCAAATCGACGAGCGGAATCAACGTCACGCCGAAGCGCCGCTTATAGGCGTAGTTGCCGATGCTGAAATCGAAATGGCGAATGCCATCGGCATGCAGAACAGCCATTGTGCGTTCGATGATGAGCCGGCCCGGCGAACAGTTCGACCATCGTTCGCCCGCATTACTGATACGGATCATCACATAGCGGTCGCCGTCGCGAATGCCGAGCAGTGTCGCGACCACATCGTCGCCGGCCATCAAGGCGGTGAGTACCACGAAGCCGTTGCCTGTTTCGGTGACAAGGTTACGATAAAAACGCGAGGCGGTATCGGCATTGAGCACGAATTGAAGCCCGAGACCGGCCATCCGGCTTTCCTGCTGGACCTCCATCGTCGCGAGCAACGCCTGCGCCTGCATCTGATCGGTTACGACACGAAACGACGTCGTCGGATCGCGTGTAAAGACGCGCCAACTGCGTTCCAGTTCTTTGCGCACCGTGCGTTCGAGCGTGAACCGCCAGGCATCGTAATCATCACCCGTCGTGACGACATTTCCGTTCAATGCGCAGGCGCTGGTCGTCAGCAGCGACAGCGGATTAACGCGGCCGGCGATCTCGACCGGCATCTTGCGCAGCCGGATCAGGTCAACGCCGCCCGGTATTGCGCGTAAAGCGCTTCGCAGTTCGCGCCACAGATACCTTATCTTTGCGGTATCGCGCGGTGCCGCTGCTGTCCACACTGGCGCGTTGTAGTCGGTGAGATCGAGATCGGCGAATTCGACGATGCGGACGCCCTTGTCAGTCCGGCGGATCAGCGGCAGCGCCAGAACGATTTGCGATGTCGTGACATCCGAGATGACCGCGATCAGAGGTGCGACGGTACTTTCAGTTGCGAACGCCGCATACCACGCGGCGAGCCAGCGACCGTCCTGGAACGGCGTCGCGTGCCCGATCCCGTCCCAGCGCGCGGCAACTTGCGCCCACTCGCGCAAGAACTCGATGTCATAGCGCGTTGCGGAGGCCGCATCGCGCGTGCTCTGTCGCGTATCGGCTGCCAGCGTTGTCACGATCGCCGCCCTTATGCCGCCTTGCCGAGATCGATGATCTTTCCGGGTTGCGCAGCATCGAGCCGAAAGTCGATCGCGCGCCGCGCCTTGCGTTCGCGCTTCACCCATCCGCTGTCGCGCATCACCTTTTGCAACACGGCCTTGGCGAAATAAGACGGCCCGCGAATGCTGCGGCTTTTCGGTTGGTAGCCAAAGCGGTGACGCAACAAGCCGTTGGCGAGATTAACAACCTCGGCGCGACGGATGTCGTCATTCACGTAAGAGACCGTCATCGAGATATTGACGGTATTCAGATTTTCGACTCGATGCGGCGCATTCAGCGGCCAGTTCAGCATCTGTCCCGGTTCAAGATCGAACACCACGGCGTGGCGGTCATACCATTCGGCATAAGGCATATCGACCTCGACATCGAACAGGGCGATGTCTTCCAGATGCTCTGGTTTGATGAAAGGCGCGGACGCCGGATAAAGATAAACGCGCTTGCGACCGGCAATCTGGAGCAACCCCTGCCCCGGCAAGTCGGCATGGTAATAGACCTGCGCATCGGGCGACGAAATCAAAATCCCCGCCTGATGTTTCGGCGCCTCAAAGCCCGGCACCTTGGCCGCAACCTCCTCGAACATGCCATCCAGCATCGTGCGATAGGCCGGATCGACGCCAGACACGTTGCGCAGATTGAGCCACAGCCCGCCGCCGGCGATCGCATCCATCACCTGGCGGCCGGACAGATTGCCGATCTCACCCTCGCGCCACAACCTGCGGGATTCCTTGGCCCCGGTCTGGACAAGGCTGTAATGATCGCGCGGATACCGTTCGATCAATTCAGCAAGCCGCTCGGTCGAAAACAGCGGCGAGGTGTGGAGTCGGTGTGCCAGTCGGATAGGCTGCTGTCCCCACAACGCGGAGTGGGTGTCGTCCCAAACGGTGAAAACCTTGTCCGAAGCCATCAGTGCTCTCCTGTCGGGACTGTCCCGAATTGCGCAAGGACAGCCTATGCAGCCGCGTCCTCTGTGCCGTTCCGAGACGGTCGGTTCGGTCTCTCATGAGAACTGGCAAAACTGATGCCGTCTTTCGTAGGTGACGCTTACGAGACGATAATCTCTGCGCGCTATGGCTAAAGCGGGTCCATCGACTGCAAGGCTAAACTGCCAAATGACGTCAGAGCCGTCACATCGGATGTTGTTTCTCGGCGCTGGATCGCAGATGCAATGCGGTGTCGGGCACTTCACGCATTTGTTGCGTGAGACCATCGAGCGATCCGATTCCAACAGTAGCTTCACGTTAACCCTGACGCGCAGCGATGGCTCGCTTGCCGACATATGGCGCGCGGTTGGATCAGCACACAGCGTGATCTGCAATTTTCCAATCGTGGCGTGGAAGCGCGTCATGCTTCGGCCTTTACTGGCGCTTGCGTTAGCCAAGCTGCGGCAGCGGCGCATCGTTCTGGTTCAGCACGAATGGGCCGGTCTGAACTGGATGCGTCGCGTCACCTATATGCCAGCGTTAGCGCTCGCCGATACGATCGTGATGTTCTCGCCACTCGTGAAACAGGAACTGGCCAACGATCGATGGGTCGGCTGGACCGCGCGGAAATGCGTGCTGGCACCTTTGCCACCAAATATGGCGGCTCCTGCCGGCATCACCGATTCCAGATTGCGTCAAAGACTGGCTGCCGCTCGGCAGGATGGTCGCCTCGTGATCGGGCATTTCGGGTCGATCTATCCCGGCAAACAACCGAACGTGTTGCTCGATATCGGTGCCAGCCTGCGCGCCAAGGGGCATCATCCGCTCATCGTCTATATCGGTTCGTTCATTCGCGGCACCGACACCGTCGAGCAAGATTTCCATGCTTACGCGACCGCGCTCGGTCTCGCCGATGATGTCATCGTCAGCGGCTATATCGCGTCGGACCATGAGGTGTTTGGCTTGTTCAGCGAAATCGATGCGTTCTGCTATGCGTTCGACGAAGGCGTCTCCGCTCGGCGGGCGAGCATTCTCGCCGCCGTGCAGTCCGGCCGCCCGGTGATCGTGACCGGACCTGCCTTGCTGGATGAATTCGAACATCATCCACGCTTCAAGGATTTGATCGTCAACGGCGCGGTCGTGCTGGTGCCGCGC
>JAYUEY010000172.1:0-11974 GCA_043739005.1 Tardiphaga sp.
GCCGCCAAGCCCCGACACGAAGCGCTCGACATGAAGGCGATCGGCCGCGATGCCCATCTCTTCACAGGTCGCGGCGATCTCCTCGCTCATCTGCAACGGTCCGCAGATGAAAACGTGATCAATTGCAGCGGCCGGTACCATCGCGCGCAGCAACACCAAGACCTTGTCGCGATCGAGCCGTCCATACAGGATCGGTAGATCCTGTTCTTCTTGCGACAACACATGAAACAGCGAGAACCGCCCCATGAAGCGGTCCTTCAATTCTTCGAGCGCATGACGAAACAAAATTCTGGATGCCGCGCGGTTGCCATAGAAGAGAAAGAACCGGCTCTTTGGTTCACGCGCGAGAATGCCGCGAATGATCGAGAGGATCGGCGTGATACCAGAGCCCGCCGCGAAGCCGACATGGATGCGCGCTTCATCTGGCGCATGCGCGATGCCGAAGCGGCCGGTCGGCGTCATGACGTCGAGTTCATCGCCTAATTTTAGGTCGTCGAGCACGTAGCTTGAGAACGCGCCGCCATCGACCTTCTTCACGGCGATGCGCAATTCGCGATCGTCAGGCGCCGAGCAGATCGAATACGAGCGCCGCACTTCCTCGCCGTCCATTGTCGTTCGCAGCGTCAGATACTGGCCCGGCGCAAAAGCATAGTCATCCGCAAGATCATTCGGAATCGCGAAAGTTAGCGACACTGCGTCGGATGTCTCGCGGCGCAGATCGTCGATGGCGAGGCGATGGAATTTGGGTTGGCTCATCGCGAAAATCTCAGTGACACTTGAAATAATCGAACGGCTCGCGGCAGGCATTACAACGCCACAGCGCCTTGCATGACGTCGAGCCAAACTCAGACAGCACCTGCGTTTCATCAGATCCGCATTGCGGACACGCGACGACCTCGACCCCGAACAGCGCGCGGCGGCTGCCGCCAGCTTGCGGCGGCGCGACGCCATAGTCACGCAGTTTACGGCGGCCGTCATCGGTCATCCAGTCCGTCGTCCAGGCCGGCGAGAGAACCGTCTTGACGATCGCGCCGTTGATCCCTTCGCGTGCGAGCGCGAGTTCGATCTCCAGCGCGATCATGTTCATCGCCGGGCATCCTGAATAAGTCGGCGTGATCGCGATTTCGACGCGGCCATCATGCACCGTGACGTCGCGCAACACGCCGAGATCTGCAATCGTCAGAACCGGAATTTCCGGATCGACGACTTGCGCGGCCGCATTCCATGCCGCTTGACGCAGATTAGATGGCGCGACATTCACCATGTCGCGCCCGGAAAGGTACGCTGAAGCGATTGCAACTCGCTGAGCAGATGCCCGAGATGCTCGCTGTGCTGCCCGCCGCGGCCGCCCTTCTGCATCCATGAACCATTCGGCTGAGTCAGCGTTGCCGTCGCGAGCACGCTTGATACGGTGTCGGACCATCCAGCGCGCAGACGCTCGGGATCGACGGCGATTCCATCGACAATCAAAATCGAGTCGCCGTCGTCGGCGTGAAACAACTCGCCGGTGAACGCCCATAAATCATCAACGGCGACCTGCGCGCGGCGATGGCTTTCGCCGGTGCCGTCGCCGAGACGAATCACCCATTCCGCCGAATGGCGCAAATGATAGGCGCTTTCCTTTTCGGATTTCGCTGCGATGGCAGCGAGCGTATCGTCTTTTGAGGCCATCATCGCGCGCCAATAGGCATCCGCGTAAGCCGAATAAAAAAGCTGCCGCAAGATGGTGTAAGCAAAATCGCCGTTCGGCTGCTCAACCAGCAACAGGTTGCGATACTGCCTGATATCGCGCAGATACGCGAACGTATCCTCGTCGTTCGATTTGCCCTCGACCTTCGCCGCATAGCTATAAAGTTCGCGGGCCTGCCCGATTAAATCGAGGCCGATATTGGCAAGCGCCATATCTTCTTCCATCATAGGCGCGTGGCCGCACCACTCCGAGAGTCGATGGCCGAGGATCAAGGCATCGTCGGCACGGCGCAGTGCATAGAGCACGAGCGGCGTTTCTGAAACCGTGATCGACGGCGTCGCCATTACATATGCCCGACTTCATCCGGCACGTCGTAGAACGTCGGATGACGATAGATCTTCGAGAGCGCCGGCTCGAACATCATGTCCTTGTCGGCAGGATCCGACGCGATGATCGCATTCGATGGCACGATCCAGATCGAGAGACCCTCACCGCGTCGCGTGTAGATGTCGCGCGCCGCCTGCATCGCCAGCGTTGCATCAGCCGCATGCAGAGAGCCGACATGCTTGTGCGCAAGGCCGTTGCGGCTGCGGATGAAGACTTCCCAGAGCTGGATGTTCGGCGTGGTCATGATGACGCTCCCTTATGCCGCGACGTCAGCTTTGCGCGCGCGCTGCTTTTCGGCAAAGGCCACGGCGGCTTCGCGCACCCACGCGCCGTCGTCATGCGCCTTACGACGCGCTTTAATCCGATCGCGATTGCACGGGCCATTGCCGGCCAGCACATCCTGAAATTCCTGCCAGTCGATCGCGCCATATTCCCAATGCTCGGTCGCCTCGTTCCATTTCAAATTTGCATCGGGAATCGTAAGACCAATATATTGCGCCTGCGGCACGGTTGCATCGATAAACTTCTGTCGCAGTTCATCATTGGAAAAACGTTTGATCTTCCACCGCGTCGATTGATCGGAATGCTGGCTCGCGCCATCGGGCGGGCCGAACATCATAAGGCACGGCCACCACCAGCGATCGAGCGCGCTCTGCGCCATCGCCTTCTGTTCATCGCTGCCGCGCGACAGCGTGACCATGATCTCATAGCCCTGCCGCTGATGAAACGACTCCTCCTTGCAAACGCGGATCATCGCGCGCGCATACGGACCATAGGAACAGCGGCACAATGGAATTTGGTTCATGATGGCTGCGCCATCGACAAGCCAGCCGATAGCGCCGATGTCAGCCCATGTCAGGGTCGGATAGTTAAAGATCGAGGAATACTTCGCGCGGCCCGACAGCATTTGGTCGACGAGTTCTTCGCGCGACGTACCAAGCGTTTCAGCCGCCGCGTAGAGATAAAGCCCGTGGCCGCATTCGTCCTGCACCTTGGCGAGCAGCGCGGCCTTACGGCGCAACGTCGGTGCGCGGGTCAGCCAATTGCCTTCCGGCAACATGCCGACGATCTCGGAATGGGCATGCTGGGAAATTTGCCGCGTCAACGTCTTGCGATAGGCCGCCGGCATCCAGTCGTTCGGCTCGATCCGCTGCTCGTCGGCGACGCGTGCCTCGAAACGAGCAGACTTCTCGGCGTCTTCGAGATGCCGTTCGTCCGCTTGCGGAGCGTTCAAGGCCTGCGTGTACATCACGGACACTCTCTAATTTTAGAGCCCTTATTGTATAACAGAATTCTTTGAATACAAGACTATCTTGTAACATATATTATCAGTCGAAACGGTGGCTTAGTGCGTTCCCCGGCGGCGGCAACGCGCCGATGCGGCTCTCGCCATAGGCGTCGAGCCATTGCTCGGAGGCGGGCAGCACCGCGCGATAGAGCTTTGCGCAGAACGCCCGCGCCTCCTGTGCCGGCCAGTCGGCTGGCAACAGCGCCGCCGGTAACAACGGATCGCGCAGAATGACGCGGCGATAATGGTGGATCAAAAGAATCCGCGCCAGTATCGCATCGGCAGGCAGAATATCCTGCCCGGCCCATACCGCCAGCGGCGCGAACACCTTCAGGAAATCGCGATAGGAGTCCGCTGTGCGCTGGAGTTGCCAGCTTTCCGCGATCAACCGCCGGCCCATCTCATGGTCGGCGGAAACGTCGAGCCGGATTGCATTCGACGCAATTGTCGGCACCGAGACACCGGCCGGCGCAATCCAGACACCCGGCATCGGATTTCCGAAGCCCGCTTCCGCCAGTGCGTCGCGCGCGGTTTCACGCTCGGCGGCGTTGCTTATCAGCAGCAGTTCGAATTGCCCGGTCCAGTCGGCTGCATGCGGATTATAGACGTGCTCGACGGCCGCCTCGATTCGCTCGCGACCAACCTTCGCGAGTTTGTAGAAGCTCTTGCGACCGAGTTTCTCGCGATCGAGCCAGCCATCGGCCGCGAGACGCGAGACGGCGGTTCGCACCACGCCGCCATCGATCTGCAACAGATCGAGAAACTGCAACAGCGTGCCAAGCCAGACGGAGCCGCCACGTGGAAGAATCGCATCACCGTAAAACGTGATGATGAGTGACCCCGTGCGCGAGGGTTCGCGCTTGAAGCGGCTGACGATACGGGACAGCGGATGGTGAGGCATGTTGCGACAGACCTATCGCATTCCTGCATTGCGGCCAACGCCAATGCAGCCAAAGCCCCAGCGCATTGTCAAAGCGACCACTTTTCTCGATAGTCCGCCAGCCCAGAAAAACATCCAGCGCAATGGAGACCCGATGTCGTCTGCTTCCCTCTTCAAGCCCCTCGCCGTCGGCCTCTATACGCTCAAGCATCGCATCGCGATGGCCCCGTTGACGCGGATGCGCGCCCAGCCGGACAGCCTCGCCGCCCGCGCGCTGAATGCTGAATATTATGGGCAACGCGCCACAGAAGGTGGCCTTATCATTGCCGAGGCGTCGCAGGTGATGCAGCAGGGCCAGGGCAGCCCGAACACGCCGGGCATCTATTCCAACGCGCAGATCGCCGGCTGGAAGCAGGTGACCGATGCCGTCCACGCCAAAGGCGGGATCATCTTTCTTCAATTATGGCACGTTGGCCGCGCCTCGCATTCTTCGTTCCAGCCAAACAATGCGCTGCCGGTCTCGGCTTCGGCAATCGCGATATCAGGCAAGACGCGATCGGCCTCCGGCGTAGCTGTCGACTATGAGACGCCACGCGCGCTGGAGACCGATGAAATCCCAGGCATCATCGACGCCTATCGGCAGGGCGCGCGCAATGCGATGGCGGCCGGTTTCGACGGCGTCGAATTGCACGGCGCGAACGGTTATCTGATTGAGCAGTTTCTGCAATCGCGCTCCAATCAGCGCACCGATCAATATGGCGGTTCGATCGAGAACCGGTCACGGCTGATGATGGAAGCCGTGCAGGCGATCATCGAAGTGTGGGGCGCGGACCGCGTCGGCGTGCGGCTGTCACCGTATGGTGTAGCGAACGACAGCGGCGAGGCCGATCCGATGCCGCTTTACAGCCATGTCATCGGCGAACTCGGCAAATTGGGCCCCGCCTTCCTGCATTTCGTCGAGCCACGTTCGAGTGGTGCCGGCCGCGCCGAGGTCGATCATAAGAACGTCCCTTCGGCGGCCGAACTGTTTCGCCCACTCTGGAACGGCGTGTTGATAACCGCCGGCGGCTTCACGGCGGAGACGGCAGAGGCCACCGTTGCGGCAGGCCATGCCGACATCATTGCGTTTGGCCGGGCCTTCATTGCCAATCCTGATTTGCCGGAGCGCATTCGCTTGGGCGTGCCGTTCACGCCGTATGATCGCGCGACGTTCTACGGCGGCGATGTCGCCGGCTACACAGATTATCCAGGCCACGCCTGACGCCGTCATAACAACCAAAAACAAAATGGGAGACGAAATATGAGCAGCACCACAAAGCGCGTCGCATGGGTTACGGGCGGCGGCACAGGCATCGGTCGCGCCGGCGCGGAGGCTCTGGTGCGTGACGGTTGGACCGTCGTGATTTCAGGCCGTCGCGCCGATGCGCTGGCGACGGTCATCCAGGATCTCGGCGATCTCGGGCGTCATGTCACCGCAAAGCAACTCGACGTCTCCGACTCCGCTGCCGTGCAAAGCGTCGCCGACGCGATCGTCAAAGATCACGGCCGCATCGATCTGCTGGTCAACAGCGCCGGCGTCAACGTCCCAAAGCGAAGCTGGGAAGATGTGACCCTCGCAGGCTGGGACCAACTCGTCGATATCAACCTCAATGGCGTGATGTATTGCATGCGCGCCGTGCTGCCGACGATGCGCGCGCAAAAGGACGGCACGATCATCAATGTCGCATCATGGGCCGGGCGTATCGTCTCGAAAATGACCGGCCCGGCTTACACCGCGACCAAACACGCAGTCTATGCGCTCACGCATTCCTTTAATCAGGATGAATGCGTCAACGGTCTGCGCGCTTGTTGTCTCGCGCCCGGCGAGGTCGCGACGCCGATCATGAAGCTGCGTCCGATCCCACCGAGCGACGAAGTGATGGCGCGGATGCTGCAACCCGACGATCTCGGCAAAACTATCGCTTTCGTCGCCAACATGCCGCCGCATGTCTGCATGAACGAGATTCTCATCAGCCCGACCTGGAACAGGTCTTTCATGGGAGTTTGATTAGACTGAACGTTGTCTTATCCCGGGCGCGAGACGGCACGGTGCGCTTGCGCCGTGCCGCAGCTTTGCGCCACGTCCGGGTTATACGGAACACCTACCTCGCCGGATTTTACACGACGACTGAGCCGGCAAACAGCGGCGCGATGAGAGCTTGCGCATTGGCGCGTTCAGGGCGACATCACCGTGACATTCATGAGGCTTGGATTTGGGCTTGCAACATGAAATTATTTGTCTTCGGCTTTGGCTACACATCGCAGCGCTTCGTCGATTTATTCGGCGAGATGTTCACGACGATCTCTGGCACAGTCCGTGAAGCCGACAAGCGCGATGCCTTGCGCGCATGCGGGCTCGACGTGTGTCTGTTCGATCCGTCCGACAATACCTTGCGCGCACACATTGCGGATGCTGACGTCATTCTGGTGTCGGTGCCGCCGGGCCGCACAGGCGATCCCGTTCTGGCGGCATTCTCACTCGACGTCGCGGCAAGCACAGCGACGCGCGTGATCTATCTCTCGACGATCGGCGTTTACGGCAATCATGATGGCGCATGGATCGATGAAGATACGCCGCTTGCGCCGCAGGCCGAGCGCGCGCAAGCAAGGATCGCCGCCGAACAGCACTGGCGCAACCTCGTCGGCGACAGGCTCTCGATCCTGCGGCTCGCAGGAATCTATGGTCCAGGCCGTAGCCCGCTGACGAAGCTGCGTAACGGCACCGCAAGACGCATCGTAAAATCAGGACAGGTGTTCAATCGCATTCATGTCGATGATGCCGCCCGCGCCATCAAGGCGGCGGTCGCGCTTCCATATGGCGGCGCGTGGAATGTCTGCGATGACGAACCCGCGCCGCCGCAGGATGTCGTCACTTACGCGGCCTCGCTGATGAAATTGACGCCGCCGCCGGAGCAGGATTTCGCAACCGCCGAAATGACGCCGATGGGTCGCAGCTTTTACGCGGCGAGCAACCGGGTTTCGAATGCGCGACTGAAAAATGAACTGGGCGTGACGTTGGCTTTTCCGACCTATCGCGAGGGGCTGTCGAGTCTGGTGGATGCGCAAGATTAACGACGCACGCCGCTACTCTCTGACGCCCAAAAATACCTTGAGCGCCGCGATCACCTCATCGGGCTTGTCATGCTGCAACCAATGCGCGGCGTCGTCGATAATCTTGCGCTCGGCATGTTTGAAATGCCGTAGCACATCGGCCTGCACGGCCTCCGGAATGAGGCCGTCGCTGCCATACATCAGCAGCGTCGGGCATGTGATGCGCGACCACAGCGTGAAGCACTCCTCTGCCGATAGGCCATAGGGCGCGCGCAAGGCCTGCAAAGGATCGTATTTCCAACTGTATGTTCCGTCGCCATTGTCTCGCACGGCATATGTCGCCAGATGCAATGCCTGCTCATCGGTCAGGCGCTGGTTGTGAAGCGCCATGCGTCCGGCGACTTCGTCGATCGTCGCGAAGCGCCGGATTTTCGACGCCGCCACGCGATCGAGCTGCGCGAACCAGCGCGCCATCCGCACATCGATCGGCAGCGACACGTCGCTCGGCAGAAACGCACCGTCGAGCACCGCGAGGCGCGACACACGTTCCGGAAACGTGCCGGCATAGAGCATAGAGATCATGCCGCCATAGGAATGGCCGACGAGGATCGTCCGGCGATCGGGACCGATCAGATGGGTGAGATCGTAGACATGATCGGACAGGCTATAGCAGCTTCCCTTGGCCCATTCGGAATCGCCGTGGCCGCGCAAGTCGGGTGCGGTGACATGAAAATGCGGCTGCAGAGCCCGGGCGATCACATCCCAGTTTCGGCTGTGATCGCGCCCGCCATGCAACAGGATCAATGACGGCGCGCCGTCATTGCCCCAGTCCGTATAATGCAAGCGCAGCCCTTGCGACTCGTAGAAACGTGCAACGGGCTCTGCCGACGACATCATGCTGCAGGCGTCACGCTTTCCAGTTTATCCTGCGTCCTAGTGTCAAAATCGCCGGCATCATGGCGCTCACGCAACTGGCTCTTCGGATCGCCCTGCATGCGATTGACCATCCGGCCACGCTTGACGGCCGGGCGTGCAGCGATCGCATCGGTCCAGCGATTAAGATGCTTGTAATCCTGCACCTGCAGGAACGTGCCGCCTTCATACAACAAGCCCTTGGCCATGCCGCCATACCACGGCCAGATCGCGATATCGGCGATCGAATATTCATCGCCCGCCATGAATTCATGGTCGGCAAGCTGCTTGTCGAGCACGTCGAGCTGACGCTTGGTCTCCATCGCAAAACGGTCGATCGCATATTCGATCTTGATCGGCGCATAGGCATAGAAATGCCCGAAGCCTCCGCCAAGATACGGCGCGCTGCCCATCTGCCAGAATAACCAGTTCAACGCTTCCGTGCGCTTGGCGATATCTTTCGGCAGGAATGCGCCGAATTTTTCCGCGAGGTAGAGAAGGATCGCACCGGATTCGAACACGCGCTGCGGCTTGGCACCGCTGTGATCCATCAGTGCTGGAATCTTGGAGTTCGGATTGGCCGCGACGAAGCCGCTGCCGAACTGGTCGCCCTTGCCGATCTCGACCAGCCACGCATCATATTCCGCGCCGCTATGACCCAGCGCCAGCAATTCTTCCAGCAGGATCGTAACCTTTTGGCCGTTTGGCGTCGCCAGCGAATAGAGTTGCAAATGGTGCTTGCCGACCGGCAAATCCTTCTCATGCGTGGAGCCCGCGATCGGGCGATTGATGTTGGCGAAACGGCCGCCGTTTTCTTTATTCCATTGCCAGACGTTCGGCGGGGTATAGGCGGTTTCGCTGCTCATGATCTTTGTTGTCCTGTCTTGCCTGTGCGGGCACGGTGTTGGGCGGCACTGGCGTGCTCGCTGCCGCGCTCTTGTTTTCAGCTCGCAATGAAGCAGACCGCCGCCGGTTCGGCAAATCAACCTCGATCAACAAAAAGGGCGGCCTCAGCGGCCGCCCTTTTCAATCTCACAATGCGTTGAAGATTACTCGGCGGCCGGAGCCGTCGCCTGCTTGGCTTCGAGGTCTTCGCCGGTCTCCTGATCGACCGCCTTCATCGACAGCCGGGTTTTGCCGCGATCGTCGAAGCCGAGCAGCTTGACCTTGACCTTGTCGCCTTCCTTGACGACGTCGGAGGTCTTCTGAACGCGGGCCGAGGCGAGCTGGCTGATATGAACCAGGCCGTCTTTCGCGCCGAAGAAGTTCACGAACGCACCGAACTCCATCACCTTGACGACGGTGCCTTCATAGATCGCGTTCAACTCCGGATCGGAGGCGATCGACTTGATCCACTTGATCGCGGCTTTGATCGACTCACCATCCGATGACGCCACCTTCACGGTGCCGTCGTCCTCGATATTGACCTTCGCGCCGGTCTTTTCGACGATCTCGCGGATCACCTTGCCGCCAGTACCGATCACTTCGCGGATTTTGTCGGTCGGAATCTTGAAGGTCTCGATGCGCGGGGCGTATTCGCCGAGTTCGGCGCGCGCATTGGTGAGGGCCTTCGACATCTCGCCGAGGATGTGGATACGACCGTCCTTCGCCTGGCCGAGCGCGACCTTCATGATCTCCTCGGTAATGCCGGCGATCTTGATGTCCATCTGCAACGAGGTGATGCCGTGATCCGTACCGGCGACCTTGAAGTCCATGTCGCCGAGATGATCTTCGTCACCGAGAATGTCAGACAGAACCGCGAAACGCTCACCTTCGAGGATAAGACCCATCGCGATACCCGCCGTCGGCCGCTTCAACGGCACGCCCGCATCCATCAGCGCGAGTGATGCGCCGCAGACCGAGGCCATCGAGGACGAACCGTTCGACTCGGTAACCTCCGAGACGACGCGCAGCGTGTACGGGAATTCATGGTGGCCCGGCAGAACCGGATGAATCGCGCGCCAGGCGAGCTTGCCGTGGCCGATTTCGCGACGCTTGGTGCCGCCCATGCGCCCGGTCTCGCCGACCGAGTAGGGAGGAAAGTTGTAGTGCAACAGGAACGTCTCTTTGTACGTTCCCGACAGCGAGTCGATGTACTGCTCGTCTTCGCCGGTGCCCAATGTCGTGACGACCAGCGCCTGCGTCTCACCACGGGTGAACAGCGCTGAACCATGCGCGCGCGGCAAGATGCCGACTTCGGCAACGATGCTACGGACCGTCGAGGAATCGCGACCATCGATGCGCTTACCAGTGTCGAGGATGTTCCAGCGTACGATCTTGGCTTCGACATGCTTGAACACGCCCGCGATGCGGAGCTTGTCGTATTTCGGCTCTGCCCCTTCGGGGAAGTAGGCGTCCATCACCTTTTTCTTAACGACGCCAACCGCGGCGTAACGATCCTGCTTCACCGGGATCGCGTAAGCGGCGCGCAATTCGCTCTCGATCATCGAGAGGATTTCTTTTTCGAGCACGCTGTCGTCGATCGTCTTGACCTCGCAGGGCTCCTTCGCCGCCTTTTCGGCCAACTCGATGATCGCGTTGATGACCGGCTGCAAGTGGCGATGACCGAACATCACAGCGCCGAGCATGATCTCTTCGTTCAGCTCCTTGGCTTCCGATTCGACCATCAGCACGGCGTCGGCGGTGCCGGCGACGACGAGGTCGAGCTGGGTATCGGCCATCTCGTCGAGCGTCGGGTTGAGAACATACTCGTCATTGACGAAGCCGACGCGCGCAGCGCCGATCGGACCCTTGAAGGGCGCACCCGACAGCGTCAGTGCGGCGGAGGACGCCACCAACGCGAGGATGTCCGGGTCGTTCTCCATGTCATGCGACAGAACCGTGACGATGACCTGGGTTTCGTTGCGCCAGCCGTCGACAAACAGAGGGCGGATCGGACGATCGATGAGGCGGGAGACCAGCGTCTCCTTTTCGGTCGGACGGCCTTCGCGCTTGAAATAGCCACCGGGAATGCGGCCGGCGGCGTAGGTCTTTTCGATGTAGTCGACGGTCAGCGGCAGGAAGTCGACGCCATCGCGCGGCGACTTGGCGGCGACGACGGTGGCGAGCACGACGGTCTCGCCATATGTGGCGACAACGGCGCCGTCGGCCTGGCGTGCGACCTTGCCGGTTTCGAGCTTGAGCGGACGACCGCCCCAATCGATCTCGACGGTATGAACGTTAAACATGCGATTAGTCTTTCATGGTTTCACGACAGGCGTGACAAGCCCCGCATGCAAAGGCCATGCGCAAGACGGCGAGACGCTGCGCGCGAATATCATCGCGTCAGCGTCCGGCGATCCTGCCATGGCTCTCGAATACGGAATGGCTCGCATCCCCTCGATGGATGCGGGTAGCCCTCAATGGCGTACCCACGCGACGGGCCCTTGCCCGTCATCGTCTTCCCGCCGGATGCGGGTCGACGTCTTAGCGGGGCATGATCCGATCCGAAAACCGGAGTCCACTTTTCGGGATCATGCCCTTACGAAAAACGCGCGCCAAATTTGCGCGCGGTCTCTTTTTAACGACGAATGTTGTGCTTTTCGAGCAGCGCCCTATAGCGCGCCTCGTCGTGCTTCTTGACGTAATCAAGAAGCGAACGGCGTGTGGACACCAGCTTCAGAAGGCCACGACGGGAATGGTTATCCTTGACGTGGGTCTTGAAGTGGCCCGTGAGATTCACGATGCGCTCCGACAGGATCGCGACCTGAACCTCGGGCGAGCCGGT
>JAYUEY010000173.1:0-6980 GCA_043739005.1 Tardiphaga sp.
AACCGCGCCGGCGACATCAACAATCTGCTCGACGGCATCGGCAACGGCGTGCAGGTTCTGCAGGCAGCCAACACCGGCATCACGTCGCTTCAGAAGCTCGTCGACTCCGCGAAGTCCGTTGCCAACCAGGCGCTGCAGGCGGCGGTCGGATATTCGACCAAGTCGTCAGTGACGACGACCGCGATCTCCGGTGCGACCGCCAACGACCTTCGTGGCACGGGCGGCCCCACGGCTGGTACCGTGACCGCCGGTGCGTTCACCGCCGTCAACGTGTCCGGTGCAGGCTCGGCCGCGACGGCTGCTGCACCTGTCAACGGCAGCGGTTATACCGCCGTAGACACCACCTCGGGTACGGTTGCGTTCTCGCTGAACGTTGACGGCGCCGCTTATGCCATTAACGTCAACGCAGCCGCGGTCACCGCATTTACGGGTGCTGGTGGTTCGCTTACTGGTACCGCAAGCGCACTGTCAGTTACCGACTTCGCCAAAATCGTGAACTTTGAGGTCAACGGCAACACGACGACAGGGGGTCCTGTTACGGTCAGCGGCGGTCAGTTGCGGATTTCGTCTGCCACGACGGGCACGGGCTCGAACGTGACGATCTCTAGCTACTCCAATACGGCAGCGGGTGGTACGTCTGGTCTCGCCAACGCCAGCACCACTGGTACAGCCGCCGGTCCGGCTGCTTCGCAGTCCTTCACTGTCACGCTCGATGGCGGCACGGCATCGACTGTTACGCTGAGCGCGGCGACTGTTGCTTCTTACAACACTGCCAAAAGTGCATCGGCTAGCTCCTCTGCTCTGACGGCGGCCGATGTTGCCGGTATTGCGAACTATCAGATCGGATCGACCGTTGCATCGGTCGTTGCCGGCGCACTGACCTTCACGTCTACGACGACGGGAACCGCCTCGAGCGTTGCGACCTCGGTCGTGACCTCTGCGGGTGGCGCGTCCGGTTCGACCGGTGTCGCATCCGCGACAAACACCGGCGTGGCATCGGGCCCGTCCCCGCTGAATGGCCTTACGCTGACGATCGGTGCTACCGGCAGCAAAGGTGTTGCAACCAACATCACCTTCGGTACTGGCGCCGGTCAGGTGAAGTCGCTGAACGACCTGAACTCGCAGCTTGCGACGAACAACCTGCAGGCGACGATCGACACGACCGGCGCGATCACGATCACGACAACCAACGATGCGGCGGCGTCCACCATCGGCACTGTTGGTGGTACTGCTGCTGGTACTGGCAAAGCCTTCAACGCCTTGGTTGCAGGTGCTCCCGTCAAGGATATCGCGGCTCAGAACGTCCGTTCCAACCTCGTCACGCAGTACAACAACATTCTGGACCAGATCACCTCAACGGCTCAGGATGCGTCCTATAACGGTGTCAACCTGCTCAACGGTGACAAGCTGAACCTGACGTTCAATGAAACCGGCAAGTCGACGCTGGGCATTCAGGGCGTGCAGTTCAACGCGACTGGCCTTGGTCTGTCGAAGTTGACGGCGGGAACCGACTTCGCCGACAATTCGTCGGCGACTTCGGCAATCTCCACGCTGAGCACCGCATCGAGCGCGCTCCGTACCCAGGCTTCATCCTTGGGTTCGAACCTCTCGATCGTGCAGATCCGTCAGGACTTCTCGAAGAACCTGATCAACGTGTTGCAGACCGGTTCGTCGAACCTGACGCTCGCCGACACCAACGAGGAAGCGGCGAACAGCCAGGCGCTGTCCACCCGCCAGTCGATCGCGGTGTCCGCGCTGTCGCTCGCCAACCAGTCGCAGCAGAGCGTTCTTCAGCTTCTCCGCTGATATCGAACTGCACGACCAACACGACAAAGGCGGCGGGGGAAACCCCGCCGCTTTTTCTTTGCGATCGGCTGGCACGTGGACCAGTGCCGGTAACGGGGCCTTAAGAGGTTAACTATAATTTTAGCCATCAGCCGCTGTCGCCGGATGACATCAACAACCGAGGTTACGAATGTCCAATGCTGCCCAGGCCTATGCGCGCGCTGCTCAGTCCACGAGTTCACCCCGCGAGATCGAAGCTCAGGCCCTGATGAAAGCGGCACGCAAACTTCAGGACGCAGCAAATCTAGGCGCAAGCCTTGAGACGATTGACGAAGCGCTGATGTTCAACCGCAAGCTCTGGTCGATATTCGTCAACGAAGCGATGCGTGACGACAACCCGCAGCCGGTCGAAACTCGTCAGGGTCTTGCCAATCTCGGCATCTTCGTGCTGTCGCAGTCGGCGGCGCTTCAGGTGATGCCATTGCCGGACAAGATCCAGTCGCTGATCGACATCAACCGCAACGTGGCCGCCGGCCTGTCCGGTCGCGCCTAAGGGGACGACGCTGTGGCGGATTTGCTGGGCACCATCTCCGCGAACTACAGGGCCGTCGGGGCAACCGTCCCGTCGAAGACGCCGTATTTCAATGTCGATCCGGCGAATTTTGAAGGCAAATGGAGCGGCAAATATGCCGATAACAAATCCTTCTCGGTGACGGTGTCGGACGTCACGGGATTTCGCGCCAAGGTGAAATACGAAAGCGCAGGCACGGTCAAATATCAGGACGTGCTGATCAGGGATAACTCGTTCCGCGTCGGTGATACCAAGTTCGCGTTGCAGAGCAACGGCAAGGCGCAGATCAAAAACGCCGTGACCAATGCGGCAACCGGCGGGACGTATCTCGATACAGCATACGCCTCGCGAAAATGACGAGGCTTTTTTAATTTAAGTTTGCTCGTTTAGATCTTGCTCGATTAGATTTTGCGATCCGTCGCAATCGTTTTGGCGGTTTCGGCTTTCGCTGCGTCCAAAGCACGGACGTAAGCGCGGCGGCGTAAAATGCCCTCGGCCGGATACTGGCCGACGACTTCGCTGGTGCGATCATCCACGGTCTGAAATACGATCGCCGCCGCATCCTTGTCGATCACGACCTTGGTGATGGTTGGCGTGAATGGCTGTGGCTCGCTGCGCGCGCGTGCGACAGCGTCAGGCTGCGTCACCGTTTTCTGTGGCGGCAAGTGCGTCGGCACGGCGTTTCGCCGGGCGTCGGTGGACGATACAAACGGCGATGCCGTCGGCAAATTGACAGGCTTGATACTGATATCGGTACTCAAGGTAGCCTCCTGGCTGTCCAAGCGAACCCCACATTTATTTTCCCCAAAACCACTATCTCAACCGCAAATAAACGTCGCGTTAGGAAACGTGGTGAATCCGCAAATCGAAATGCAGGCATTAATTTGCGGTAAATGCCGGACAAGTTGTAATATTGCGCAGCGGGAGACCGGATTAGATGCAGACAGCTTTGGATATTCTCGGCGATCTCTGGCGGCTTGCCGGTGGTGACGAGGCGGCGTTGGCGCGCGTCGATCTGACCGGCGACGAGACGCAATTGCCATCGACATTCCGTGTCGGCACGGCGGCCCAGGTGAGCATCGCTGCGGCCGGGCTCGCGGCAGCCGAAATCTGGCATGCGCGCAGCGGCAGCGTGCAGCGCGTCAGTGTCGATGCCCGACATGCCGTCGTCGAATGTCGCTCCGAGCGCTATCTGCGGCTCGATGGTCAACCGCCGCCTGCCGCCTGGGACGCCATTGCAGGCGTTTACAAAACCGGCGATGGCGGCTTCGTGCGGCTGCATACGAATTTTCCGCATCATCGCGCAGCGGTGTGCCGCGTGCTGGCCTGCGATGCGACGCGCGAAGCTGTCCAAGCCGCCTTGATGAACTGGACGGGCGAGGCTTTCGAAAGCGCCGCGATTGCTGAGGGCGGTGTTGTCGGCTTGATGCGCTCGCATGATGAGTGGCTGGCGCACCCGCAAGGTGAAGCGCTCGCGGCGCTGCCGCTGATCAGCATCGAACGAATTGGCGATGCGCCGCCGCGCGCTTTTGAAAAAGGCGAGCGGCCGCTGTCCGGCATCCGCGTCCTCGATCTGGCGCGGGTGATCGCAGGGCCGGTCGCAGGCCGCACCTTGGCCGCGCATGGCGCGGATGTGCTGCTGGTGACATCACCGAACTTGCCGTCGATACCGTGGCTGACGATCGATACCGGGCGCGGCAAGCTCTCGACATCCATCGATCTGCAAACCGGGCACGGCCGCGATACGTTGCGCGCTCTGATCGCGAAGGCCGACATCTTCTCGCAGGGCTACCGGCCGACTGCGCTGGCGCAACTCGGCTTCGCGCCGCAGGATCTGGCTGCGATCCGGCCCGGCATCGTCTGCGTCTCGCTATCGGCCTATGGCCACAATGGACCTTGGGCGGAACGGCGCGGTTTTGATTCGCTGGTCCAGACGACCACCGGCTTCAATTTTGCCGAAGGGCAGGCGGCCGGCATTATCGGGCCGAAGGAATTGCCGGCGCAGATTCTTGATCATGCCACGGGCTATCTGATGGCCTTCGGCGCGATGATGGCGCGATTGCGGCAGTCGCGCGAGGGCGGAAGCTGGCATGTTCGCGTGTCGCTGGCGCAGACCGGCCGCTGGCTGTGTAATCTGGGCCGGATCGATCGCGGTCTGATGACGCCGGACATCAGCCATGAGGCCGCTCAGCCGTTCCTGCAGGACATGCCGTCAGGGTTCGGACTGTTGAATGCAGTGCGGCATGCGGCGGTTCTGTCGACGACGCCAGCGCTGTGGACGCGACCATCCATGCCGCTTGGCTCCCACTTGCCGCAATGGCCAGGGCCAGATAGCCAAATATGAGATCAACTGCGACATCAACTGCGACACTGACTGCGACACTTGCTGCGGTCTTGCACCGTTCATGTTAAATTGAAGCATGGCGTGATTTTTATCTTGTTTGACACAATGATCCGGCACTAATAGCGCGCCATTCAGGCTCTTCGCCGCAGATGTTCTGCGAACATGGTCGATCGCCAATGCAGTCAGGTTTTCTCCAGCGCTTCCGGCCCCTGCGCGGCAAGCTGCCGGTCGTGCTGCTGGTCGTCGTCGCCATGATTGGCCTCGGCATCTACGGCCTGATGCCCGCGAAGACGTCGCCGAAGCCGAATTCTGATGTGTCGAGCCAATCGCGCCGAGTCGGCACGCGCTATACGCCGAGCGCGTCCGAATGGGCGAGCTTGACTGTCGAACAGGTTAGCGACCGCGAATTCCGCGCCGAACACGTTACCGAAGGCAAGATCGCCGTTGATGAGGATCACTCGACGCCGGTGTTTTCACCCTATGCCGGTCGGGTCACCAAGTTGCTCGCGCGTCCCGGCGAGGCCGTGACGCAGGGCCAGCCGCTGTTCACGATCGAGGCGGCCGACACGGTCGGTGCGCAGAATGATTTCATCGCCGCCATGGCATCCATGAACAAGGCGAAGTCGCAGCTCGATCTGGCCGACTTGCAGGATAAGCGCGCGCGCGATCTGTTTCAGGGCAAGGCCATCGCGCTAAAGGATGTGCAGTCCGCGCAAGCGACGTTGATCTCGGCGCAAAACGATCTGCGTTCGGCCACAACGGCGCTGGAAGCCGCTCGCAATCGCCTGAAGATTTTCGGACTGGACGAGGACGCGGTGACGGCGTTCCAGGATAAGGGAAAGATCAATCCTGAGACCACGATTTACGCGCCGATCGCCGGAACCGTGGTGCAGCGCAAGATCGGCCCCGGCCAGTATATCGCGGCGGGTGCCACCGATCCGAGTTTTGTGATCGGCGATCTGTCGTCTGTGTGGTTGACAGCCTTCGTGCGCGAGACCGAAATTTCCGCGATCGAGGTCGGCGACGAAATTGCCTTTACCGTTCTGGCGCTGCGCGGCCGCGATCTCACCGCCAAGGTCGATTACATCGCGACCTCGATCGATCCCGCGACGCGGCGTCTCCTGGTTCGGGCGGTCGTGCCGAATCCGGGCGGGCAGTTGAAGCCGGAGATGTTCGCAAGCGTCACGATCTTCTCATCGGGTGATCATCCGGCGGTCAGCGTGCCGCGCACGGCGCTGATCTATGAAGGCGACCAGGTCCGCCTGTGGGTCGCGCATGACGACAAGAGCATCGAGATGCGCCAGATCAAGACAGGCCTCGTCAACGGCCAGCAGGTCGAGGTGATCAGCGGTCTGGCGCCCGGTGAAAAAATCGTCACGCGCGGCAGCCTGTTCATCGACCGCGCCGCGTCGAGCACGTAGAGCGGCGCTTTTGATATATTCGCTTCAACACCACTGGCTGTCATTCCGGATCGCAAATTCAGTGCGCAACGACGCGAAGCGTCGACGTGTAGCGAATGCGCAAGTCCGGAATCCATAGCCCCAGCAGGGCCTATGGATTTTAGGTCTGCACCACTTTTGTCGGCTTCGCCGACGGCCGTTGGCGTATCCCGGAATGATGACGTGGTGATCGTCATCACTTGAAAGGTCCGATCTGAATGGATCGCCTCGTTGCCCTTGCCGTCAACCGCCGTTTTCTGATGGTGGGGCTGTTCATCGCCGTGTTCATCGGTGGATTGATCGCGTTCAAGCAGCTCAACATCGAAGCGTATCCCGATCCGACGCCGCCGATGGTGGACATCGTCACGCAGTCGCCGGGCCTATCGGCCGAAGAGATCGAACGCTACATCACGATCCCGATCGAGACGCAGGTTGCAGGCATCAAGAACCTCAAGACGATCCGCACGATTTCGCTCTACGGCCTGTCCGACGTCAAACTGCAATTTTCTTTCGACTACACTTATGACGAAGCGCTTCAGCAGGTTCTGAATCGGCTATCGCAATTGTCGCCGCTGCCGGGCAATGTCCAGCCGGGTATCTCGCCACTCTCGGCGATCGGTGAAATCTATCGCTATCGTCTCGTCGGGCCGCCGAATTACAGCGTGCTCGATCTCAAGACTTTGCAAGACTGGGTGTTGCAGCGCCG
This sequence comes from Tardiphaga sp., assembly GCA_043739005.1. Classification (GTDB taxonomy): domain Bacteria; phylum Pseudomonadota; class Alphaproteobacteria; order Rhizobiales; family Xanthobacteraceae; genus Tardiphaga. The sequence goes on from JAYUEY010000173.1 coordinate 6,846, forward strand.
CTTCCGCGCGGTGCCTGGCGTGATCGACGTCACCGGCTGGGGCGGCAAGACCAAGACCTATGAAATTCAGGTCGATTTCAACAAGCTCGTTGCCTTCGGCGCGACACTACCGCAGCTTCTCACCGCGATCAGCAA
>JAYUEY010000174.1:0-5287 GCA_043739005.1 Tardiphaga sp.
GGCCGGCAGATAACCGCCGAGCGCACCCGCCTCGTCCGCTTCGAGCACAACGGCACCACGACGGTGCTCGCCGAACAGGCGAACGGCAAGCCGCTCAACGGCCCCAACGACATGGTCGTGCACCCCGCCGACAAGGCGATCTGGTTCACCGATCCGGGCTATGGCGCGATCAATCTCTATGAAGGCCAGAATGCGAAGAACGGCTCGAACCAGCCGTTTCAGAAGGAAGCCGTGTACCGGCTCGACGCACAAACAGGCGCGGTGACGAAGGTCGCCGACGAGCCGTTTAAACCGAACGGCATCGCCTTCAGCGCCGACTACAAGAAGCTCTATGTCTGCGACACCGGCATCACGCACTATCCGAACGCCAAGAACGTGGTGTGGCAATACGATATCGACGGCGCGAAGCTGACCAATCCGAAACAGCTCATCGACATGACGCTGAACGGCAAGTCCGGATTTCCGGACGGGCTGCGCGTCGATACCGACGGCAACATCTGGGTCGGCGCGGGCTGGGTCGGCGACGGCTATGACGGCGTCCACATCTTCGCGCCGGACGGCGCGCGGATCGGGCAAATCCGGCTGCCGGAAACCTGCGCCAATGTCTGCTTCGGCGGCAAAAAGCGCAACCGGCTGTTCATGACCGCGAGTCAGTCGCTCTATGCGGTCTACGTCGAGACGCAGGGCGCGCATATTTGCTGAGGGGTTTTCCCTCCCCCCGCTCTTGCGTGGGGAGGGGTTTCTCTACCCGCTATTTCGCAACCCTGCTGAAATCCCGTTGATCGTCAATTGAATGCCACGCAATATCTGCTCGTCGGCGGTCTCGCCGTCCGGCAGTTCGGCGCGGTGTTTTTTAAGCAATTCGACCTGAACGTGGTTGAGTGGATCGAGATAAGGGAACCGATTACGAATCGAGCGTTCCAGCAGCGGATTGCCTTGCAACAACCGTTCGTGACCCATGATGTCGAGCGCGGCTTCGATCGCGCTATGCCATTCGCGTTTGATGCGCAAAAAGATACGCTGGCGCAGTTCTTCGTCGGGGACGAGATCAGCATAACGCGAGGCAATCGCGATCGAACTTTTCGAGAGTACCATGTCCATGTTCGACAACAGCGTGCGGAAGAACGGCCACTCACGATACATGCCCTGAAGGAACGCCATGCCTTTGTCGGGGTGTGCTGCGACCCATTGCTCGATTGCGCTGCCGAAACCGTACCAGCCCGGCAGCATCAGCCGGCACTGCGCCCATGAGAACACCCACGGGATTGCGCGCAAGTCTTCGATCGCGCGCGTTTTCTTGCGCGAGGCCGGACGGCTGCCGATGTTCAGCGTCGAGATTTCGGTGATGACAGTCGAGGCCCAGAAATACTCCTCAAAGCCGTCGGTCTCATAGACCAGCCCCCGATAGGCCTTGAACGCCAGCGCGGACAATTCCTCCATCGCGTCGAGATAATCCGTGCGCGGCGCGCTATGCTTTGGCTGCAAGAGACTTGCTTCAAGCGTCGCAGCGGCGAGAATTTCCAGATTGTTGCGGCCGACTTCGGCGTTGGAATATTTGCTGGAGATGATCTCGCCCTGCTCCGTAATCCTGATCTGGCCGTCCACTGCGCCGCCCGGCTGCGCTAGGATCGCGTCATAGCTCGGTCCGCCGCCGCGCCCGACCGAGCCGCCTCGCCCATGAAACAACCGTAGCCGCACGTGATGCCGCGTGAACACATCGACGAGGCCGATCTCGGCCTTGTACAATTCCCAGCCCGACGTGACGAAACCGCCATCCTTGTTGCTGTCGGAATAGCCGAGCATGACCTCTTGAACGCCGCCGCGGCTATCGACGAATTTGCGATAATCATGCAGCGACAGCATGCGGTTCATGATCCCGGCCGAGGCCTGCAGATCCTCGATGGTCTCGAACAAAGGCACGATGTTGATCGCACTGCGCCCAGTCGGATCAACGAGCCCGACTTCTTTGAGCAGCACCGCGACTTCGAGCATGTCGGACACGCTCTTGCACATCGAGATGATGCAATGGGGGATGACGCGCGCGCCGAACGCTGCATGGGCCTTGGCGGCTTCGCGCATGACGGCTAATTCGCCAAGAGTTTCGTCGCTGTATCGGACGAAATGCGACGACAGCGGGCGCGTGCTCTTAAGTTCATTCGACAGCAGTGTGATACGCGCTTCTTCACCGAGCGCCAAATAGGACGTGCCCGGAATTGCTGCATCGATCAACTCGGCGATCACGCGCTCATGCACGGCAGAGTTTTGGCGCATGTCGAGGCTGGCCATATGGAAGCCGAATACATCTACGGCACGCCGCAGCAGCCGCAACCGTCCGCGCGCGATGACCCCGGCATGATCAGCCAGCAATGAGCGATGCAGCACATCGAGATCGGCCTTGAAAGCCTGGGCGTTATCGTAAGGCGCGGCCGCACCAACTGGCGGACGCGACGTCTCGATGTTGAGTTTGAGCGCGGTCGCGGCGAGCCGCGCATACATGCCGGACACCGCGAGACGGTAGGGCTCGCCACTGCGATGCGGCGATGGATCGGGCGAGCGCTGCGCCAGTGTTCGCAATTCGTCAGAGACATCGGCAAGGTGTGCGGCCATCGAGAGTTCGCTGCCGAGCGCATGGGTTTCGTCGAGATAAAACCGAAGAATACGCGTGCTTTGCAGCTTCAAAGTACCGCGCATCACCTCAGCCGTGACGAAGGGGTTGCCGTCGCGGTCGCCGCCGATCCAGCTTCCCATCCGGAAGAACGATGCGATTTCATTCGCAGCGTCGCCTTCGCTGAGTCTATCTTCCAACGCATTATGCAGTTGCGGCAGTTCGCGCAAGAACGTGTAGTCGTAGAATGACAACCCGTTGGCGACTTCATCCAGCACGGTCAATTTGGTCCGGCGCAAAAGGTTTGTTTGCCACAGCGTCAACACCGCGCGGCGTAATTGCTCGGCCTCGGCGTCAGCTTCCTCAGCGGTCAATTGCATGCGCTCGCGGCGATCGAGCAGCGCTGCGATTTCCATCTCGCGATCGATTGTGCTCTTGCGGCGCACTTCGGTCGGATGCGCGGTGAGCACGGGCGAGACCAAGGCCGTGCCAAAAAATGCACGAAGCGCGTGCGCGCTGATTCCGGCGTCCCGCGCCCGCGCGACCGCGCCGGCCAGCGTGCCTTCAGGCGGCGTTGAATGCGTGGATCGCGACGCGCGCATATTGCGGATGTTGTTCTGATCCTCTGCAATGTTTGCGAGGTGCGAAAAATAGCTGAAGGCGCGGATAATCCGCACAGTCTCAGCCGTGCTCATGCCGTCGAGCACGCCTTCCAGTTCGGTCCGCGCGAGCGTGTCCTCATTGCGGTGAAAGCGGATCGAGGTGGTGCGGATGCGCTCGACGAGATCGAAGACATCGGCTCCCTCCTGATTGCGCACCGTATCACCAAGAATGCGACCGAGCAGGCGAATGTCCTCGCGCAGCCGAGCATCACCCTCAAGCATTGAAAGCTCGTCGTAGCGTCCGGCCTGCTGATCCGGATCGGACGACGAGGTCTTTAAGGATATGGACGACATGACGACACTCCAGGCGGGAACCTGGAGAGAGTCGCCACTTTTTCGGGCTGAGGCAAGCCGAGACAGCAGGCGGAGCTGCCTGTATCGAAGGCAAGTGATGCGCGGGCGCGCGAACCCGCCGCATCACCTGATGGAAATCGCTTACGCCGCAGCAGCCGTATTGACGACGCCTTCGGCCAAAGTGGTCAGCGACTCGTCGGTTTTCTTTTCCTGCTTTAATGTTTCGTCGAGCAGGCGAACCGCGTCCTTCATGCCAAGCTGGATTGCCCACTGCTTCAGCGTGCCGTAACGCGCAATCTCGTAATGCTCGACCGCCTGCGCGGCCGCGAGCAGACCCGCATCGAGCGCCGCCGTGCCTTTGTACTCGTCCATGATCTCGGTACCCTCTTCGAGGATGCCCTTGATGGCCTCGCAGGTCTTGCCGCGCGCGGGCTTGCCAAGAATTTCGAAAATCTGTTCAAGGCGCTCGACCTGCCCTTCGGTCTCACCAAGATGCTTTTTGAAGGCGGCGCTGAGCTTTTCAGATTGCGCGGCCTTTGCCATTTTCGGCAACGCCTTCAGAATTTGCTTCTCCGCGAAATAGATGTCTTTCAGCGTATCCAGAAACAGGTCGTTGAGATTTTTATCGGCCATGACAGGCACTCCATCACACGCAAGCGGGGGTATTCCCGCCTGCATAACGAAACGCCACTCACCATGTTCCCAACGACTCCGGTCACGCCGCCAGCGTGGTCTCGACCAGTTTCACCCAATAGGACGTGCCGTAGGAAATCGCATCATCATTGAAGTTATAAGCGGGATGATGAAGCCCGGCGCTATCGCCATTGCCGATGAAGATGAAGGCGCCGGGGCGTGCTTCGAGCATATAGGAAAAATCCTCCGCACCCATGATCGGGATCATGTTGACATCAACATGGCTATCGCCTGCGATTTCACCGGCGGCACGCGCAGCCATTTGGGTCTGCGCGGCATGATTGACGACCACCGGGTAGCCGCGATCATAGATCAGGTCGATCTTCGATCCCGTCATCTGCGCGACGCCGGCGACCACTTCCCGCATCCGCTTTTCGATGAGATCGCGCACCTCTGCTTTCAATGAGCGCACCGTGCCCTTCAACGCGGCCGTCTGCGGGATGACATTGCTGGCATTGCCGGCGTGGAATTCACAGATCGAGATCACGGCGGCATCGAGCGGATCGACGCTGCGCGACACGATCTGCTGCAAGGCGACGACGAGCTGCGCGCCGACCAGCACCGAATCGATGCATTTGTGCGGCCGTGCCGCATGGCCGCCCTTGCCTTCGATATGGATGCTGATGCGATCCATCGCCGCCATGATCGGCCCTGGACACATCGCAAACGACCCCACCGGCAGACCCGGTCCATTGTGCATGCCATAGACCTGATCGATCTTGAAGCGATCCATCAGCCCGTCTTTGATCATCGCGGCGGCACCTGCGCCGCCCTCCTCCGCCGGCTGAAAAATGACAACGGCGTCGCCGGCAAAATTCCGGGTCTCGGCGAGGTAACGCGCAGCACCCAGAAGCATCGCAGTATGGCCGTCATGGCCGCAGGCATGCATCGTGCCGGGCGTCGTCGAAGCATAATCGACGCCGGTTTCTTCCAAAATCGGTAGCGCATCCATATCCGCGCGCAGGCCGATGGTTTTGATGTCCGCACTGCCGGCCGGTTTGCGGCCCTTAATGACGCCGACGACGCCGGTGCG
>JAYUEY010000175.1:0-15787 GCA_043739005.1 Tardiphaga sp.
TCTCGGCGAGGCCCTTCCACAATTCCCTGTCGTAGGGTGCCTTGCCGTCGAGCACTTGCCGCACGGCCTTAGGCGGGCATTTCGACGCAAGGAATTTCCGCGCTTCGTCGCGCAGTTGCTTTTGGTCGTCGGAGAAATCGAAGTTCATGGCACTGGTCCCAACTTGGATGATGCGTGTCTGGTTAATACAATACGATCACGCCGTCGCCCGGCGGCTCGGCATATAGTTTCGTCACCAGATCAATGCGGCGATCGAGTCCGGCGCGCTGGTTGATGTAGCCCTTGTCGGTAAGTTCATTGCCGTCGATCGATGCCGGCTCCACCATCATCAACGCCCGCGCAATCCGCATCGAACTGACGTTGTTCGACGCCATGTTATGCGCGTCACATCCGGCCCTGAAGGTCGCGATCACCGCAGGATGTTTGACAACGTCTTCATAAGTCGCATCGGGATTGCCAACGATCTGACGGCAGGCATGCAGGTTGGGCCAGGCCAGCAATCCGATGAACGGCTGGTCCTGTCCGGCGACAAGCGCATCCTGCACGACGGGCGTACACGCAGCGATCACATCAGTGCGAACATTGCCGACCTGCACGAAGGTGCCTGTCGTCAGCTTAAAATCCTCGACGACGCGACCCGCAAAGATGATGCCCTTCACGGGATCGGCGGGATCGACGAACACGCCGGCATCGCCGATCTTGTAGAAGCCTTCCTCGTCGAAGGCGGCTTGCGTGAGATCGTCGCGGCCGTAATAGCCCGGCGTGACGTTGACGCCGCGCAGACGCAATTCATACTTTTCGCCGAAGGGCACCAGCTTCAACTCAACGCCCGGAAACGGCAGGCCGATCAGCCCGACGCGCTCGGTATCCCAATACGTGCCGGTCGACGTCGGCGAGGTCTCGGTCGAGCCCCAGCCCGTATAGAACACAATACGCTCGCCGGTCGTGCGGATCGCGAGCGCCTGCATGCGCTCATAGAGATCGTCCGGCAATCGCGCGCCGCCGTAACCCATGATCGCAAGGTTCTTAAAGAACGACCGACACAACTCATCATCTTTTTCCATCGCGCTGGCCAATGCCGCATAGCCGGCCGGCACGTTGGCGTAATAGGTCGGCGAGATTTCGCGCAGGTTCTTCAGCGTCTCGTCGATTAGGCCCGGCATCGGCCGACCTTCGTCGATATAGAGCGTGCCGCCTTCGATCAGCGCAGGATTGAACAAAGCGTTGCCGCCCATCGTGTGATTCCACGGCATCCAGTCGAGGAACGTCGATTGCGGCGCGTTCGGGTCGCGCGGGCGGCACTGCATCATCATCGCCGCATTGGCGCACATCATGCGCTGGGTGTTGATGACGGCCTTCGGCATGCCGGTGGAGCCCGACGTGAAAAGCAGCTTGCCGACGGTGTCGCCGGTGATTGCGGCGATCGAATTGTCCACGGCCGACGTGACTTTGGTTTGCGCGAGATCAGCAAACGGATAGCTGACAATGCCGTCGCAGCGCCGCGCGACGTGGATCACCTTCACGCCGGTGAGGTCGAGCGCGTGCAGCGCTTTTGAAAATGTCGGACCGTCCTGCACCATCACCACGGCGGGCTTGATGAGGCCGAACAGATATTTCAGCTTGGCGTGATCCTGACTCATCAATGAATAGGCCGGCGATACGGGCGCTGCCGGAAGTCGCGCCTGCATCGCGGCCTGCGTCATCAGAGCGTGCTCGATTGAATTGCCCGATAAAATCGCCACCGGCGCGCCTACCGGCAAGTTCATATCGAGCAGTGATTGCGTCAGGGCATCGACAGTACGCTTCGCTTCGGCATAGGACACTTTGCGCCATTGCCGATCGGTGCCGCGTTGCGCCAACCAGATACGATCCGGATGCGAGGTTGCCCACTTCGCCAGCGAGGCCGGGATGTGCGTCTCGTAAGCCATCAACGGAATACGCGACTTCAGGACGATCACGCCGTCGGCGCGGCGGTCGATGTCGATCTCGCGCGGCAGCCAGTTGACCTTGCGGAATGGCGGCTTGTCAGTGGGCCTGATAGGCGTCTGGATATTCATCGGCGTGTTCCTGGACATGTTCCTCGACATGACAGCGGCCTCTCGCGGGCCTTGCCGTCGATATCTGATCGTTATCGCTTCACATAGATCGGCTTGCGCTTTTCCATGAAGGCACGCATGCCTTCGTTGAATTCTTCCGAACGGCTGCACAGCACCTGATTGCGATCCTCGATCGCGATCACCTGTTCGATTGAGCCCGCATCGATCGACATGTTGATGCAATCCTTCGACAGCCTCAAGCCGACCGGCGACGCCATCATCATAGCCTCGACATAAGGCGCGGCCGCAGCATCGAGGCCATCTTCCTCGACCACGTCCGACACGAGACCAACTGCGAGCGCGCGATCGGCATGGATGAAGCGGCCGGTCAGAATGAGTTCGGAGGCGACCGAGACGCCGACGAGGCGCGGCAGGAAATAGCTCGATCCGATGTCGCAGCCGCCAAGGCCAAGCTTGATGAAAGCGCAATTCATCCGTGCGGATTTTGTCGCGATCCGAATATCGGCCGCCAGCGCCAGCGCAAAACCGCCACCGGCCGCAGCGCCCTGCACCAGCGCCACGATCGGCTGCGGGCATTTGCGCATCAGCAGCACAATGTCAGCGATGCGGCGCTGCGAATCTAACGACTCCGTCACGCCGGGCGGCTCCTGCTGGCCGGCACGTCGCGCCATCGCGTTTTTAAGATCAAGCCCGGCGCAGAAATTCTTACCCGCGCCCTTGAGCACGATCACGCGCGTCTCGCGATTCCGCTGCATGTTCTGGAAATAGACATTGAGCGCATCGATCAGCATCGGATCGAGCGCATTGAGGCTGTCGGGACGGTTCAACGTCACCGTATCGACGCCGTCATGGTGCTCGATCAACAGCGGTTGGGTCACGTTCCTGACTCCATGTTATTTGTAGGGTGGGCAAAAGCGCACTTGCGCGATGCCCACCGCAGCGTCTTGGTGGGCACGGCAAAAGGCGCCTTTGCCCACCCTACGAAACGACGCCTAGCGCGGCGCCATGCGGATCGCGCCGTCGAGGCGGATGGTCTCGCCGTTTAGCATTGGGTTCTCAACGATCTGCAGTGCCAGCGAAGCGTATTCGCTGGGATCGCCGAGGCGCGCCGGATGCGGCACCTGCGCGCCGAGGCTCTTTTGTGCGTCTTCGGACAGACCCATCAGCAGCGGCGTCAGGAACAGGCCGGGAGCGATGGTCATCACGCGAATCTTCAGCGAGGCAAGATCACGTGCGACCGGAAGCGTCATGCCGACGATGCCACCCTTCGAGGCCGAATAGGCCGCCTGCCCGATTTGGCCGTCGAACGCCGCAACGCTCGCTGTGTTGATGCAGACGCCGCGCTCTTCGCCGATCGTCGGTGCGTTCTGCATGCGCTCGGCGACGAGTCGGATACAGTTGAAGGAGCCGATCAGGTTGACCTGAATGATGCGCGTGAAATGATCTAGCGGATAGGCGCCGTTCTTGCCGACGGTTTTCACCGCACCGCCGATGCCGGCGCAGTTCACCAGCACGCGGACGATGCCGTGCGCTTCCTCGGCCTTGGCGATTGCCGCCTTGACGTCGGCTTCGCTCGACACGTCGCCGACGACAGCGAGGCCACCGATCTCGGCCGCGACCTTCTCGGCGTTCTCCTGGCTGCGATCATACACCGCGACTTTTACGCCCTTGGCGGCCATCGCTCGCGCGGTCGCTGCACCAAGACCCGAACCGCCGCCGGTGATGAATGCCGATACGTCTTTCAACTGCATTGTCGTCCCTTTCCTGCCCCAGAGTCTTTTGTCTTGAGCGTTTTTGTAAATCGTCACGAAAAATCCCGACCTTGGGCGTTTCCCGCGTTTCCTCTCGTTTCTTCGGCCGCTTGTTGCGGCTTTTCTTATATTCGTGTCAGCCCGTCGCGGCGATGCGCTGATCCGTTTTCAGGATCATGCCGCCGAGGATCAAGGCTTCCATATGCGCGATGTATTGCCGGCAGACATCGTCGGAGACGGGACCAACACCCGCCGCGCGCATCATCGCGTGTCGGCTGTAGAACAGATGATCGCAGGCACCGATGACGCTGGTATAGAACAGCACCGGGTCGACCTGCCGGAATTCACCGGCGGCGACGCCTTCGGCCAGCAGACGGCGCTGGAAATCCAGCAGCGGCCCAACAAAGAATTTCGAAACCTCGTCGGCGGCTTCCGTGCTGCTCTCATGCAGCAAATAATGGATCAGCCGGTTCATATAGGGAAACTGGTGATAGGCCTTGATGATGCCGGCAATGTGCAGGCGCAGTTTCGCGCTCGGCGTAATCGGCTGGGCCAGCAGATAATCGAGATGCGTCATTTCGGTCGCGGCATCGCGCGCCAACAGCGCCAGCAACAGGCCGTCTTTATTGCCGAAATGATACTTCACCAGCGCGGAATTGACGCCTGAGCGCTGCGCGATCTCGCTGAGCGACACTTCGATCGAATTGTGCTCGATCATCAGTTCGCCCGCCGCCACCAGCAGCTTGTCGGCCGTGGTGGTCTTGACCGCTGGCTTCGCCGCAGTTTTCCCCAGTCCCCGGCTTGGCGTACTGACGTTCACCTGTGAACTCATCCTGTGCTGATCTGCCCGCAACGCGCGTGCGCGGCGCAGATAACCCGATGACGGGCTCCACCTCAAGAGTTAATTGACTGATTGACTAAGGCTCCGGCCATCCTTTTAATGCCGCCGGCAATTCGACCCACAATAATAATCCACATCAGGGAGACCGCTCATGGCCGAGGCCTATATCGTCGCCGCCGCACGCACCGCCGGAGGCCGCAAAGGCGGCCGCCTGTCCGGCTGGCACCCGGCCGATCTCGCGGGCTCCGTGCTCGATGCGCTGGTCGAACGCACCGGCGTCGATCCGGCATCGGTCGAAGACGTGATCATGGGCTGCGTCGGTCAGGGCGGCGAGCAGGCGGTGAATGTCGCGCGCAACGCGATTTTATCGTCGAAACTGCCGGAAAGCGTGCCCGGCACCTCGATCGACCGGCAATGCGGCTCGTCGCAACAAGCGCTTCACTTCGCGGCGCAAGCCGTGATGTCCGGCACCATGGACATCGTGATCGCCGCCGGCGTCGAGAGCATGACCCGCGTGCCGATGGGCTCGCCGAGCATTCTCGCCGCGAAAGCGGGAATGGGCAGCTATAAAAGCCCAAAGATGGAAGAACGCTATCCGAATATCCAGTTCAGCCAGTTCTCGGGCGCCGAGATGGTCGCCAAAAAATACGGGCTGACCAAGGACGACCTCGACGCATTTGCGTTTCAGAGCCACCAGCGTGCGATCGCAGCGACTGAGGCTGGCCGGTTCAAGGACGAGATCATCCCGCTGGCGATCACCCGCGCCGATGGCACGGCTGATACGCATCTGATCGACGAAGGCATCCGCTTCGATGCGACGCTCGACGGCATTCGCGGCGTGAAGCTCATTCAGGAAGGCGGCCAATTGACCGCCGCCAGCGCCAGCCAGATCTGCGACGGCGCATCCGGAGTCATGGTTGTCAACGAGCGCGGCCTCAAGCAACTCGGCATCAAACCGATGGCGCGCGTGCATCACATGACCATGATGGGCGGCGACCCCGTCATCATGCTGGAAGCACCACTGCCCGCGACCAAGCGCGCGCTGGAAAAGGCCGGCATGTCGATCGACGACATCGATCTGTTCGAGGTTAACGAGGCCTTTGCGTCGATACCGACGGCCTGGCTGAAGGCGACGGGTGCAGACCCGGCGCGGCTCAACATCAATGGCGGAGCGATCGCGCTCGGCCATCCATTGGGCGGTTCGGGCACCAAGCTGATGACGACGCTCTTGCATGCGCTGAAGCAGACTAAAAAGCGTTATGGTTTGCAGACCATGTGCGAGGGCGGCGGCATGGCCAATGTCACGATCATCGAGCGGCTTTGATTGTTCGCTCCACTTGCTGAGTCATCCACGCTCGTCGCTTCTCAACACCAAGAGCGGACACTCAATCCGCCATCTGCCTTTCGCAAGGAAAATGCCGCCATGACTCATCCATCGCATCACGCGCAAACCAACCCCGACAAGATCGCCTACCAGATGGCCGGCTCCGGCAAGGCGCGGATCTATCGCGAACTGGATGAGCAGTCGAACCGCGGCGCGAACCTGTTTCGATCGTTGGGCCTGAAAGCCGGCGACCATGTCGCGCTGCTGATGGAAAACCGGCTCGAATTCATGGACGTGTGCTGGGCTGCGCAACGTAGCGGGCTCTATTACACCGCAATCTCGCGCTATCTCACGCAAGACGAGATCGCCTATATCGTCAAGGATTGCGGCGCCAAGGTCGTCGTCAGCTCCGCGAAATGCGCCGATGTCGTTGCAGACCTTGCGGCGGCCTCCGACGCGCCAGCCTTTTACACGGTCGATGACCAAGTCCCGCATTTCAAATCATGGCATGACGCGCTGGCGCTGCAACCGACAACGCCCGTCGCCGATGCGGTCGCCGGCTATGACATGCTATATTCGTCCGGCACCACCGGCCGCCCCAAAGGCATCAAGCGCGCATCCGAAAACAATCCGATCGACGTGCCGAATGCATTTTTACGGCTGCTCTGCGAAAAGATGTGCGGCATGACGCAGGACAGCATCTATCTATCGCCAGCCCCACTCTATCATGCGGCACCCCTACGCTTCTCGATGATGGCGATCACGCTTGGCGGCACGGCGGTGCTGATGGAATCGTTCGACGCGGAAACGTTCCTGAAGCTCGTCGAAACACACAAGATCACGCAGTCGCAGCTTGTGCCGACGATGTTCGTCCGCATGCTGAAACTGCCTGAGGATGTTCGGACAAAATACGATGTGTCGTCGCTGAAGGGCGCGATCCACGCCGCCGCGCCCTGTCCCGTCGATGTGAAGCAGAAGATGATCGACTGGTGGGGACCGATCCTGATCGAATACTACGCCGGGTCGGAGGGCAACGGCGTCACCGTCTCGAATTCGCAGCAATGGCTCACCCATCGCGGCACGGTTGGCAAGGCCGTCGTCGGATCGATCAAAATTCTCGACGAGAACGATAGCGAGCAACCGACCGGCCAAATCGGCACCGTGTATTTTGCCGACGCGCCGGTGTTCTCGTATCACAACGATCCGGAGAAGACGAAGAAGGCCTTCAACGCCAAGGGCTGGTCAACGCTCGGCGATGTCGGTTATGTCGATGCCGAGGGCTTCCTTTTTCTGACAGATCGCAAGAGCTACATGATCATATCCGGCGGCGTGAACATCTATCCGCAGGAAACCGAAGACGTTCTCATCACCCATCCGGCGGTCGCCGATGTCGCGGTGTTCGGCGTGCCGAACGAGGAGATGGGCGAGGAGGTCAAGGCCGTAGTGCAGGCGCATGATCCCGTCGCGGCAAATGCCGAATTGGCAAACGAGTTGATGCTGTTCTGCCGCAAGCATCTGTCGCCGATCAAATGCCCGAAGAGCATCGACTTCGAGCAAGAACTTCCACGCACGCCGACCGGCAAGCTGGTGAAGCGGCACCTGCGTGACAAATATTGGCCGAAGAAGGAAACGGCGAGCGTTTAGGAGACGCCTTCAGACTTCGTTATTGCGAGCCGATCACCCGCTGGCTCTCTGCCGGCGATGGATTGCAAGGCAATCCAGTCTTGCTTTGCTCCGAAAAAACTGGATTGCTTCGTCGCATCAGCCCTTCGAAGACGAGGGACTTCGCTTCTCGCAATGACGGACATTCATGACCGCACGTGGCCTCATCGTCTCCGCGCCATCCTCCGGCGCGGGCAAAACCACGGTGACGCTTGGCATTCTCTCTGCATTAAAACGGCGCGGCGTCAGGGTACGCGCCGCGAAATCAGGTCCTGATTTTATCGACCCGGCGTTTCATGCCGCCGCGACCGGCCGCAGCAGCCTCAATCTCGATGGTTGGGCGATGCCCGAATCGTTACTCGATTCGCTGGCGCGCGACGTCAGTGATGATGTGGAGATCGTCATCATCGAAGGCGCGATGGGCTTGTTCGACGGCGCACCCGGCGAACGTCGTGGTGCGGCATCGACGCTGGCCGCGCGCTGGAAACTACCGGTGCTGCTTGTGCTCGACGTCAATGCACAATTTCAGTCTGCAGCCGCCGTGGTCCGCGGCTTCGCGACACATGATCCCAATGTCCGGATCGGCGGTGTCATCCTCAATCGCGTCGCCAGCGAACGACACCGCGCGCCGATCGCCGACGCCATCGCAGAACTTGGCATTCCCGTGCTCGGTGCGATTCCACGCGATGCAGCGTTGACGCTGCCAGAGCGACATCTGGGCCTCATTCAGTCGCGCGAACACAGCGATCTCTCTGCGCGACTGGATCGCCTCGCCGACATGGCGGATGCACATCTCGACATTGCTGCGATCATGGCGCTGGCAATGCCATTCGATATCGTCACAAGTGAAACGTCATCAGCATTGCCGCCGCCGGGTCAGCGCATCGCGCTCGCGTCGGATGCCGCCTTCAGTTTTATCTACCCACATCTGATCGACGGCTGGCGCCGCGATGGTGCGGAGGTCATCACCTTCTCGCCGCTCGCAAATGAGCCGCCTTCCGACGATTGCGACGCCTGCTGGCTGCCCGGCGGCTATCCCGAACTGCACGCCGGCGCACTCGCAGCGGCGGCCACATTCAAAGACGGCCTCTTAAAGTTCGCGCAAACCCGCGCCGTTCATGGCGAATGCGGCGGCTACATGGTACTCGGCGAAGGGCTGGAGGATGCCACCGGGATTCGCCACGCGATGACAGGCCTGCTCAGCCACACAACGAGCTTCGCAACACGCAAATTGCATCTCGGTTATCGCGAAGCACGGCTACTGGCGGTCAGTCCGCTTGGGCCGGTCGGCGCGATCGCGCGAGGCCATGAATTTCATCATGCAACGCTGACCTTGCCGGGCTTCGACTCGCCGCTTGTCGAACTGACCGACGCGCAAGGCCAAAGCGTTGCCGAGCGTGGCGGCCAGCGTGGCCATATCACCGGCACATTCTTTCACGCCATTGCACGGATAAAGTCATGACGCCTTTTGATTCGCGTATTCTGCCGCACGGCATCCGCTCTCGGATGGTCGACAGCATCAACGGCCTCGCGATGCATGTGCTGGAAGCCGGATACGAGACGCCGGGCCGACCCTGCATCCTGCTGCTGCACGGCTTTCCGGAACTAGCATTTTCGTGGCGCAAGGTAATGCCGACACTCGCCGCTGCAGGCTTCCACGTCATCGCACCAGACCAGCGCGGCTATGGTCGCACCACTGGGGCCGACACGTCCTATGATTGCGAATTGCGCAGCTTCAGCCTGCTCAATCTCGCCCGCGATGCGCTCGCTCTGGTGTTCGCTTTCGGTTATCGCAACGTCGATGTGGTCGGGCATGATTTCGGCTCGTCGGTCGCGGCCTGGTGCGCGCTGACGCGGCCGGATGTGTTTCGCAAGGTCGTCATGATGAGCGCGCCCTTTGCAGGCGTGCCGACGCTGCCGTTCGATACGCTCGACCATCCCGTTGCAAAGCCGGACGACACGATCCATCGCGATCTTGCGGCACTGGCGCGGCCACGCAAGCATTATCATGCCTATTATTCGACACGCGACGCCAACGACCACATGCAGCATGCGCCGCAAGGCGTGCATGATTTTCTGCGCGCCTATTACCATGCCAAGAGCGCTGACTGGCCGGACAACAAACCCCATTTGCTGCAAGGCTGGACCGCGGACGAGCTGGCGAAGCTTCCGACCTATTATGTGATGGATGCGGCCGAGACGATGGCTGAGACGGTCGCGCATCAGATGCCAACGTCGCAGCAGATCGCGGCGAATGACTGGCTGCCGGACGATCAACTCAAGATCTACAGCCACGAATACGCTCGCACCGGATTTCAAGGCGGGCTGAACTGGTATCGCTGCGGTATGACGCCTGCTATCGCCGCTGAACTGCAATTGTTTTCAGGCCGTCGCATCGACGTGCCGAGCGCCTTCATCGCCGGCAAACAGGACTGGGGCATCTATCAAAAGCCCGGCGCGATCGAAGCCATGCAAACCACCGCCTGCACCGACTTTCGCAATGTGCATCTGATCGATCATGCCGGACACTGGGTGCAACAAGAGCAGCCGGGCGAAGTCGCGCGGCTATTGTTGGCGTTTGTTTCCACGACTTGATCTTGAGGCACTGCGCGTCACAATGGACAGCCGTCGTCCCCGCTCAAGCGGGCATTCAGTATTCCGCGACAGTCGTGATCTGAAATTGACCTCGCGGAATACTGGATCACCCGGCCATCGGGCGAAGACGCCCTTGCCGGATGATGACTCAGGGCTTGCGGAACACCTCACGCATCGAAGGTGATGATGCTCCGCACCGTCTTGCCGGCTTTCATCGCCGCGAAGCCTTCGTTGATCTCGCTCAGCTTCAGCCGCGCGGAAATCCAGTCGTCGAGATGCAGCTTGCCCTTGAGATAGAACTCTACGAGCCTCGGCATATCGACGCGGAAATGGTTCGAACCCATCGACGAGCCCTGAATGCGCTTCTCGCGCAAAAAGTCGAAGCCGTGCAGTTCGATCTTCTGGCCGAACGGGATCATGCCGACGATGGTTGCAGTGCCGCCCGGTGCCAGCATCGCGAAAGCCTGCTCGGCGGTTTCCTTGCGGCCGAGCACCTCAAAGGAGTGATGCACGCCGCCATTGGTGAGGTCTTTCACCTGCTGCACGACATCGCCATTGCGCGGATCGACCACATCGGTCGCGCCAAGTTTGGTCGCCAGTTGCAGCTTCGCCGGATTGGTATCGACCGCAATGATGCGGCCGGCACCAGCGATTTCAGCGCCGTTGATCGCCGCCATGCCGACGCCGCCGCAGCCGATCACGACAACGGTTTCGCCGGGCGAGACCTTCGCGGTGTTCACGACAGCGCCATAGCCGGTGATGACGCCGCAGCCGATCAGAGCCGCCAGCTCGAGCGGCATATCCTTGCGGATTTTCACGATGGCGTTTTCGTGGACGAGCATCTGCTCGGCAAAAGACGACAGATTCAGAAACTGGTTGAGCTTTTCCGAGCGCGCCCATGACAACCGGTTCGAGACGCCGGGCAACATCTTCACCGTGGTATCGCTGCACAAAACCGGGCGACCCGTCGAGCAATTGTCGCAGGTGCCGCAAAACACCGACAGGCACGTCACGACATGATCGCCGGGCTTCACATAAGTGACATCCGCGCCGACCTGCTCGACCACGCCGGCGGACTCATGACCGAGCACGGCGGGCAGCGGATGCGGATACAGCCCTTCCATAAAATGGAGGTCGGAATGACAGAGGCCGGCGACGGTGGTGCGGATCAGCACCTCGCGCGGACCGGGCTTCTGGACGCTGATGTCTTCGATTACCAGCGGCTTGTTCACTTCGTAGAGGACGGCGGCCTTCATGAGATGTTTCCTCGGTTTTGTTTTTGTTCAGATTTCGTCATTGCGAGCGAAGGGACCCAATTGGCGAAGCCAATGACAATGTATCGAATCTTACGCCAACATCGCACCAACCTCGGCCATGCCGGCATCGCGATCGCCGAGCAACAACTCGCTGATTGCCGCGTCCGCTTTGGCATCGACCAGCGCAAACGGATCGGGCTGCGTCAACCGATGATCGACCACGAGCCGCGCCAGCAGCAAACGCCGCGCATCGCCGCGTGTCGCATCGATCCGTGCGCCTTCCCATGTCAGCGCGACGGCGCTGGCGACATGATAGAGCGTCGATGTGGCGCGGCGGGCTTCCGCCTCGTTGTCGCTGGTCGAGGCCACCTGGCGCGCCATCGTCACCGCGCGATCGACATATTCCTTCAACCGATCGCGCCAGACCTGCGGCACGCTGGCTGACTCATCGAGGCGCGCATGCATGTCGGCGGCGAGCGCCGTTTCCGCACCGTGGCGGCCGACCGCGCGGGTGATCGCATCGAGCGCGACAATATTTCCGGTGCCTTCCCAGATCGAGCCGAGATGCGCGTCGCGCAGCAGCCGCGCGGTGGCGAATTCCTCGATGTAACCGATGCCGCCGCGCATCTCCATCGCGTCGCCGCAGACCTGCCGGGCATCGCGGGTGGCGCGAAATTTCAGCGTCGGCGTGAGAATGCGCAACAAAGCCGACGCATCCTGGCTGCCCGCTTCGGCATGGTCGAGCGCATCGGCAGTCAGAAAGCTCATGCTCAGCGCCTGCTCGGTCGCAAGCGTAATCTTCATCAATTGCCTCCGCGCCAGAGGCATGTCGGTGATGCGACGGCCGAACACGACGCGGCCTTTCGCGACCGCCATCGCATCGTGCCACGCACGCCGCATCAGCGCAGTGGATTTGACGCCGTTCGACAGCCGGGACGAGTTCACCATTTCGGCCATCTGCACGAAGCCGCGATCGAGCCGCCCGACTGCATAGGCGATCGCACCTTCGAGCTTGATTTCGCCCGATGCCATCGAGCGCGTGCCCAATTTATCCTTGAGGCGCACGATGCGGTAATGATTGGGTGATCCATCATCCAGCGTGCGCGGCATCAAAAACAATCCGACACCGCGTGTGCCGCCTTCGGCGCCTTCCGGCCGCGCCAGCAGCATCACGACTTTCGCGTCGGCATTGGAGCAGAACCACTTCTCGCCGGTCAAACGCCAGTGATCGCCCTCGGCCACGGCGGTTGTCATCAGCTTGCCGACGTCGGAGCCGCCTTCTTTCTCCGTCATGAACTGGCCGCCCTGCGTCAGCTTCGTCATATCCGTCTGCGTCAACCCGTCGAGATATTTCGCCTTCAGCGCCTCGTCGCCGAAATTCGACAGCAGCTTGGCCGCGCCGTCGGTGACGTTGATCGGGCAGCCCATCCCGAACTCGGCTTGATTGAACAGAAACGTAAACGCATGCTTGGCGACGACCGGGTAGGTCGATGGCCAACCCATGATGCCCTTGCGATGCGACAGCGCGTGAATGCCGAATTCGCCGAAGGCCGCCGCTTCGAGTTCGCGATAGGCCGGGTGATATTCGACAGACTGCACGTCGTTGCCGAAGCGGTCACGCTGGTGCAGCACGGGACCATGCTTGTCGGCGATGCGACCGCATTCGTCGAGCCGCCCGCCGACGAGACCGCCGAGCCGGTCCAGATGCGGCTGGATGTGCTGGAACAGTTTATCGTCGAGATGGATGCGCAACAGATCGGTCAAGGCCGGATCTTTACGATAGAAATTGCTGCCGGACGTATCGGGCGCGATCAAGCTGGCGGCGAATTGAGGTCGGACGTTCATCCCTGCTCTCTTGCTTTTATGTCGCGTTTCCTTCCCTACCATGCACCCGATGAGGTTTCGACGAAAGCGCCCCGCCCGCATGGAGCCCTTATCGAAACGCCGCGCTCCCGTCGTAAAGCCAATAAGGTAGGTGACTAAAACAACTGACTGCTCTGGACCTCAGCCGTAGAACTTTCATCCTTATTTTGACCGCCCAACAGTAGACATTCGCCATATTCGTCAGCGCTCGAAAACGGCGTTGCTTCATCAAATCCCGATTGACAGTATGGGCCGCGATCCACTCATTGGCGGATCTCAAGCAGGAGCAAGCGGATGTCGTTGACGAGGCAGTTGAGCGAATACAAGGCCGAATGGCATCAGCAGGTACCGGCCGATTTTCAGGCCAAGATCGAGACGCATATCGAGCAATTGCGCAGTGATGCAATCTCGAACACCATGCTCAAGGTCGGCGATCGCGCCCCGAACATTGTGCTGAACAATGCGAGCGGCGAGCGCGTCGATGTCAGCACGCTTCTCGCACAAGGGCCGGTGATCGTCTCATTCTATCGCGGCGGCTGGTGCCCCTATTGCAACATTGAACTCAAGGCGTTTCAGGATCATTTGCCGGAGATCAAAGCAGCCGGGGCCTCACTGGTCGCGATCAGCCCGGAAAATCCGGACGAGACGCTTTCGACCGCCGAGAAGAACGCACTGAGCTTCGCGGTTCTGAGCGACCCCGAACAGGCGGTCGGCCGCGCCTTCGGTCTGGTCTATAATTTCACAGACGAATTGAAGGGCGTATATCAAGGCTTCAAGCTCGATCTTCCGACCCGCAACGGCACGCCAGACGATTGGGCACTTCCTGTGTCGGCGACTTATGTGATCGATCGCGACGGAACGATCGTCTACGCCAACACCGACGTCGATTTTCGCTATCGCGCCGATCCCCTGGATGTGCTGAAAGCATTGTCACGAAAGGTCGCGGCTGCCTGACACGAAACGCCGCCGGAAGCCTGCCGTTCACACGGCAGGCGCAACGCAGGCGGTGACGACATGAACATCCCGACCTATTCCACCGCACTGATCGTCGGTGCGGGCGAAGGGCTCAGCGCCTCGCTGGCGCGGCTGTTCGCACGCGAAGGCATCAAGGTCGCGCTGGCTGCGCGCAATGCGTCCAAGCTCGATAAAATTTGTCAGGAAACAAAGGCCGAAGCTTTTGCCTGCGATGCGACGCAGCCCGATGCGGTGGCGAAGCTGTTCGTCGATGTCGAAGCCAAACTCGGTGCGCCGGATATCGTTGTCTACAATGCCAGCAAGCGCGCGCCGGGCAGCTTTATCGATCTCGCACCGGCCGACATCGCCGAGGCGATATCGATCAGCGCGTTCGGCGGTTTTCTCGTCGCACAACAGGCAGCAAAGCGCATGCTGCCGAAGCAACACGGCGCGATCCTCTTCACGGGTGCGTCCGCGAGCGTCAAGGGCTTTGCCAAATCGACCGGATTTGCGATGGGCAAATTCGCGTTGCGCGGGCTGGCGCAAAGCATCGCGCGCGAATTATCGCCGCAGGGCATTCACGTCGCGCATTTTGTCATCGACGGCGGTATCCGTAGTGCGACGCGCGTTGTGCCGGCGGACAGACCTGACTCGTTGCTCGACCCCGATGCCATCGCAATGACCTATTGGAGCACGTTGCAGCAGCCACGCAGCGCCTGGAGCCAGGAAATCGAGGTTCGGCCGTGGGTGGAGACGTTTTGATGCCCGACATCACCATCGAAACCGGCACCGATGAATTGCTTTGCGTGCTGCGCGAGCGCGTCGCGATCATCACGCTAAACCGCCCTGAGGCACGCAATTCGTTGTCAAACCGGCTCACGCCGGCGCTGCAGACCATGATCAAGACCTGCGGTGAGAACCCGGATGTCGGCGCGCTGCTGATCACCGCCGCCGGCACCGCGTTCTGTTCCGGCGGCGACGTCAAAGGCATGGGCGCGCATCGCGATCCGAAGAAGGCCGCGATGTTGTTCGATGATAAAGTGACAGACTTGCAGGAGCGCCAGCATCTGCTGACCGGCGCGCTTGTGTCGGTGCGCAAGCCGACGATCGCCGCATTGCCCGGTGCTGCCGCCGGCGCGGGTCTCGCGATCGCGATGGCGTGCGACATCCGTATTGCGGCGGAATCGGCCTTCGTCTCGACGGGTTATATGAAAATCGGACTCAGTGGCGATTACGGCATGGCATGGCTGCTGACGCGGCTGGTCGGAACAGCGCGTGCCCGCGAATTGATGTTCACTGCCGACAAGGTGGATTCAGCACGCGCCGAGCGCATCGGGCTGTTCAACCGCGTTGTGCCGGATACCGATTTGCAGGCCGAGGCGTTCAAACTGGCGCACGGCATGGCCAATGGTCCGACGCTGGCGTTGCGATCGATGAAGGACAATCTCGACGAGGCGCTGGCCTTCGATTTCAGCACGGCGCTG
>JAYUEY010000176.1:0-5058 GCA_043739005.1 Tardiphaga sp.
GCCGTGATGCGAATGATCATGGTCATGACCGTCATCAGCATGCAGAAACTCTGGCTCGATTTCGAGAATGCGATCGAGATCGAACGCGCCGCGCTCCAGCACGTCCGACAGCGCCACCTGACAACGCTCGGTGCGATGCAGCTTGGCATAGGGGTTGATCGCGCGAATTCGCGCCTCGACTTCGGCGAGTTCGGCCTTCGACACCAGATCGATCTTGTTCAGCACGATGACGTCGGCAAAGGCGATCTGGTTCTTGGCCTCCGGCGCGTCCTTCAGACGATCCGCCAGCCACTTGGCATCGGCGACCGTGACGACCGCATCAAGCCGTGCATTGGCCTGCACGTCCTCATCGACGAAGAAGGTTTGCGCGACGGGTGCGGGATCGGCGAGGCCCGTCGTCTCGACGATGATGGCGTCGAACTTGCCTTTGCGCTTCATCAAGCCATCGAGAATGCGGACGAGATCGCCGCGCACGGTGCAGCAAACACAGCCATTGTTCATCTCGAAGACTTCTTCGTCCGCGCCGATGATGAGATCGTTGTCGATCCCGATTTCGCCGAATTCATTGACGATCACGGCGTATTTCTTGCCGTGGTTTTCCGACAGGATGCGGTTCAACAGCGTGGTCTTGCCGGCACCGAGATAGCCGGTCAGCACGGTGACGGGAATTTTGGAATTGGTCGCTTCAGACATGATTTCTCCGCAAGAGCGCGCCGCTGCTTCGCCAGAGCGCGCGTCAGCGTCCTTATATTATGCGTAGCCATCGCAATGTAAGTGGGTGCATCGCCGTTTTCGCCCGTCAGCGTGTCCGAATACAGGGTGCCGCCGATCGCGGCCCCGGTTTCGGCGCTGATGCGCTCGATCAATCGGGGATCGCTGACGTTTTCGAGGAAAACCGCCGGGATTTTGGCGGCTTTGATTTGGCGAATGATGGTGGCGATGTCCTTCGCGCTGGCCTCCGAACTGGTCGAAGTGCCCAAAGGCGAGATGAAATCGATGCCATAGGCGTCGGCGAAATAGCCGAAGGCGCTGTGGCTGGAGATGACTTTGCGGCGTTCGGGCGGAATCGTCGCGACAGCCGCCCGGATCTCGGCGTCGAGCGCGTCGAGTTTTGTGAGATAGGCATCGGCATTCGCCTTGTAAGCGTCCGCCCCGGCCGGATCGGCAGCCGTCAACGCCTTGCGGATATTGTCGACATAGATTTTGACATTGATCACGGACTGCCAGGCATGCGGATCGGCATCACCACCATTTTTACGTAGCGCGACGCCGTCGCTGGCCATGATGATGATAGCCTTGCCGCCGGATGATTTGACGAGGCGCGGCAACCAGCCCTCGAAGCCGAGGCCGTTGACGATGACGAGTTTCGCATCCGCGATCGTCTTCGCGTCCGATGGTGACGGCGTGTAGACATGCGCGTCGCCATTCGGGCCGACCAATGTCGTGACGGTGACGAGATCGCCGCCGACCTCGCGCACCAGATCGCCGAGAATCGAAAAGCTTGCGACAACGTTGAGGCGGGTTTGCGCGGAGGCGGGCATCACCAGCGCAAACACACAGAGAACTGAGAGCAGCAGGCGCGTTTTAAGAGTCATGCTTCAAGATGCCGTCCGGGAAATAATTGCCGCACGATGCCGCCAACCGACCCGAACAACACCGAGACGATGTAGATCGCCGCCGCGACAAGAATGATCGCCGGGCCCGACGGCACTTTGGTTTGGAACGACAGCACCAGCCCGCAATAGCCGGAGACCACCGCGCTCACGACGGCGATGCCGATCATGCCCGTGATGTCGCGCGACCAGAACCGCGCGATGCCGGCGGGCAGCACCATCAATCCCACGGCGAGCAACGTGCCGAGCGCATGGAATCCGTTGACGAGATTGATGACGACAAGCGCCAGAAACGCCAGATGCGCAGGCGCGCCGGCGCGGCTGACGGTGCGCAAATAGAGCGGATCGACGCATTCGATCACCAGCGGGCGATAGATCACCGCCAACGCCAAAAGCGTGATCGTTGCATTGAAGGCGATGACCAGCAACGTCTGGTCGTCCATCGCCAGAATATTTCCGAACAGCACATGCAGCAGGTCGATATTGGTGCCGCGCATTGACACAATGGTGACGCCGAGCGCGAGCGAAACCAGATAAAACGTCGCGAGCGACGCATCCTCCTTGATCTCGGTGACGCGCGAGACGAGGCCTGCCAGCAGCGCAACGGAAAACCCCGCGACAAGGCCGCCGAAGGTCATCGCAAACAGATTCAAACCCGAGACGAGGAAACCGATCGCCGCCCCCGGCAGGATCGCATGCGCCATCGCGTCGCCGACAAGGCTCATCCGCCGCAGCATCAGAAACACACCGATCGGCGCGCCGCCGAGCGCAAGCGCAATCACGGCGGCCAGCGCGCGGCGCATGAATTCAAACTCGGTGAAAGGCGCAATCAGCGCGTCATACATCATATCAAGCTGCGCGTGGGTGAACGCTGTCGGCCGCGCAAGGCGACGCGCCGTCGTCAAAGGCTTCGCACATTTTTCGCGCGATGCTGAGATTGTCGCGCGTCAGCACATCGGCGGTCCTGCCCCAGGCCACCGCGCTGCGCGCCAGTAGCAGCGTCTGCGGAAATTGCGTGCGGACAAGGTCCATATCGTGCAACGCCGCGATCACAGTGCGGCTTTCATGATGCCAGCGCTGGATCAGCAACATCAGGTCAGCTGTGGTCTTGGCGTCGATCGCATTGAACGGTTCGTCGAGCACAATGACGCGCGCATCCTGCAACAGCACGCGCGCGAACAGCATGCGCTGCATCTGGCCGCCGGACAGCGTGCCGATGCTGCGGTTCTCAAAGCCGTTAAGGCCGACAGCGCGCAGCGCATCGGCGATAAGTTTCGTATGGCTCTTGCCCAGTCCGCCAAACAGACCGGTCGCGCGCCACAGGCCCGTCGCGGTGAAGTCGAACACCGAGATCGGAAAGGTGCGGTCGATATCGGCGGTCTGCGGCAGATAGGCGATGTCACGAATACTCAACCCCGCGCGATCGATCGCGCCGCCGAGCGGCTTGAGAATGCCGACGATGCCGCGCAACAGCGTCGATTTGCCCGCGCCGTTGGGGCCGACCAGGGCCAAAAGCGCACCGGCGGCGACCTCGCCCATAAGGTGATGCACCGCAGGGTGGCGGTCGTAGCCGAGGGTCAGATCGCGGAATGCAAGTTGCGCAGCCATGTCAGCGCATCGCCAGCAGCACGAAGGCCCACAGCGCAATGGCGATCAAGGCCGCCATGCCGAGCCGCATTGGCATCGCCATGCGCAGCAGCGACCACGGCGCCGCCTGCGCCGGATGTGGCGCACCGGCTGCGTGGTTGTGGTCGTGGGAGTGGTCAGCGAGCGCCATAGCAGAATGTTATATTATAACATATGCCGCGAGTCCACGACGACGCTTATCCAAAACTTCTGACGATCGCCAATCCGGCGAACAGGCCCGCGATGGCCAGCAGCACCGAGCCGAGCACATAGGCCAGCGCAAGGCCGATCTCGCCGCGCTCATAGAGCAGCCCTGCATCCAGCGAAAACGCCGAAAACGTCGTGTAGCCGCCCAGCACGCCGGTCATGATGAACAGCCGCAACGACTGCGAGGTCTCGCCCTTGAAGGCGAGATAACCTGCAATCAGGCCCATCACGGTCGAGCCGGAGACGTTGATGATGAACGTTCCCCACGGGAAATGAGTGCCGAAGGCTTTGCCCGACGCAACCGTCAACGCATAGCGCAGGATCGCGCCGAGGCCACCGCCGATGAAGACAAGAAGGTAACTCATGGGTGCGTCCAATAGCAGCGCATGACATGGATTTGCTTGCGCCCGATACGAAATTGCCCCGGATACGGTACAGCGCAAAACGCTGCCGATCCGGGGCGGTATCGATATCAGTTTCTCACACGGTCCCGGGTCTGCGGAGCAGCGCGGAAGCGCTGCACCGCGTCAGGGACGCAGGCCTTATACGCTCGCCTTGGAATACAGCTCTTCGACGTATTCCCAGTTGACGAGGTTGTCGATGAACGCTTCCAGGTATTTCGGCCGGGCGTTGCGATAATCGATGTAATACGAGTGTTCCCAGACGTCGACGCCAAGGATTGGCACCGCGCCGTGGACCAGCGGGTTCTCGCCATTCGGCGTCTTGGCAATTTCCAACTTGCCGTTCTTGACCTGCAACCAGGCCCAGCCTGAGCCGAACTGGCCGACACCTGCTGCGGCGAAATCGGTCTTGAACTTCTCGTAGCCGCCGAGGTCTTCGGTGATCTTCTTCTCAAGCGCGCCGGGCAGCTTGGTGCCACCGCCATGCGGCTTCATCCACTTCCAGAAGTGCAGATGGTTATAATGCTGGCCGGCATTGTTGAAGACGGCGGGGTTCTTGCCGAACGATCCCTTGACGATCTCTTCGAGCGACTTGCCCTCGAATTCGGTGCCCTTGATCGCATTGTTGCCGTTGGTGACGTAGGCCTGATGATGCTTGTCGTGATGATACTCAAGCGTCTCCTTCGACATGTAGGGCGCGAGCGCATCATGAGCGTAAGGCAGATCGGGAAGCGTGAAGGTCATAGGTACGTATCCACTGGTTATGGGGGATGTGGTTCAACGGAACCCGTTATAGATGGTTCCCTGCGATGGTCCAATGACGTCCATCAAAGGTGGCATTCAAGCCACGCTTGGCATCGCCGATGAGGCCAAATCGCGACGCACCGGCGGGCGGACATTCATCAGCATCTGGAACGCGCCGGCGATCAGGCCGATCAGCACTGCCGCCTGCCAGGCGCGATCGTAATTGCCGAGCCTGTCATAGATCATGCCGCCGCCCCACGCGCCCATGAAGGAGCCGGCCTGATGGCTGAGAAACGCGATGCCGGTCAGCGTCGCCATGAAGCGCAGCCCGAACAGTTGAGCAACGAGACCGTTCACGAGCGGCACGACGCCGAGCCACAGCGTGCCCATCATCGCCGCGAAGATCATCGTGGAAACCGACGTGGCGGGCAGCCAGAAATAAACCGCGATCGACACCGAGCGCACGA
>JAYUEY010000177.1:0-20674 GCA_043739005.1 Tardiphaga sp.
GGTGACTTCGTCGGTGCCGAGCTTGTCGAGCGAGCCGAGGATCGCTTCGAGCGAGCCCTGCACGTCGGACTTGATGACCAGCGGGAAGTCCTTCCGGCCAGTCGTCTTCAGCTGGCTCATCATTTGTTCGAGCGACCCGCGCATACCGGACACCGACGCAGCAGATTTCTCGCGCTTCTGATGCGCGCGATAGCTCGTGATCTCACGCGCCCGCGCCTCGTTCTCGACGACGGCCATGCGATCGCCAGCTTCCGGAGGACCATTGAAGCCGAGCACTTCGACCGGCACCGAGGGGCCAGCCGATTGCAACGTTTCGCCTTGATCGGAAATCAATGCGCGAACGCGGCCCATTTCCGAACCTGCGACGACGATGTCGCCGACCTCAAGCGTGCCGCGCTGAACCAGCACGGTCGCGACCGGGCCACGGCCACGATCAAGCCTCGCTTCGATCACCGTGCCTTCGGCAATACGATAGGGATTGGTTTTGAGATCAAGGATCTCGGCCTGCAACGCGATCATCTCGAGCAGCTTGTCGAGATTGGTCTTGTTTTTCGCGGATACTTCAACATCCACGACATCGCCGCCGAAGGATTCGACCTGCACATTGTGCTGGAGCAATTCCGTTCGGACGCGCTCTGCCTTCGCATCGGGCTTGTCGATCTTGTTGATCGCCACGATCATCGGCACACCTGCCGCCTTGGCGTGGTTGATGGCCTCGATCGTCTGCGGCATGACGCCGTCATCGGCTGCGACGACGAGAATCACGATGTCCGTAACCTTCGCGCCGCGCGCACGCATTGCCGTAAAGGCGGCGTGGCCGGGCGTATCGATGAAAGTGATCTTCTTGCCGCTTTCCGGCGAAGTCACCTGATAGGCACCGATATGCTGAGTGATGCCGCCGGCTTCGCCGGATACAACGTTGGCGTGGCGGAGCGCGTCGAGCAGCGAGGTCTTGCCGTGATCGACGTGACCCATGACGGTGACGACCGGCGACCGGGTTTCGGTGTCGGTGGAATCGTCGACGATATCGAACAGGCCTTCTTCGACGTCCGACTCGGCGACGCGCTTGACGGTATGACCCATTTCTTCGGCAACGAGCTGGGCGGTGTCGGCGTCGATCACATCGGTGATCTTCACCATCTGGCCCTGCTTCATCAGCAGCCGGATCACATCCACGGCGCGCTCGGCCATACGATTGGCGAGCTCCTGAATCGTGATCGCTTCCGGGATCGTGACTTCGCGAATGAGCTTTTCCTTCGGCTCGTTCGACTGATGACCCTTGAGACGTTGGGTGCGGCGGCGGAACGAGGCGATTGAGCGCTCGCGCACATCGTCGGCCGACAATGCCGTCACAAGCGTCAGGCGGCCGCGCTGCTTGGCAGGCGCGGGCTTCGCGGTCGGCTTCGGTGCGATGACGGGACGCGCAACGCCACCGGGACCACGGCGGATCACGCGCGGCGCTTCATCCTCGTCGGTGCCGTCAGCGGCAACGCCGGGCGCACGCGCAGGTGCAGCGGTCGCGGCACCCGGACGGGCGGCGATCGTTGCAGGCCTCGCAGCGGCTTTGGCCGCAGCGGCTTCGGCTTCACCGAAGCGCTTCTTGGCTTCGGCTTCGGCCTTGCGCTTGGATTCCTCTTCCTGGCGGTGACGGTCTTCCTCGGCCTTGCGGCGGGCTTCTGCCGCGTCACGCTCTTGCTGCTCGATATATTCCTTTGTGCTGCGGCGGGCGGCTTCGGCTTCCGCGACGCGGCGCTCTTCGACTTCGCGCACACGCGCGTCGGCCAAGGCGTTCGCGCGGGCGGCACGCTCGTCTTCGGACAGCTTCTGCAACACGACGCCGGAGCCGCTGCGGTTTGGCGGCGACGACGAACGGCCGGTAGGCGCACGCGGCGGCGGCGCGACCGGACGGGGCGGTGCGACGGGCGGCGGTGCCACGGGCGCTGCGGTTACAGTCTCGGGTGCGGCGGGTCCGTCGCCACCGATCCGTCGCTTGCCGCGCTTTTCGACCACCACCTGTTTGGTACGGCCTTGGCTAAAGGTCTGGCGCACGACTCCCGTCTCGACGCGGGGCTTCAGCGTCAAGGTCTTGGTCGGAGCGCTCAGAGTCTTGTCGCCAGGTGTTTTCGTATCAACCATTCAGCAGTCCCAATCTTGTTTCGATGTGCGTATCGTCCGCACAATCCATCTTTTGTCGGTCAGTTCTCAATTCGGTCGTTTGGTATCCGGATCTTTTTCGATCGTCTTGGTGTCCGTCTTGTCGCTCTCTGCCATCCGGTATCGGACCAGGATATGGCAGCGCGACAGGAACGATTTGCTCGCCGGACCCGCCAGCACGGCAGCATGTATCACATTTGATCGGCCAAGTGCCAAATCCAATTGCTCGGATGTCAGCGCCGTCACGATCGGAATTTCGGTCGCCCGCTCGTCGTCCGCGACGCTCGTCCGGGCGAGGCCGTCGAGCTTGCGGATGCCGTCGGCCGCGCCGTCGCTGGCATGCAGCAGAATGGCCGCCTGCCGCTGCATCAGTGCGTTTTCGACCTTGCTAAAGCCCGCAACGGCCTGACCGGCTTTCGCGACCATCGCCAGAGCGTCCATCGCACCGCGTACCAGAAGCTGCTCGGTGTCGTCCGCCAATGTCGGTTGCGGCTTCACGGCGCGTTTGAAACCGCGCGCAAACATGTTCTTTTTGGCCGCTTCCGCGACAGCCTTATGGGAGGCCGTCACCCACATCCCGCGACCCGGCAGCTTGCGCTTCAAATCCGCGACCACGACGCCATCGGGCGTCATGACGAAGCGGATCAGCTCGTCGATCGGCCGCACGTCCCGCGTGACCGCGCACATCCGCTCCGTCCCGGATTTGGTGGTCCGAGGTCCGTTGTCAAGATCGGCGGGGTCGGCGGGGTCGGCGAGATCAAGCATAGATGCGGTCGCGCTCCGGTCATGATCGTCGAAGGAAAGCGTGGGTGCGGTCGTCGAGATAAAACATCCGCACTACGCCGGTTGGTCTTCGGTGGCTTCGGGTGTCTCGGACAGCTTGTCGAAATCGGCCTGAGTGATCCAGCCGGCAGAGACGCGTGCCTGCATGATGAGGCGTTCGGCGTCCTCACGCGAAATCTCGGTGGCGTCGAGGATGCCCGGATGACGGGTGGCTTCGCCGCCGTCCTTGCGCTCGCTCCAGCCGACCAGATCGTCGGTGGCGCAGCCGGCCAGATCTTCGATCGACTTGATCTCGTTCTCACCGAACTTCACCAGCATCTTCGAGGTCACGCCGGGCACCGTCTTCAAAGCGTCTTCCACACCCAATTCCTTACGTTTGTTTTCCAGCTCGGTTTCCAGCGTGTCGAGATATTCCCGAGCACGGCTCTGCAGTTCCTGCGCGGTCTCTTCGTCGAAACCTTCGATGCCGGCGAGTTCGTTGATATCGATCAGCGCCAGTTCCTCAACCGAGGTGAAGCCTTCCGACGCCAGCAACTGGCCGACGACTTCGTCGACGTTCAGCGCTTCCATGAAAACGCGGGTCGAGTTCTCGAAATCGGCCTGACGGCGCTCGGACTCTTCCGTCTCGGTCAGGATGTCGATGTCCCAGCCAGTGAGCTGCGATGCCAGACGCACGTTCTGACCGCGACGACCGATGGCCAGCGAAAGCTGGTTGTTGGTGTCGGGCACCACGACCTCGATCCGCTCTCGGTCTTCGTCGATGACGACCTTGGAGACTTCGGCCGGCGCAAGGGCATTCACGATGAAGGTCGCGATATCTGGCGACCACGGGATGATATCGATCTTCTCGCCCTGCAATTCGTTGACCACGGCCTGCACGCGCGAACCGCGCATACCGACGCAGGCACCGACCGGATCGACCGACGAATCACGCGAGATCACGCCGATTTTCGCGCGCGAGCCGGGATCGCGGGCAACCGCCTTGATCTCAACGATGCCGTCATAGATTTCCGGCACTTCCTGCGCGAACAGCTTCGCCATGAATTGCGGATGGGTGCGCGACAGAAAGATCTGCGGCCCACGGGTTTCGCGGCGTACGTCGAAAACATAAGCGCGGACGCGGTCGCCGGTGCGGAACACCTCGCGCGGCAGCATTTCGTCACGACGCACGATCGCTTCACCACGGCCGAGATCGACGATCACACTGCCATATTCGACGCGCTTGACGATCCCGTTGACGATGTCGCCGATGCGGTCCTTGAACTCCTGATATTGCCGGTCGCGCTCGGCTTCGCGCACCTTCTGCACGATCACCTGCTTGGCGGACTGCGCAGCGATACGGCCATATTCCAGCGGCGGCAGCGTATCGGCGATGGTGTCGCCGACCATCGCGCCGGGATTGGCGCGCTGCGCGTCCTTCAGCGAAATCTGGTTCGACGAATTCTCGACCTCTTCGACCACGAGCATGTGGCGCGACAGCCGCAACTCGCCCTTTTTGGCGTCGATCTCGGCATGAACGTCGGTCTCGCTGCCGTAACGCGCCCGCGCGGCTTTCGCGATCGCATCTTCCATCGCCTCGATCACAATACTGCGGTCGATCGATTTCTCGCGCGCGACGGCGTCGGCGATCTGCAGCAATTCGAGTTTATTGGCGCTGACAGCCATTGCTCAGTCTCCTTCAGACGAATCTGTGATGGGCGAATTGGTCTCGGGATAGGTCAGGCCCAGCCGCTTGCGTTCGGCGGCGGCGAGCCGGTGTTCCTTGGTGTTGGTCGGTGGCGGCTTCTTGGCCGTCTTTGCAGTTTTATCTTTAAGTTTTGATTTCGGTTTGCTGTCGCGCGCGGGATTACTGCGCTTGGCATGCGGCGGCGGTGGCGGCGCCAGCCCGAGTTCCTGCTTCAGGTCGCGCTCGGCCTGCTTGCCGCGACGCATCGATTCCGCGATCAGATCGTCCGTTAGAACGAGGCGCGCATCGGCGATATCCTCGATGGTCAGAACCAATTCGGGCTGTTCCTCGCCCTTGCGGTTGTCTTCGCGCTGGAGCCGGACTGTATCGCCGTCGAGCGCACCGAGAATCCCGCGAAAACGCTTGCGGCCTTCATGCGCGACGGCCATGTCGATCTTCACCTCGTAGCCTTCGTAGCGCGCGAAATCCGTTCGCCGCACCAGCGGGCGGTCGATGCCGGGCGACGAAATCTCGAGCCGGTAGGCCTTCTCGATGGGATCTGCGACATCCATCACCGGCGACAGCGCGCGCGAAATGGCCTCGCAATCTTCCAGTTGCATGGTGCCGTCTGGACGCTCGGCCATGATTTGCACGGTGCAGCCGAGTTCGCCGGAAATCTTGATCCGGACCAGCCGGTAACCCAACCCCTGCAACACGGGACCGGCAACGGTCGCGACGCGCGCGCCCATACCTGGCTCAACCACGAGCCGGGGTTCGGCCAATAGTTCAAGGTCGTCGGAAACGGTGTTGTCGTCGGTCATGTCCAAAGGCGTGGTCGGCTCGGTTTTACAGAAAAAAATGCGGGTTTGAGGCGTCCGGGCCTCGGTCCCGAAGGGATCGGCGACGTCGTCTGCAAAGACCTGTCGCATCAAACCGTTCAGGTAATAAAAAAGAGCGGGTCCGGACGGGCCCACTCTCGATACGCTATCGTATGAGAACCATAAGTTGAGCGGCATATAGCGGGTTTCGCGCATCCCGGCAAGGGGAAGCAAAGCCCAAGAAACAAGCCACGCGACGATTTCGCAAGCCGTCGATGCTGCGACCGCTCACCTCTAACCCTTCGTTAACATGGACGAAATAGGTTTTAACTGCCTCTTTCGAGGCGGAACGGAATGTCATGGACGTCGTGCAGTCGCTTATTCCGGGTCTTGGCGATGTGATGGCGAGTGCTGATCCGGCGCGCAAAAGTGCCGCGATCCGCCAGATCGGGCATCTGTTCGTGCAAGGTGCGCCGGGGTTTTCAACCCAGCATGTCGCTTTGTTCGACGACGTGCTGACCAGCTTAATGCTGCACTCAGATCCCGCCGCCCGCGCTGACCTCGCTTCGAAGTTGGCCCCGCTGCCAAACGCACCGCCAAACCTGATCGATCGCCTCGTCCACGACGATGTGATCGATATTTCGGGTCCGTTGCTCGGCCGCTCGCCTTTAATTTCCGAACAGACCCTGATCGAGATTGCCCGCAGGAAGGGTCAGCCGCATCTGATGGCGATGTCCGGCCGTGCAACGCTGACGTCTGGCGTCACCGACGTCATCGTGCGACGCGGTGAGCGCGACGTGGTGCGCCATGTTGCAGCCAATGCCGGCGCTGCGTTCTCGCCGGCGGGCTTCTCGGGATTGCTGCGGCGCGCCGATCAGGATGGCGCGCTGGCATTGGCGGTCGGACAGCGTGGCGATCTTTCCGATGCGAATTTCAAGAGTTTGCTCGACGGCAGTGTCGATATCGTCCGGCGGCGCTTGCTGGCAGGAGCATCCGCCGCCCGGCGGGAGTCGATCGGACTGACCGAGCCAACGGCACGAATCGTCGGCCTCAAGCGTCGCGATTTTGCGCCGGCCCAAAAGGCGATCCTGGCATTGCATAAAGCAGGCTCACTCGACGAGCCGGCCGTGCTGGAGGCGGCGACGCGCGGCAATTACGAAACAACGGTCGCGGCGTTATCGGCCTTGTCAGGGGTGCAGATCGCGACCATCGATCATCTGATGTGCGGCGAGCGACACGATCCGCTGCTGGTGCTCGGCCGCGCCATCGGCTTCGACTGGACCACGGTGCGGGCGTTGGTCGCGCTGCGGCCCGTCGATATCAAGCTGTCGTCGCGCGCCTATGACGATGCGCGGCACAATTACGAACGGCTGCTGCGCCCGACCGCGCAGCGCGTACTGAGTTTCTGGCGCATGCGCCAGCCGGACATGGCAGCATCTTAATTTAGCTTCTTCTAAATCGCAGGTAAGTCGCCTTGCGGCCCTCACGCTCGGCCTTGCGGCCGTAGCGCGTCATCGTGTAACCGGTCCACGGCAACCGCCAGTCATCGGCTCGTTCGGCAAGCCAGACAAAATCCGGCGTGCGTTGCAGATGCGCCAGCGTCCATTCGACATAGCTATCGATGTCGCAGACGAAACGAAACTCGCCCGATGGCAGCAGCACGCGAGCCAGTTGCGCCACTGTCGCATCCTGCACGAAGCGGCGTTTCCAGTGGCGCTTTTTAGGCCACGGATCAGGATGGATGAGATCGACCCGCGCCAGCGAATGTTCAGGCGCCCAGGTCAGCAGTTCGGCAGCATCGCCGGCAAACAAGCGGATGTTACTGATGCTGTGCGTCTCGATCTGCGCAAGAATTTTCGCCATACCGTTAACGTAAGGCTCGCAACCGATGAAGCCGGTGTGCGGTCGTGCCATCGCCTCGGCGATCAGATGTTCGCCGCCGCCGAAGCCGATCTCAAGCCGCACGGTCTCGACCGGCATTGCGAAAACGGACCGTAGGTCATCGATCTTGGCGGCGGTATCGAGCACGAGTGTCGGCAGCAGGTCCGCGATCAGGTCAGCCTGATGCGCGCGAAGCTTGTGACCCTTGCGGCGGCCGAAGAACGAGCCTTGCCACGAGTCTTGCCACTGATCATGATCGGAAAGATCGTCGGACATATTTGCTTCTGAGGTTACGGCGAATGTGCCGCCTTTACCTCAGATTATCAGCCTTCGCCATGAGGGGCGTCGCGTGCGGCGATCTGCTCGACCATATCGACGATGCTGCGGCGGAGTTTCGAATCCGAAATGCGCGTGAAGGCGCGGGTCAGCGCCAGGCCTTCCGAGGTCGCGAGAAAGTCCGCCACGTAAGCGGGCGACGGCGCTTCGCCGAGGCCCTGCATACCCATGTTAGCGCTTGGGCCACCGTCGAACAAAAACGACACGGGCACTTGAAGAATGTCGGAAATCTGCTGGACGCGGCTTGCGCCGACCCGGTTGGTGCCTTTTTCGTATTTTTGGACCTGCTGAAACGTCAGCCCAAGGGCTTCACCGAGCTTTTCCTGGCTCATGCCCAGCATAATACGACGCATCCGGATCCGGCTGCCGACATATTTGTCGATCGGGTTAGGCACTTTCGCGGTCATTTCGTCCTACTGGATAAGTAATACCGTAGAGCATTTCTTCTGCAATACGCTGTGCGTGCCGACGACGTCAATCCGCGCTAGCAATGCATTTATCATCTTCGGCAAATTAAAATACCTCAGCAAGTGCAAAAGGTTGCATGGCACCTTAAGCGCGACGTTTGCGAGTACGCCGCGCCGCCGCGATCAGAAGCCCGGCGATGACCAGACCGATCGCGGGCACATCGCCGAAGCGAGCATAGACCGTCGGCGCAATGGCAGTTGGCAGCCGCGAGTCCAACACGCCTTCAAGGCCGAGATCGAGCCGCGCGATGATGCGGCCGACCGGATCGATCACTGCTGAAATGCCGGTATTGGCCGCGCGCACCACCGGCAGGCCCTGCTCGATGCCGCGCATCCGAGTCTGCTGAAGATGCTGATAAGGGCCGGTCGAGATACCGAACCAACCGTCATTGGTGAGGTTGACGATCCAGCCCGGCCGGTCTCCGCGCGAGGCTGCGTCTTCGGTGAAGATCGCCTCGTAGCAGATCAGCGGCAACACGCGCGGCGCGCCTGCGATCTCCATCGTTTGGCGGCGCGTTCCGGCGAGGAAGCCGCCCTGCACCTTCGTCAATTGCTCGAAGCCGAGCTTCTCCATCAGGTTCTGGTAAGGCAAATATTCGCCGAACGGCACCAGATGCAGCTTGTCGTAAACGGATCGGACCGTGCCGTCATGATCGATGACATAGATCGAATTATAGGCCCTCGTGATCGGTTGGCTCGCCGGCTGCTCGGGCGGACGCACCGAGCCGGTGATGAGTTCGGTGCCCTTCGGTAGCAAGGCCGCGATCTGCGCCATCGCA
Source organism: Tardiphaga sp. (assembly GCA_043739005.1). Lineage (GTDB taxonomy): Bacteria > Pseudomonadota > Alphaproteobacteria > Rhizobiales > Xanthobacteraceae > Tardiphaga. Next base: position 8,885 of record JAYUEY010000177.1, read on the forward strand.
TCGGCTTCGCGCGTCAGAAAAAACGGAAACGCGGATTCCGGCCAGATCAGCAGCGTCGCGTCTTTCACGCCGGTCGATTGTGGCCCTGTCGCGCGGTCGGATAGCGCGAGATATTTCTTCATCACGTCGGCCTTGGCCGCGTAACTGAAGCGCACATCTTGCTGCAAGTTCGGTTGCATGATGCGCAGCTTCACGCTGTCGATCAGTTGTGTCGGCGTACTCGAAAGGCGGATCGCACCGCCGATACCCATCGCCAGCAGCAGTGCGAACGCGCCGACCGGCGCAAGCCACGGTCGCTTCCAGAAATGATTTGATTTGCCGCGACCATCAATCAGAACCGCAGGACTGGCGAAGATCGCAATCGCCAAAAACGTCATGCCCCACAGGCCAATCAGCGAGAACGTCTGCGCCAGCGCCAGCGGTTCGCTTAAGCTATAGCCGAATGCATTCCACGGAAAACCGGTCAGCGCATGCCCGCGCAGCCATTCGCCGATCGTGAGGCATGCGGCGAGCGCCAGCACGCGCGACGCATCGCGGGTCCACAGTGCCCGCGCCAGCGCAAAGCCGATCGCGGTGTAGATCGCCAGATACGCAGGAAGGCCACATACCGCGAAGGGCAGCAGCCAGCCGAATGTCGGCGCATCGACGAGGAAAGCGTAGCCGATCCAATACAGCCCGGGCACGAAATAGCCGAAGCCGAAGAACCAGCCGGTCAGCGCTGCCGCCGGAATGCCGCGCAGTTTTCCTGCGCCCGCGCCGTCGATCAGCCAGACCGCGATTGGGAATGTGACGAACAAGACCGGCCAGATGTTGAACGGCGCCATCGCCAGCGTGGACACGGCACCTGCGAGCAAGGCGATCAGCGCGCGCTTCCAGCCCCAGGCGAGGATGATTGTCAGCCCGACGCCGCGGATACGCTGCATCAGGCTCACGTCGCAGCACCCGGCGGTGCGGATGGCGGTGCTTCGCCCGGCGGCGGCAGATCGCTGGCTGCATCGCGGCGGCGGGTCTCGCGCGTGCGCGGGACAGGCCGCTGCTCCTTTTTGACGCCGATGCGTAGTCGCTTGACGCGGCGCGGATCGGCATCGAGCACTTCGATCTCGAAATTCGCGGGCCCGGAAATGACTTCGCCGCGCACCGGCAAGCGGCCGACATGGGTGACGAGATAGCCGCCGAGCGTTTCAACTTCCTCGCCCGCTTCGCCGGTAACGAAATCCTCACCGATCATGGCGCGGACATCGTCGAGGCTGGCGCGCGCGTCGGCGATGTAAAAATCGCCATGCTTGACGATATCCGGCGGCTCGTCGCTGTCATGCTCGTCGTCGATCTCGCCGACGATCTGTTCAACGATGTCCTCGATCGAGACGAGACCATCGGTGCCGCCATATTCATCAACCACCAGCGCCAGATGGATGCGCGACGCCTGCATCTGGGCCAGAAGATCGATCGCGCGCATCGATGGCGGCACATAGAGCAGTTTGCGGATGATGTTGGTTTCGCTGAGCGGCATCGCCAGATCGACGGCGCGCAGATCGAGACCGCCGGGAAACGGCTTCTTGCGTTTGGTGGTCGACGTCGCAACGCCGCGTGCGCGCGCCGTCATGAAGGCAACGAGATCGCGGATGTGGACGATGCCTTCAGGATCGTCGAGCGTTTCGCCGTAGACGACGAGCCGCGAATGCGCAGCACTCTCGAACAGGCTCATCAGATCGGCGAGAGATACGTCGCGTTTGACTGCGATGATGTCCGCGCGATGCACCATCACATCGGCAATGCGGCGCTCGTTAAGGCCGAGAATATTGCGCAGCATGGTGCGCTCGATCGGCGAGAAAGAGGTCTCGTCCGGCGTCGAGGCATCGAGCACCACTTGTAGATCAGCGCGCACCGAACCGGGCTTCCAGCCGAATAAAGTGCGGATCGCGCGCGTCAGCCAGGTCTCTGCGGTCGGGCGGATGACCTCGCCGTCATGCACCACGGCCGGCAGGTTGCGCGTGACGCGCGGATTGTCATGGACAGGTTCGGAATCGGCCATGTCAGTGCGCCAACCCAGAATCGGCTGCCGGGTCGCCTGACGAATCGGAATAGGGATCGGCGACGCCCAGCGTGGCGAGGATGTCGCGTTCGAGTTGCTCCATGTCCTCGGCTTCGGCTTCATTCTCATGATCGTATCCGACGAGATGCAGATAGCCGTGAATGGCAAGATGCGTCAGATGCGCGGCAAATAATTTGCCTTCGTCGTCGGCTTCGCGCCGCGTCGTCTGATAGGCGATCGCGATATCGCCGAGCGTGCGCGGCGGATCGCCGGGCGCAGGCGTGCCAGTCGGCGGCAGAGCGGGAAACGACAGCACATTGGTCGGCTTGTCGATACCGCGCCAATTAGAGTTGAGCGTCTGGATGCCGGCATCGTCGGTGAGCATCACCGCGAGTTCGCAGGCACCGATCCCGGTGTTGATCTGGGCGGCGGCGGCATCGATCGCGCGCAAGATGATCGCCTCGGCATCGGGTTCGTCGTGCCAGACGTCGGCGACGACGAGCACATCGGTCTCAGGTAAGTCAGGTTGGGGCATCAGGCTCTGCCGGAAGCCGGCGGTTTAGGTTGGCCCTCATAAGCGGCGACAATGCGCGCCACGAGTTCATGACGGATCACGTCCTGCGCGGTGAATTTCACCTGCGCGATACCCGGCACGCCATCAAGAAGACGCGCGGCTTCAGCCAGACCAGACGTCTGGCCGTTCGGCAGATCGACCTGGCTTGGATCGCCAGTGATAATCATACGGCTGTTCTCGCCGAGTCGCGTCAGGAACATCTTCATCTGCATCGATGTCGTGTTCTGGGCTTCGTCAAGAATGATCGCGGCATTGGTCAGCGTGCGGCCGCGCATGAAAGCGAGCGGCGCGATTTCGATTTCGCCGGTCTGCAATGCGCGTTCGACGATGCGCGAATCCATCAGATCATACAGCGCGTCGTAAATCGGCCTGAGATACGGATCGACCTTTTCGCGCAGATCGCCGGGCAAAAATCCAAGCCGTTCGCCGGCTTCGACCGCCGGGCGCGACAAAATGATGCGATCGACTTCCTTGCGCTCGAACAATTGTGCGGCCTGCGCCACCGCGAGCCACGTTTTTCCAGTACCGGCGGGACCGATCCCGAACACGAGTTCATGGCTCTTCAGCGCGCGGATGTAATTATCCTGAGCGCCGGTACGCGCACGCACCGGCCGCTTGCGCAGATTGATCGCCTCGAACGTCCCCGGCTTGGCGGCGTCCTTGTCCTTCGGATCGAGCGCAAACAGAGAGCCCTGCGCCAGCACGGAGCGGATCGAGCCTTCGACATCGCCCTGCGCGATGTCGTGGCCCTTCATCGCCTGCGCATACAGTGTTTCCAGCACGCGCTTGGCGGCGTCGCAGGCGTCGCGGGTGCCGGCCAGCGTGATGTGGTTGCCGCGTGAATCGACCACGACATTCATCCGCCGCTCGATCAGAGCGAGGTTCTGCCCATAGGGACCGACCAGCGCGGACGCGGCGCGGTTGTCGTCGAAGGCGACGACGAGCTGCGTCTCCGGCTGAGTAGCGAGGTCGAGCTTGCGGGGGGTCACGAGCGAGGACGAATCCGATGCGCTTTTGGGCAAGGGTTCAGGCTCCAATCATCATGCGGGATGAGTCCGGCTGCGCGGATGTCACATTGGCGACTGTTTGGGTCGAAGGAGCCAATGTGCCGAGCAGGCTATAGCGTTCGAGGCTAGTCATAGTCACAGGCAAAACCTGGCCGATGATGTCGGATGACGCCATCACATGGGCCGGTTGCAGATAGGCCGTGCGGCCGACGATCTGGCCGGGATTGCGCGCTGGTCTCTCGAACAACACATCGACGGTCGTGCCGATGGCGGCGGCGTTGAACGCCGACTGCTGTTGATCGATCAAAGTTTGAAGCCGCACCAATCGCTCGTCCATTTCGGCAGCGGACACGGTCTCTTTCAATTCCGCTGCAGGCGTGCCCGGCCGCGGCGAATACTTGAACCAATACGCCCCAGCATAACCGATCTGTGTGACCAGTGCGAGGGTCGCGGCGAAATCCTGCTCGGTTTCACCGGGAAAACCCACAATGAAATCTGAAGTGAAGGCCATGTCAGGCTGCACATCGCGGAATTTGTCGATCACCCGGCGATAGGCGTCGGCGGTGTGCTTGCGGTTCATCGCGGCCAGAATGCGGTCCGAGCCCGATTGGACGGGCAGATGCAGAAAAGGCATCAGCGCCGGCAGATCGCGATGCGCCGCAATCAGCGTATCCTCGACGTCATTGGGATGGCTGGTCGAATAGCGCAGCCGCACGATGCCGGAAATCGCGGCGAGGTGTTCGAGCAGCGAGCCCAGCGCCCACGGTCGGCCATCGGGGCCGTCGCCGTGATAGGCGTTGACGTTCTGGCCGATCAGCGTGATTTCGCGCACGCCATTGTCGGCGAGGCGCTTTACGTCGTCGGCGATCGCTCTGACGGGGCGCGAGACTTCGGAGCCGCGCGTATATGGCACCACGCAGAAAGTGCAGAACTTGTCGCAGCCTTCCTGCACCGTGACAAAGGACGAAATCCCGCGCGCGCGAATGGCGGTCGGAGACGGCGGCGGCAGCAGGCCGAACTTGTCCTCGACCGGAAATTCAGTGTCCAGCGCGCGGCCATGCTGCGCAGCATCCCGCAGCAATTGCGGCAGATGGTGATAGCTCTGCGGCCCGACCACGACATCGACAGCGGACTGGCGGCGGATGATCTCGCCGCCTTCCGCCTGCGCGACACAACCGGCAACGGCGATCTGCATGGTTCGGCCATTGCGAGCGGCGTCTTCTTTTGCGACGCGCAGCCGTCCGAGTTCCGAGTAAACCTTCTCGGATGCCTTCTCGCGGATATGGCAGGTGTTGAGGATCACCAGATCAGCATCATCGGCGTTGGCCGTCTCAACGAATCCCTGCGGTGCCAGCGCGTCGACCATGCGCTGGGCATCGTAGACGTTCATCTGGCAGCCATAGGATTTGATATGCAGCTTGCGCGGCGTCGTCATGAGACCTGACTGTAGCGGGATGGGGCCGCGCGGACATAGCGCTTCGCGCGCGAAAAATCCAGTTTTGCAATGATCAGCGCGACAGGCTGAGCGCTTCACGTGCGCCGGTATAGCCGTATTTTTCAATCAATTCAGGCAGTTGCGACATGTCGTCGAAAACCGCATGGGCGCCCAGCGCCAGCAAGGTTTGGCCATGGCCCGGCCGGCAATGGCTGCCGCCGGCAAATCCCAGCACCGTCATGCCGGCCGCGAGACCTGCATTGACGCCGGCGATGCTGTCCTCGATCACAACGCATCGGCGCGGTTCAACGCCCATCTGCGTGGCCGCATGGAGAAAGAGGTCCGGTGCGGGCTTGCCGCGCGCGACATCGGCCGCCGAGAACATATTCGGCGCGAAATGCGCGATCAACCCGGTCGTCGTCAGGCTCGAGCGAATCCGCGTCGGGGTGCCGCTCGATGCCACGCAAATTTTTTGCGTGAGATGCGGCAGCATGTCCTTGAGACGCGGCAGCGGCTGCAACTGCTCGCCGAATACGCGGTCGATCTCGGATTTGAGGTGCACCGTATAATCATCCGATAGCGCGCGGCCTAACTCCGTCTCGACTTCGAAACGTGCTTCCTTCGCCGAGCGACCAAGAAATCGGTCATGCACCTGATCGGCAGTGATGGCGTAGCCGAATTGCGTCAGCGCATCGGCATGAACCACGCAGGCCAACGCTTCGCTGTCCACCAGCACGCCGTCGCAATCAAAAATGACGAGATCGATGGTCATTCTATGAAGCCGATCGATCTGTCATTGCGAGGAGAATTTGTCTCGCGCTTCGCGCGACTGCTCGGCTCCTCGCAATGACGAACTCTGGCAAAGCATCACTTCTCTGATTTATCGTCGTCCAGCGGCACGCAATACAGTTCGAGCCGGTGATCGACGAGCTTGTAGCCAAGCTTGCGGGCGATCTCGGCTTGAAGCGCCTCGATCGCTTCCGACGTGAATTCGATCACCGTGCCGTCGCGCAGATTGATGAGATGATCGTGATGGCTGTCGGGCATCTGCTCGTAGCGCGCGCGGCCCTCGCGGAAATCATGCCGCTCGATGATCCCGGCATCCTCGAATAGTTTGACCGTGCGATACACCGTCGAGATCGAGATCTTGTCGTCCACTGCGATGCAGCGACGATACAATTCCTCGACATCCGGATGGTCGGCCGAGTCAGCCAGCACACGGGCGATGACGCGGCGCTGCTCGGTCATGCGCATGCCGGTCGCGGCACAACGCTGCTCGATGTCGGCCGATTTCGGCGAGGGGACGGATCGAAGGGCGGCCATCAGACAATTTCCCGATAAGGCGGGTGTTGTGCCACCGCGGCGACGTCAGGACAAGTCGCGCCGCATCACCAGCGCGTTCAATTCCTCACCACCGGCCTCGCGGTAATAACGTTCGCGGCGACCGACGACGGCAAAACCGGCGCGTTCATACAACCGCCGCGCCGGCAAATTGTTTTCCTCGACCTCCAGAAACACCGTACGGACGCCGCGCCCGGCCAGATGCCCGAGATGGGTCTGCAACAGATCGCGCGACAGCCCACGACCGCGCTGTGATCGATCGATCGCGACCGACAGAATTTCGGCCTCGTCGGCGGCGCATCGCGACACCGCGAAACCGATGACCCGCGATCCGACGCGCAGCCGATGCAACAACGTATTCTTTTCTCGCAGCATCTGGGCGAATTCCGATTCGCCCCAGCCGCGATGAAACGACGCGGCGTGCAGGCGTGCCAGCACGGCGGCATCGCGGTCCGCCGCCGGCTCGACAGCAGGCATCGGCTTCTCGAACAGCCGCGACAGGAAAGCGATCACGGCTGCGCCGCACGCGGAAAAGCGGTCGATGTCTGGGGTTTGGCATCCGGCGCGCGCAGGTAGAACGGCCGTGCCGGGGCCGCCGCCGCATGGACCGCCGCGCCGAGCCAGCCGACCCATGCGATGTCCGGTGCGGGTTTTGGATCGACCGATACGGGTGCGACATCGGCCGGCCAGTGGTCGGCGATCAATTGCGCCGCATTGCCGACGATGATCGGCGTGCCGTAGCGCGCGGCTTCCAGCACCTTCTCGATCGGCGCAACCTTGGGGCGGATCAGCGATGCGCCATTGCCGCTGACGACTTGAAAATAGACCTGGCCGTGCCGCGCATCGATCGCGGAAATCACCGGATCGCGCCCGGTCTCGCTGATGGCGGCGGCGGCATAGGCCGTGAGTGTGGTCACGCCGACTGCCGGCTTGTTCGATGCCAGTGCAATGCCGCGCGCGGCCGACAGCCCGACGCGCAATCCCGTAAAGCTGCCGGGGCCGGTCGTCACCGCGATGCGATCCAGATCCATGAAGCCGACGCGCGATTGCTTCATTACCTGATCGATTAGCGGCATCAGCGCTTCGGCATGGCCACGCGCCATCGGCAGCGATTGATGCGCGATCAACTTGCTCGCCACCGTGTCGAGCACGCCGACCGAGCAGGCGTCGAGCGCCGTATCGATGGCCAGAATCAACATGGAGAAAAAGCGAATAGAAGATTGTGCATCGTCGCGCCCGAAGGTTTTGTGCCAACCACTACGCGCTACTCGCTTGCTTCAGATTGGCCGGACTTCGATCACGTCAGGCACAAAATGCTTCAGCAGGTTTTGAATGCCGTGTTGCAACGTTGCGGTTGATGACGGGCAACCAGCGCAGGAGCCTTTCATCGCAAGATAGACGATGCCTTCCTTGAAGCCGCGAAAGGTGATGTCGCCGCCATCATTGGCGACGGCAGGGCGCACCCGCGTTTCGATCAGATCCTTGATCTGATCGACCGTCTCGGCGTCGGCTTCGTCGAAGAATTCATCCTCGCTATCGGTGTCGTCGCCGATGACGCTGCCGTCGGCCATCAACGGCGCGCCGGACATGTAATGCTCCATGATTGCGCCCAATATCGCGGGCTTCATGTGCTGCCACTCCGTCGCATCGGTCTTGGTGACTGTCACGAAATCCGAGCCATAAAAGACGCCGTTAACGCCGGGCACGCCAAACAATTTCTCAGCGAGCGGCGAGCGCGCTGCCTGGTCGGGCGCGGTGAATTCCATTGTGCCTGAATCAAGGACGACGCGGCCTGGAATGAACTTCAGCGTGGCGGGATTGGGGGTGGCTTCGGTCTGGATGAACATGGTGCCTCCGGCGCATCGCCGGTTCAAGGCCGGCGCGAGCGGTGAATGTCTGGTGTCTGTAGCAGATGGCGACGGCCGACGCACGGTCAAGGGACGGCATTTTGACATCAGTGGTCAATAGGCTGTTTCGCCGAACGGAACCGGCAAGCAGGACCAGAAATCCGCTATGCGCAGGTTCTATTGCTTCAACGAGCTGATCGTCGCGCCGAGCATCGCGCCAGGGCGCTCGCGGCTGCCGTCCTGCACATAGACCACGGCAGCATCGACGCCGTCCCGCGCGACGTTTTCGAGCGGCACGGTCCAGCTACCGGCAGCGCCATTCCAATCGGCAACCTTCAGCAAGTTGCGGACGACATTGTGATAGACGATCTCGTGGCCGCGATTTTCACCGCGTACGATCGTAATCGGTACGGACTTCGAGATCGAACAGATCCAGACCTCGCCATGGGCGCCAGCACCTGGCGCTTTCGATGCCGCAACGCTAACGGTGATCTGCTTGCCGCTTTGCGTCATCGACACCGGCACGGACATCGTGCGGGCGGTGACGCTCCTCGTCGACGCCATTGCGCTTTCGATCTGACCACGATCGCTGCCAATCACATGCAGCGCACCATTTACGACAACCTGCGGCGTATAGACGTCGCGGTCGCCGCGCATGTGCGAATAGGCCTTTTGGCGCGCAGTGAAACGCGCATCCGCCAGCGTGTCCTTCCAGCCGAGGTAATCCCAGTAATCGACCGGCATGGTCAGCGCGATGACAGAGGGATCTTTCGCAATTTCTCCAAGTAATTTGTCAGCGGGCGGGCAGGATGAACAACCCTGCGACGTGAACAGCTCGATAACCGCGCGCGGTTCGGCCTTTGCGGGGGTCAGCAGCGCCGAGATGGCGCATGCCACTAGCGCGCTCGTCCATCCCGTTTTGCTGTTCATCGTCGCCATTCTTACTGTACCTGCAACGCCTGCAAAAACGCGAAGGCGGCCTGTCTTAGGCCGCCCTGCGATCACTGACCACTCACTTCGGAGTGAGGGTTTTGTTGCCTTGTCGTTTCAAAGACTTGCTGTTTCAAACACTTGCCGTTTCAAAGAGGCGTCATCTGATCCGAAAACCAGACGACCACTTTTCGGGATCACGCCCTTACGCCGCCAGCTTACGCAGCACGTAATGCAGAATGCCGCCATTGCGGTAGTAATCCAGCTCATCCAGCGTATCAATGCGGCACAGTAGCGGCACGTCGCGACGATCGCCATCGGTCGTGACGATCTCCGCCACCAGCTTCTGGCGCGGTTTCAACTCGCCCTGAAGGCCACGAATGCTGACGCTTTCGTCACCCTTGAGGCCAAGGGTCTGCCATGAGGTGCCTTCCTCGAAGGTCAGAGGCAGAATGCCCATGCCGACGAGATTGGAGCGGTGGATACGCTCGAAGCTTTGTGTGATGACAGCGCGAACGCCGAGCAGGCGCGTGCCCTTCGCGGCCCAGTCGCGCGACGAGCCGTTGCCATATTCGGCACCGGCGAACACCACCAGCGGCACTTGTTCCTGCTGATACTTCATCGCGGCGTCGTAGATCGACATCTGCTCGCCGTCGGGCCAGTGCTTGGTCATGCCGCCTTCGGGCACGTTGCCGTCGGCGCCTTTGAGGATGAAGTTCTTGATGCGGATGTTGGCGAAGGTGCCGCGCATCATCACTTCATGATTGCCGCGCCGCGTGCCGTATTGATTGAAGTCGGCCGGGCGGACCTGATGCTCGGACAGATATTTTCCGGCCGGCGATGTCAGCTTGATCGCACCGGCCGGCGAAATGTGGTCGGTGGTGATCTTGTCGCCGAAGATCGCCAGAATGCGCGCATCGACGACGTCGATGATCGGCTCCGGCTCCTTCTTCATGCCGACGAAGTAAGGCGGGTTCTGCACATAGGTCGAACCCATATTCCACTTGTAGGTCTCGCTCTCGACCGTCTTGATTTTCTGCCAATTGCTGTCGCCCTTGAAGACGTCGGCATAGCGGCTCTTGAACACCTTGGACGTGACGAACTTCTTGATGAAGGCGTTGATCTCCTTCGTCGTCGGCCAGATGTCCTTGAGAAAAACGGGATTGCCGTCTTTGCCGATGCCGATCGGCTCGACGGCGAGGTTCTTTGTCACGGTACCGGCGAGCGCATAAGCGACGACCAGCGGCGGCGAGGCGAGATAGTTCGCTTGCACGTCCGGCGAGACGCGGCCTTCGAAGTTACGGTTGCCCGACAAAACAGCCGCCGCGATGATGCCGTTATCGTTGATCGACTTGGAAATCTCTTCCGGCAGCGGGCCGGAATTGCCGATACAAGTGGTGCAGCCGAAACCGATCAGGTTGAAGCCGACCTTGTCGAGATCAGCCTGCAAGCCCGAATTGGCGAGATATTCGCCGACGACCTGCGAGCCGGGCGCGAGCGAGGTCTTCACCCACGGCTTCGATTTCAGGCCCTTGGCGATGGCGTTCCGTGCCAGCAGGCCCGCGCCGATCAGCACGCTCGGATTCGAGGTGTTGGTGCAGGAGGTGATGGCGGCGATGACGACGTCGCCATGGCCGAGATCGTCCTTGCGGCCCTCGACGGCAAAGCGCGCCATCTGGTCGGTGGCCTTCTTGTATTCGGTGGCCATGGCAGCGGCGAACCCTTCGGCCACGGCGGGCAGCGCAACGCGGCCCTCGGGGCGCTTCGGACCGGCCAGCGACGGCACGACGTCACCGAGATCGAGCGTCAGCGTCGCGGTGAAGACCGGATCTGGCGACTCGGACGTCCGGAACAGGCCCTGCGCCTTAGCGTATTTCTCGACCAGCGCGACGCGCGCCGAAGCGCGGCCGGAGGTCTTGAGATAATCCAGCGTCTCGGAATCGACCGGGAAGAAGCCGCAGGTCGCGCCGTATTCGGGGGCCATGTTACCGATCGTCGATTTGTCGGCGACTGAGAGATAGTCAAGCCCAGGGCCGTAGAATTCGACGAACTTGCCGACCACGCCCTGCTTGCGCAGCATCTGAGTGACGGTCAGCACCAAATCGGTGGCGGTGACGCCTTCCTTAAGCTGGCCCTTCAGTTTGAAGCCGACGACTTCAGGCAACAGCATCGACTGCGGCTGGCCCAACATGGCTGCCTCCGCCTCGATGCCGCCGACGCCCCAGCCGAGGACCGCGAGTCCGTTGACCATCGTGGTGTGAGAATCAGTGCCGACCAGCGTGTCGGGATAGGCGACCTCGATCGTCTTGGTGACGCCGCGCGACTTGACCTTCTCCTTGCGGGTCCAGACCGTCTGCGCGAGATATTCGAGATTGACCTGATGGCAGATACCGGTGCCAGGCGGCACAACGGAGAAATTCGAGAAGGCATTCTGGCCCCATTTCAGGAACTCATAACGCTCCTTGTTCTGCTTGTACTCTTCCGCGACGTTCTTACCGAAAGCCTTGTTATCCCCGAAGAAATTGACGATCACCGAATGGTCGATGACGAGATCGACAGGCACCAGCGGGTTGATCTTGTCGGCGTCGCCGCCGAGCGCCTGCATCGCGTTGCGCATCGCGGCG
>JAYUEY010000178.1:0-41528 GCA_043739005.1 Tardiphaga sp.
GGCGCAACGCTGAGCGAAAGAGGTTCGGCGATCGAGGCCGTGTTTCACAAGGCACCCGAAATCACCGTCATGTTTTGGGTCATCAAGATCGCGGCAACGACCTTGGGCGAAACTGGCGGCGATGCGGTGTCGATGTCGTTAAATCTTGGATATGCGATCGGCAGCGTGATTTTTATCGCGATATTTGTCGCTGCTGTCGGCGCGCAGATCGCTGCGAGGTCATTTTACCCTTTCCTGTATTGGGCCGTGATCGTTGCGACCACGACTCTTGGGACGACGATGGCGGATTTTGCAGATCGCTCGCTCGGCATCGGTTATGCCGGCGGCACGGCAATCCTGTTTGCCTTGTTAATGGCCTCGCTCGCGGTTTGGTACCGGTCGGAGGGAACTGTCTCTGTCGACGCCATCACTTCGCCCCGCACTCAAATGTTCTACTGGGCTACGATTCTGTTTTCACAAACTCTAGGAACCGCCCTCGGCGACTGGATGGCTGACAACACCGGTCTCGGCTATGAAGGTGGCGCACTGGTGTTCGCCGCTGCGCTCGCGGTCGTCGCGATTTGCTATTTTCGAACGCGCATTTCGCACACATTTTTGTTCTGGGCTGCTTTTATTTTGACCCGACCATTGGGCGCAACTGTCGGCGATCTACTTGATAAGCCAATCGCAAACGGTGGATTTGCATTGAGCCGCTTTTATGCGTCGGCGATCCTCGCGGTATTTATTGTGCTCTGCATCGCGTTGACGTCTCGTCGGCGAGAGCGATCGTAAGGCACGTTATGCGCTGACGAACCCCTACCCCTTCGACACCACCGCCTTGCCGAGCACGCTCTGGAAAATCACCGGCGGATTATCAACACGCGCGGCGAGTTCGCTGATCAGCATGTCGGCATTGGCCGCGATGCTGTCAGGCGCATGGATCACCAGTCGCTCCAGCGCGAAACGATAAGACGCGACGCGACGCTGCAGGCATTGCTGCACCCATTGCACGATCAGCGCGTTCTCCTCCATCCGCGCAATCGCATCTGCGCGCTCTTGTGGCGACAGTTCCGACACGATTTTAAGGCTTTCATTGCGCTTCTTGTCGAGTTCGAGCACGCGCTCGGCGGCGGCATAAAACGGATCGTTGCGTACGAGATCGTTGCGGACATCGTCCATCAATTGCGTGTAGCGCGAGGTGTGCGAGCGATGCGGCTCATCGATCAGCATGCGGCCATAAGCGGTGCGATCGAAGATTACGGTCTGTCGCCACGGCGACGGGATCGTCTTGTAGTCACCGAAGACACTTTTCCATGCCGGCCGTGAAAAAGGCGGCTCGATCAGCGGAACGGCTTCGTCGCGCAACTGGCGTTCTTTGTCGGTCAGCTGGAATTGCGAGGCCGGCAGGCCGATGCTGCCGGTGGCTTCATTGCCGAGCCAGCGATGCATGTCATCGTTGCGGGCGTTGCCGCGCGTGCGGCCGAAATCGCCGCCGGCACAACCGCCGAGACCCGCGCTTGTCAGCAGCGCCAGCAAGATGAGCAGGCGCGTCACCGTCATGATCGGCTTTACGACCGAACGCGACGCTTGCGGCGACGGCCCGGTGCGGCCCCTTCTTCAGGTCCGCTGCCATTGGTCTCGTCAGTCTGCCGCTCGATGCGGATGACAGGAAGGATCATCACCTGACCCATTTTGAGTCCAGCCCCGCCGGCGCGCGGGGCAGCGGTGCCCGCGCGCGACGTCGCTGCCGCAATCGGGAATGTAATGATGGTGCCCATGTCAATCTCTCCACGCCGCGTAACCCGTTCGTGGGCGGCGCTGTGGCAATTAAGTACGGGCATGGTTAATGCGCTCTTAACGGCGCGGAGAACGGCGGCAACATCAACAAATGCCTTCGTTTTTCTTCAGGGGTTGTTGTCCTTAACGGCGTATTAAAAGGACGCGCTTAGGGTGAGGCAAGGCTTCTCCCACAGCGCATCCAGACATCATGAGCACCTCTTCCGCGTTTTCAGGCTTCGACGGGTTGATGACATTGTCGCGCCGCGAAGGCGTCGATGTTCGCCCGACTTTGCTGCGCGTTTTGACCGACCTTTATGTCCAGGCGCGCGCGCACACCGCCGATGAAGAACGTCAATTCGTCGAACTGGCGTCGCGGCTGATCGAAGAGGTCGATGACGCAACGCGTGCCGCCGTCCGCGCACGACTGTCGATCTACCCACATACGCCGCGCATCATCCTCGACCAATTGTCGCTGGCGCACGCCCGACCCGATGTGCAGACACCACGCGCTGAGCCTACCGCAACACCACAGGTCACGGCGCTAACCGAACGTCCGCCGACCGAGACGCAATTGCGCGCGGCATCGCATCTGGCGATGGAGCCGAAAGACGCCGCAGACATCGCTGAGATGTTCTTTGCCGCCAACCGCAGCGAGCGTGGCCTGATCCTCCTCAACCTTGTCAACACGCCGCTGAAACCTTCCGCGCATATTCCGGAGATACGCGCCGCCCGCGCGATCGCCGCGCTGGAAGCGGCCGCTTTTGCGGCGGACACGGAGGCGTTCGCGCACGAACTCTCCGCCGCACTGATGCTGCCGGCCGGAATCACCGCGGACATTGTCGCGGATGACGGCCGCGAACCGCTGGCCTGCGCGCTGAAAGCGCTCGGCATGCCGGCCGAAGTGTTCCAGCGGGTATTGATGTTCCTCGATCCCGCCTTCGGCGCATCGGTCGAGAACGTCTATCGGCTATCGCGCTTTTACGACGTGCTCAGCGAGCGCGCGTCGCTGATCTTGCTGGCGGCGTGGCGCGGCGCGACGGTTGCGACGAGCCGGACCAAATACAAGCCGTCGCTGTATGACGACGAGCGGTCGCGGGTTCGCAGTGCGGCCCCGCAGGCGCGTCCTGCGGTGCAGCCCGGTGTCGTTGCGGCCCCGAAGGTTTCGCGGGGGTCGTAATCCCCGACTATACTTTGACAACGTCCAGAAAATGCCGGCCAGCTTTGTCCTCGATCTCGACAATCCAGGCGTCGGGATCGAATTTCATCTCGCGCGCGATGCGCTCTTCGATGAGCGACTCGGCGGCAGGCAGCGGCGGTGACGCAGCAAAGACCCGCTCCTCGGGCCGGCTTTCTTCATAAGCCGACATCGGAGCCGGCGCATAAAGGATCGCATCACCATTCATCAGAGCGAGCTTGACGAAAACCGCACCCGCCTCCTCCGCGCCGCGCTTGCGCACAGCCCCGAAGATGCCTTCGCTTTGACAGCGGCGCAGATACGCCGCAACCCAGATTGCTGATTTCAGTCTCATACGCGCAACGATAAACGCTGGGTGGGACGGATGCTAGTCGATCGCTTTGCCGGTCACCACCGAGAGTTCGCGCACCAGCCGCTCGGACATCTGCCCCGTCACCGGCATCTTGCGCTCGCGCTCGAACTTCTGGATCGCCGCCTGCGTTTCCGGGCCGACATTGCCGGTCGTCTTCAACTGGCCATAACCGTATTCGGTCAGCGCGCGCTGCACTGACGACACCCGGCGCGTGATATTGATGAGATCGCCCACCGGATCGCGCGGCGCGGTAGCGCCACGCGACGCAGCGGCAGCGGGCGCTTTGTTTGCAGGCTCAGTGCGCGATCTGGTCTCGACGGGCTTGCCCTCGAACAGGCTCGACTCCAACGCTTTATCCGTCGGGCGTGCCGCATCGAGCGGCCGCGGTCGCGGCAGCGGATTGACCACTTGCTGCGACGACAGCGGAATCACCACGGTCGAGCCGAACATCGGCGACGGATGCCGCCCGTCTTGCATGAAGATCGCATTGGAAATGATCGCGCTGACGGCGGCAAACGCGATCAATCCCGCCACCAGATCCTTCGGGCTATAGAGCAGTGCACGCATCAACAGACCGCGCTCGGCCGGCGCTTCGATCGCGACAGCGCCCTTGCCGCGACGGCGCGGTTTGTCAGACTCAACGGAGATAGCTTTAGGCACTCTTCTTCACCTGATGGTTGGCAGCAGGACGGGACGCGGGAACCAGGGTCGCGATATTACTGACCGCATGGCGCGGCGCGGAATCGATCGGCAGCGAAACGGTGACAACAGTGCCTTCGTCGAGACGGCTCGATACGTTCATATCGCCGCCATGCAGTCCGACAAGACTTTTGACGATCGATAGGCCGAGACCCGTGCCTTCATGGCGGCGCTGATAGGTCTTGCCCGCCTGAAAGAACGGATCGCCGATGCGCTTGAGATCATCCGGCCCGATGCCGACGCCGTTGTCGGCGACGCGCAACACGAGATTCGCAGCATCGATTTCGGCGGACACCGTGACGGTGCCGCCCCGCTCGGTGAATTTGATCGCGTTGGAGACAAGATTGATGACGATCTGCTTGAAGGCCCGCAGATCGCCATTGATGTCCGGCAATGTCTCCGGCGCGCGCGTGACCAGATCGATGCCGTTCTCGCGCGCTTTCAACGCCAGCAGATTGCAGCAATTGACCAATGCAGGACGCGGCGCGAAAGGCTCCGGCGAAATCTCAAAATTGCCGGTCTCCATCTTCGACATGTCGAGAATGCCGTTGACGACGGAGAGCAGATGCTGGCCGGAATCATTGATGAGCTGCGCATACTCTTTGCGTCTCACGGCATCGATGCGCAGCATATCTTCCTGCACGATCATCTCGGAAAATCCGATGATGGCATTGAGCGGCGTGCGCAATTCATGACTCATGGTGGCAAGGAAGCGGCTCTTGGCGGCATCGGCGCGTTCGGTTTCGGCGCGAGCGGTTTCCAGCGCCTGCTCCTGGGTTTTGCGCTCCGTGACATCGCGCATCACGGCAACGACCTCGCCTTCGAGACTTTCGGTATCGAGCATCCGGCAGCGCATCTCGACCCAGATGAAGGTGACGATGGCCGGGCGTCCGCGCTCCGGGCTTGCACCATCGCGGCGCAGACGGAATTCGACGCTGCGTTCGTCGCTGCCGCGAGCGGCATCCGACAGCGCGGTGAGATAGGCCGGGCGATCGGCGACGTGGACGCGATCGAACAGGCCGTGGCCGAGCAGTTGATTGAGCGAAGTGCCGAGAAGTGTTTCGATCGCAGGCGAGATGAACTGCACCGCGCCGTTGCGATTATGCCGCGAGATGACGTCGCTCATGTTGCGTGCGAGCAGGCGATAGCGCCCCTCTTCGTCGGACAGCAAAACATGGCCGGTGCGCGACAATGATTCGACGCCAAACGTTAGAGCTGCCGCATAGATCGTCGCGGAGACCACGCCGAAAGCCATATAGACATTATACGCGAGCGGCGGAACCTGAACGATCGGCAGCAGATCGAGCGATGTGACGCCAATCAGAATGCCAGCGCAGGCGAGTGCCAGAACCGAGGAGAAGGTGACCAGCCGCCGCGACGCCGAGAGTGCGGTTTCCATCGGCAGGATCACGAGCCAGATCGCAGCAAAGGACGTGATGCCGCCGGTGGTCAGCGCCACGGTCATGACGAGCCCGGCCAGCGCCAGCGACGACAGCATCTGCGCGCCTTCGTAGCGGCCGGTGCGCGACAGAAAATAGGACAGCAGGATCGGTGCGATCAGCCATGCAAAGGCGACGACCTCCAGCACACCCGGCGCACCACGCAGCACGAGATAGACAGGAAACGCCGCAAAGGCCGCGAGGCTTCCAAGGAGCCGCGGCCCCATGAAGGCGCGATGGCGCGCGGCCGTGAGCGCATCGCACCGCGCGGACGGATGCAGCAGCGGATCGATACAGTCGCGAATGATACTCAACACTGTCACGGCACTTGCGCGTCGGCTTGATCGTCTTGCGACGCGCCGCAACGCCTCCTTTATTGGTTGGCCCACCGTGTCAGAGCCGCCTTAAGCGAACACTAAGCCGCGTCATACAGGGCATGCATCGCCGCAAATGGTGAACGCGACCTTTCCGCGATCGTCCCGCGATGGTTTCGAAAGTATGACCGGCGCTCGCGCATCAACAGAAAATTTACGTCGAATTCAGTGGTTTGAATTTCTCTGCAATTTTTGATGATTTGCGCGCCATGCACATACCTCTGATTCACCGAAGCGCTGTTAGTGAAAGGGGAAGCGAGCAATCGCAACGAGCACAATGGCTCATGGGGTCGCGCGATGTTTTTTCTGCTGCGGATGGCGTTTTGGCTGGGGCTCGTGCTGGTCTTGTTGCCGCGCGACCATACACCGGAAGCCGACAAGGCCGAGCCGCAGATCGGCGCAACCGAAGCCATCTCGGCTGCGAGCGCCGCCGTCTCCGACATGAGCCAGTTCTGCGCGCGGCAGCCCGACACCTGCGAGATCGGCGGCAAAGCTGCCTCCGCGATCGGCCAGCGTGCGCAGGACGGTGCGAAAAAGCTTTACAGGATCATTACCGACAAAAAGCCGCCCGATCACACCGGTTCGATCACCATGGCTGCGCCCGCTGACCTCGACGCGATCCAACGCGCGACACAAGACGCCCCGGACACGCTGACTCTTGATGACATGCAGGCGCCGTGGACCATGCCGGCCGCGATCAAGTAGACCGGCAGTCGCATTCGCCACTGTGCCCGCTTATATAGAGGCGGTGCATGAAGGACCGGTGCGAATGACGGATATTAACGAGATCAAAGACAATTTCGAACTGCTCGAAGACTGGGACGATCGCTATCGCTACGTGATCGAACTCGGCCGCACGCTGACGCCGATGCCGGATGACGAGCACAATGCCGCCAACAAGGTCAATGGCTGCGCCAGCCAGGTCTGGCTGTCGCGCAAACTCGCGCGGCGCGACGATAACGACGCGATATTGAGTTATCTCGGCGACAGCGACGCCCATATCGTGCGCGGCCTGATCGCGATTTTGCTGATTTTATATTCGGACCGTACCCCGAAGGACATCCTCGCCACCGACGCGATCGCCGTGTTCAACGAGTTGGGCTTCAAGGAACATCTGACACCGCAACGCTCGAACGGCCTGCGCGCGATGGTCGACCGCATCCGCAAGGATGCGACGGAGACGCTCGCTGCGGCGGGTTAACTGTCATTCCGGGCTCATCTTCGACGGCTGAGATGAGAACCGGAATGACCAAACATTTTTACGTCGCCCAGCTTCTAATCGCCGCAGCATCCCTGCCCCGCGCCTCGCGACTGAGACCGTAATGACGCGCGAGGCGATCCAGCGCCAGTTGCAGCACCACCTTGCCGGAACGCGGCGGCCAGCCGCGTTCGCGCTCGACGTCTTCGAGCCCGCGCAGGAAGCAGCACACATCCATCAGCAACCCCGAAAATTCAGGCCCGCACGCCGCCATCGCCTGCTGCATGCGCTGGCGAGAGGCGACGATCAGATCGGTCATCTCGCCGGCTCCGCCGCCCGATGAGCGTCCGCTCGGCGCTTCCCAACTCGACGTCACGCGCGGCGACATCTGCGCCCGCGTAAATTCGGCTCGCAGCCGCTCACCGGCGAGAAACTGCTCGGCTGAAATCAGCGGACGACCGTCGCGGCCCTTGCGACGCGCCAACCAGGCCAGCGGGCTTTCGCTGTCATTGACGAGGACACTGACGAGACCGTCATCGGTCAGGACCGCACGGGTGGTGAGATCGAGATGTTGCGCGCGCTGCGGGTCGATCAGATCGGATTCGCGGCTGGTCTTGCGGCGACGGGTCGATGCAGGCGAGGTCACTGGCGACTCCCATGTCAGGATTAATATCTTAATCTTAGACATAGGTGCGTCAATTAGTCAATTATTCCTAGGCTATAAATCTTATTATTATTTACGCCGTCGGCGCTGTTGGCCAAGGCCCATCTTCTTGGCGAGGTTCGATCGCGCCACGGCGTAATTCGGCGCGACCATCGGATAATCCGGCGGCAAACTCCATTTGTCCCGATATTGCTCCGGCGTCATGCCGTATTGTGTTCGCAAATGGCGTTTCAGCGATTTGAAGCGTTTGCCGTCTTCGAGGCAGACCAGATAGTCCGACGTGATCGACTTCTTGATCGATACCGCCGGTTTCGCCGGTTCGGGCGCGCTGATCTCGACCTTGCCGCCCGACAGGCGCGCCAGTGCGGCATGAACCTGCGCGATCAAAGCGGGAATTTCGGTCGCCGGTGTCGGATTGGTGCCGAGATAGGCCGACACGATGCCGGCGGTCAGTTCGATCGTCGTCTTGCCTGTAATGTCGGTCATGCCGTCCTCATGCGCCGCGCTGGTCGAGATGCGCGCGCAACTCGTCGATCGATGCGAAGCGCATCATGCCTTCCGGCATCTGTGCTTCGATAGAGCCGTCGGAATAAAGCGAATAGGACATGCCATCGACGACGCCGGATTTCAGCACAGTGACGTCGGGCGACGCACTGGGTACGGGCTCGGAGAAGGTCGATGGCGACCGCGCGCGTTGCAGGCGGTCGGCGCGGTCCGCGCCGCGCTGGGCAATCGGATCGTCGATCGGCGTGCGCAAGCCGGTTTCGATCGGCGGCGCAGGGGCAGCCGGGGTTGCAGCAGCGGCCCGATCGCGATCTTTGCGCACAGAGGATTCGAACAGCAAATTGCGACGCGGCTTCGGCGGAGGATCGGGCGCGACCACCGGCGGCGGCCCGCGATCCTCGATCTCGGTCTGCGCGAAGGGTGGAAACACCGGCGGCTCTGGCTCCGCTGGCTGCAAAACTTGTGGTGGTAAAGTCGCGACTGCCGGCTCGCGCATCGTCGGCCGGACCGGCTTCGAGGGCGCGGCACCCAGTTCGGGCAGGCTCGGATCGTGCAGACCCGCAGACCCCGGCGCAGTGATCCGCAACGTCATCGCACGCATCTCGCGCGTCGCGATCCAGAGCCCGAACATCAGGATCCCCGTGCAAATGCCCATCACCCCGGACAGCACCATGGTATTGCCGAAACTGAGCTCCTTGACCGGGATGCCGTACACGATCGCCAAGACGCCCGCGACGAGCGCACCGATGGCCGCGATCAAAAGCATTATCATCGTCAACTCCACGCATCGCGGCGCTATCGGCAGCGCTGTAGCCGGTGCCACGATAGCGTTATCTTGTCGGCTTCGCCAAATACCAATTCCGAAGTCGAGCGGCAGTCCCCACCATAAACCGCCACGGCGTGTGCGCTGGAAAGTGAAGCTGTATGCGGGGTGAATAAACCCGCGCCTGTCGTAAACTTATTTTTCGCAATGCCGCAATTATTGCAATGCGTTAGAAGAATTGCGCCATAATTTCCGTATTATTCGGGACCTGATCTGCGTTATAGAAAAGCCGGGGAGTGGCCCAAGGCGATAACGTCGGGCCACGGGGATGCTGAGTTACAATCATGTCATCGATAACGACGTCGGTCATCGACGTGCCAACGCGGCGCACGATGGAGCGGACTTGCGACGATCTCGCCGGCGCTGTGCTGGTTGTGGTCAGCCTGGTCGCGAGCTTCACATTCAAGGATTACGGCCTCGGCTGGGATGATTACACCCACGCCGAATATGCCGACCTGTTGCTGAAGATGTTCGGCTCCGGCTTTCACAACACGGACGCGCTGTCCTTTGCCAATCTCTACATGTATGGCGGCGGCTTCGACATGGTCGCAGCATTGCTGCACAAGGTAATCCCGCTTGAACTGTTCGAGACCCGTCGCCTGCTCGGCGCGGTCGTCGGGATTATCGGCATTGGCGTGACATGGCGCGTGGCGCGCCGCGTCGGTGGCCCGATCGCCGGCCTCGCGACGATTCTCTTACTCGCGCTGTGCCCGACCTTCTACGGGCACATGTTCATGAACCCGAAAGATGCGCCCTTCGCTGTGGCGATGATCGTGCTGATGCTGGGTCTCGTGCGCCTCGCGCAGGAATATCCCGCGCCCTCGCCGCGCACGGTCCTCATTGTCGGCATTGGTGCCGGTCTGGCCATCGGCAGCCGCATCCTTGGCGGCTTGGCGCTGGTCTATGCCGTCATCGGCTTCATTCCGCTGCTGCTGGAAGACGTCCGCAGCCAGGGTGTCCGCGAAGCGGCGCGCCGGTTTGCGCATGTCCTTTACGTGCTGATCCCGGGCCTGATCTTCGGCTATCTCATCATGGGTTTGATCTGGCCGTGGTCGATCATGGAGCCGGGCAACCCGCTGCGGGCATTGACCTACTTCTCGACCTTTTTCGAGAAACCCTGGAAAGAAATGTTCGACGGCGCGCTGGTCTCCGTGCCGGACATGCCTTGGTCCTATCTGCCGACTTTGTTCGCGCTGCAATTGCCGGAAATATTGCTGGCACTGCTCGCCGGCGGTGTTGCGATCACATTCATGGCGTTGCCGCGCACCGATGTCGCGCCGCGCCAGAAGACCATCCTGCTGATGTTGACGATGGCCGCGATGTTGCCGCTCTGCATTGCGATGGTGAAACGCCCGGCCCTTTATAACGGCATCCGGCATTTCATCTTCGTCGTGCCGCCGATGACCGTGCTGGCCGGTGTCGCCTTAGCCAGATTGATGGACTGGCTGCGCGTCAACCATCGCGGCGCGCAAGCCGCAGCGGTTGCAATCTTCTCGTTCGGCCTGATGCTGCCGGCGGCAGAGATGATCCGGCTGCACCCTTATCAATATACGCACTTCAACTACATCGCCGGCACGGTCCGTTACGCTGATAATTTCTTCATGCTGGATTATTGGGGTCTCGCGCTGAAGCAGGCGTCCGATGCGTTGCGTGAGGAAATCGACGTGCGGCAGGAGCACCCGCCGCAGGGCCGCAAATGGAAGGTTGCCGTTTGCGGGCCGCAGCGTCCGGCGCAGGTTGCACTCGGCCCGGATTTCACGATTGGCTGGGACAGCAACGCCGCCGATTTTGCGATGACGCTCGGCGA
Organism: Tardiphaga sp.; assembly: GCA_043739005.1. Lineage (GTDB taxonomy): Bacteria > Pseudomonadota > Alphaproteobacteria > Rhizobiales > Xanthobacteraceae > Tardiphaga. The sequence continues at coordinate 10,814 of JAYUEY010000178.1, forward strand.
ATTCTACTGCAAGGGTCTGACCGCGCCTGTCATCGCGGAGATCAAGCGCGACGACGTCGTCTTCGCGCGGGTCTATGACATCCGCGGCAGGAGCATCTCGAGCCTGCTGGCGATCCCGGCGCCGTAGACTCAAGCCGTCATCACAAACAAGCGCGTCATGAGGACGTGGCACTCGGCGGTGCCGCGCTTGCAGCATGGCGTCAGTGCCGCAAAGGGCGTTGCCGCATGGCGTCGGCGGGCGTAGTCTTTCGTCGGAACCAATCAATATTTCCGGGAGAAGCCAGATGTCGCCAGCCGAAGCCCTGCGCAAGAGCGCGCCCTCCAATATGACCGATGCCGAGTGGCAGCAGCGTGTCGACCTCGCCGCTTGCTACCGTCTGATCGCCTATTACGGCTGGGACGATCTCGTCGACACTCACATCTCGGCGCGCGTGCCCGGCCCCGAGCATCATTTCCTCATCAATCCCTACGGGCTGATGTTCGACGAAATCACGGCATCAAGTCTGGTCAAGGTCGATCTTGACGGCAACCAGCTCACCGAGAGCGAATACAGCATCAATCCCGCCGGCTTCACGATCCATTCGGCAATCCACGAGGTCCGTGAAGATGCCGGCTGCGTGATCCATCTGCACACGCCGGACGGCACGGCCGTCGCGAGCTGCATGGAAGGCTTGCTGCCGCTGAACCAGACCGCTCAACTCGTCACGCATGACCTCGCCTATCACGACTACGAAGGCATCGCGCTCGACCACGACGAGCGCCCGCGCCTGCAAAAGGACATCGGCGAAAAAAACCACATGCTGCTGCGCAATCACGGCACGCTGACGGTGGGCCGATCGGTCGCATCGGCCTTCGAGCGCATGTTCCATCTGGAGCGCGCCTGCACGATGCAGGTCCGAACCCGCATGCTCGGGCCGACAGCCTACCCGGTGGACCAGATCGTGATCGACAAGAATACTGCTGTTCTGTCGAACCCGCATCGCTCCGAAGCTCGTTCGACAAAGCTCGTGTGGCCACCGCTGCTGCGCAAGCTCGACCGGATTGACCCAAGCTACAAAAACTGAGGATTTACGTCGCGCCGGCATTGCGCTAGGCTTGCATCACAAACCTCTGCACACTTTATCAAAACGCCGCCCAATTCCGGGCGGCGTTTTTATTGGAATTTACGTTGCCTCGGCCAGAGCCGCCAAAATCCGTGCCCATGACCGGATCCCCTTTTGGAAACTCGTGAGGTCGTATTTCTCGTTCGGGGAATGGATATTGTCGTCATCCAATCCGAATCCGATCAGCACGGTATCGAGCCCCAGCGTGCGCTTGAAATCCGCGACAATTGGAATCGACGCGCCCGAACCGATCAGCAGCGCCTCCTTGCCCCACTCATCAGTCAAGGCGCGCTTGGCGGCGGCCAGCGGCTTCATCGTCCAGTCAAGCGCGATCGCCGGTGCGTTGGAGTGATCGAGAAACTCAGCCGTGCAATCGCCCGGCAAACGCTCTGTGACATAAGCCCGAAACGCATCGCGAATCCGGCGCGGGTCTTGACCCTCGACGATCCGGAACGAGACTTTCGCTGACGCCTCCGCCGCGATCACCGTCTTGGAGCCCTCGCCGGTATAGCCGCCGATAATGCCGTTGATGTCGCAAGTCGGTCGCGATGAGATTTGCTCGATCAGCAGGCGATCCGTCTCACCCGCCGGGATCGACAGCCCGATCGGCTTCAAAAACGATTCTGCCGACAAGTTCAGTTTTTTCCATTGCTCCAGAATAGCCGGCGGCAGATCCTTCACGCCGTCATAGAAGCCCGGAATGGTGATGCGGCCGTTGTCGTCATGCAGTCCGCCGAGAATGCGCGTCAGGACGCGGATCGGATTCTGCGCGCCGCCGCCGAAGATGCCGGAATGCAGATCGCGATTGGCAGCCTTGATCTTCACCTCTTCATAGACGAGGCCGCGTAGCGACGTCGTGATCGCCGGCGTGTTCCGGTCCCACATGCCGGTGTCGCAAACCAGCGCGAAGTCGGCAGCAAAATCTTTTTTGTTGTCTTCGAGAAACGGCACGAAGTTTTTTGAGCCGACCTCCTCCTCGCCTTCGATGACGATGGTGATGTCGAGCGGCAGCGATCCCGTCACCGCAACCCACGCACGGCACGCTTCGACAAAGGTCATCAACTGGCCTTTGTCATCCTGCGCGCCGCGCGCGACGATGATCTTGCGGCCGTCGGCGTGATCCGTAATGACGGGATCAAAGGGCGGGCGATGCCACAGGTTCAGCGGATCGACCGGCTGCACGTCGTAATGGCCATAAAAGAGAACATGCGGCCGCCGCGACCCGCTCGCATTTTTACCGACGATCGCGGGATGCCCTTTGGTCGGCCGCACGTCGGTTTTGAAACCAAGCGTCGCGATATCGGCGGCGAGATGGTCGGCCGCTTTTTTGCAGTCATCCGCGAAAGCCGGATCGGCCGAAATCGACTTGATCCGCAGCAGCGCGAACAGCCGCTTCAGCGCTTCATCGGAATCGCCATCGATGTGATCGAGGACGGGCTGCAATTGCGACTGGATCGACATTTGGATTCCTTCAGGGCATGACGACACGCAGAATTTAAGTCGTGATGATGCCGGGTTCAACCTGCGATGACGTCGGCGGGTGACGCATATGCCAGATCAGTGCGGCGATTAGGATGAACGTCGCGGCAAGATTGTTGCCGAGCGCCTGAAGAAGCTTTGGAAACACCGGCAACGACAGCAGCAGCAGCGCTGCTGCCGCCAACAGAGCGCCCCATGTCCTCGTGCGGACCGTTTCACGCGGATCGAAGACGGCGCGTTGCATCAGCACCGTCACTGGAAAATAAAGCCAGATAAAATAATACTGGCGCGCCAGAGGGGATGCGATCGTCATCAGGCAGAACAGAATTCCCAACTCGTCCGCAGTCGAACGCGGCGTCATCGCATGCCTTGCGGGCAACACGGCAATGAAGCCGAGGCCGATCAGGGCCATGACGGCCAACACGATCACATTCGCGGTTTTGAAATCCACCGAGATGATGTTCATCGTCTTCGACTGATTTTGCGACGTCGGTTTCGGACCTTCATGATTATAGTCGACCGGCCGCACGAGGCGGTGCGTGATCGCGATGACGGACTGATTGATCCATGACCAGTTCTGTTCCGAGCGCTGCCCGAAGCCTTGGTCGGATGTCGAGCCGACCATGCCCTGATACCATGTCGTCAGTTCTGTCAGATTGCGTTCAAACCCACGAATGGGCGCGGGCACCAGCAGGAGCAGCACGCCGAGCCAGACAATGAGGCCGGCTGAGGCCTTCCATTGCCGCCGCCAAACCAGATAGGGCAGCACCGCGATCGGAAACGCCTTGATCGCTGTGGCCAGCGCAAACAGAAAGCCACCCATCACGGGCCGCCCCTTTTGCAAAGACCAGAAACCGCCGAGCATCAGCGCCAGTAGAAACAGATTTGGCTGGCCGAGATCAAACTGATCGAACACGAACGCAACCATGACGACGCCCGGCAAGGCCGCAAGCCACGGACTTGGCGTTCGCTGCGATCCCGTCATCGCATTGGAGAGTTCGCCGGTGATCCACCATGCGGCAACGTTGAGAAGCGAAAGAAAGAAATAAAAGGGAGCCTTGCCGAACCAGGTTGGTAGCGCCAATAAGATCGCTGATACGGGAGGATAAATAAAATCAAATGTGCCCCGGGTCATGCGCTCGTAGAGCGGCTGTCCGTAGCGAATTTGCTCGCCGGCCCAAAACCACAGCGAATAATCCTTCGACTTGCCGCTGCCCCATATCTCCGGGACGAGCACATCCGCAATCAGCAGCAAGCAAGCCAGAAGAAAAAGGACATCCATTGGACGTCGCAAGGATGGCCATCGCGGCACGGTGTTTGATCTCAGGTTGATAATACGGGGCTGGTTAGCAGCTATCAAAATACACCGCAATTGCGGACCGCGACGATCTGGCCGCGAGGTTGCACCGATGCATGAAGCTCGACGCTCAAGCAGACATCAATTTGGTCTGATCTCAACCACAATCGACGCAATCTTGTCTTTCAGCTGGGCATGCGAAATGATTTTGAGCTGCGGACTGCTCGCCGTCAGAAGAGCGATTTCCTCTTGCGTCATGATCGCAAGCGCAGGGCGCGTCAGGTGCTCGAATTCGGCAGTCGTCATCTCGCGAACAGGCGCTTCGACATAGGCCATGATATTCATGTTTGCTGCAGCATTGCTGAAATAGACTGGACCCGGAACCAGCGTTCTGACGGCTGCAATCGTTTGACCCGCAATTGCAGTCTGGCTGAATGCCTGAGGTCTCAGCGGCATCACAATCCAGCCAAGAATGACCACGGAGATCGAGATAGTGATCGCAATCGTATTGACGGCGGCGATCAGCCACGTCTTTTCGGACCACCAGCGATCGAAAAGAAGACCGCACAGCACAGCAAGAGCAAGATTTGCAGGCATCGCGTATCGCGTTGCAATTCCACCTGGCCACAGCACTAACGCGAGCGAACACACCAACGCGTAAAGCAAAAGAGCGAGGACCAAGTCTTGATCATGCGTCAGTTTTGTTCTGGCAAGAGCGATTGCCGCAGGCACAATGAGAAGCGAACCGGGAAGCCATTCAACGACGATGCTGACGAGGAAGTCGAGATGATCCCTCGTCCATTGCGCTGGAGACATATGTTCTCCCAGCCTTGAATGACGTTTCCAGTTATCGATATCGTCCGCGTGCATCACAAGCCCGTACCACGATGCAACGATCAAGCCGGCGACAAGATGCGCGCCGACAAATCCAGCGACATCGTTCCAGCGCTGTTTCACAAGGATGTATGTGCCCACTCCAAGTGAGAAATAAGCGAGCGGCTGCGGTCCCTTCGTCAGCCCGGCGGCGGCCAACACAAAGCCGATTGCGATCCAGCGCCGCAGCGAAATGTTTCGCCTCGCCTCGCCCTTCCACCACATCACAAATGCAGCGAACATCAGCACGGACATCGTGACGTCCGGCTCGGCAGTGACGAATTTCTGCGCAATCATCGGACAAGCAAACCAGCAGCAGGCCCCAAAAACGGCAGGCGCATCCCGCGTTTGATTGCGAACGAGATTGAACACCATCAATCCGCCGCCGAGAAGAAAGAGCAGGTGAGGAAGTCTCGCCGTCAAAACAGATATGCCACCGAGCGGCATGCCGAGCAGCGCGATGATCCATGACAGCAGGACCGGACGCTCAGTGAAACGGATGCCATACCGATGAGGCGTGAGCCAGTGACCATCCTCTAGCGCTCCTCGCGCCAATCCGATGACCGTGCCTTCCTCAAAATGAGTGCCGCGCAATGATGCGGCCGGGAATGCCATCAGTGCCCAGATCAGGACGACCCAGACCCAACCGGGAATGTTCACTCCGCGAAGCTGGGTTAGTTTACTGAGAAACCAAATCCACACCCACTCCGTCGGGACAAAGCGCGGGTTGGTTTGCGAAGAGGCTGTGTCATTCACCGACGTCTCAGCACCAGATCTCATCGCCGCAACAGGCTACCGAGCGCGCCGCGGATCAGCGATCGCCCGATCGAACTGCCCATCGACCCTGCGACCGATTTGCCGAGCTTGGCCGCAGCACCGCCGACGACCGCGCCGGTCACGCTACGCACGACATTGCGCGCGACCAGTTGCCCTGTCGTCAGACGCTCGCCATGCGAGCGTGATGTGCCGAACACGGTGCTCGCGATGGCACCGATATGCCCAAGAATGCCGCCGCTTTCGCCCGCAGCCGGCGCGGCGGTCTTCGCGACGCGCTTGTGCAGCATCTCATAGGCCGATTCCGAATCGATCTCGGTGTCGTATTTGCCCTTCACCGGACTTGCATCCTGAATCGCCTTGCGCTCTTCCGGCGTGATCGGCCCGATGCGTGCCGAAGGCGGTCGCACCATGATGCGTTCGACCATCGCAGGCGTGCCGTTGCCTTCAAGAAACGACACCAGAGCCTCACCCTTGCCCAATTCCGTAATCACCTGCGCCGTATCGAGCTTCGGATTGGGCCTGAACGTCTGCGCAGCAGCGTTGATCGCCTTTTGATCGCGCGGCGTGAAAGCGCGCAGCGCGTGCTGTACACGGTTGCCCATCTGCGCGAGCACTTTGTCCGGCACGTCGATCGGATTCTGCGTGACGAAATAGACGCCGACGCCTTTGGAGCGGATCAGGCGGACCACCTGCTCGATCTTGTCCATCAGCGCCTTCGGTGCATCGTTGAACAGCAGATGCGCCTCGTCGAAGAAGAAAACCAGCTTCGGCTTTGGCGGATCGCCGGCTTCCGGCAGTTCCTCGAACAGTTCCGACAGCATCCACAGCAGGAATGTCGCATAAAGGCGCGGGCTTTGCATCAGCTTGTCGGCAACGAGGATGTTGACGTAACCGCGCCCCTCTTTGTCGGTGCGGATGAAATCCTTCAACAGCAGCGCCGGCTCGCCGAAGAATTTCGCACCACCCTGGTTTTCCAATACCAGCAATTGCCGCTGGATCGTTCCCACTGTTTGCTTTGTGACGTTGCCGAACTTCTGCGCCGCCTGCTTGATCGCCATCAGCGCTTCGGCATTTTCGTCATCGGCCATCGCTTTGGCGCTAACCGGCGAGATCGCATCCAGGATCGCGCGCAGATCCTTGAAGTCGAGCAGCGGCATGCCCTCTTCGTCGGCGATGCGGAAGGCGACGTTGAGCACGCCCTCTTGCACGTCGTTGAGATCGAGCATGCGTGATAGCAACAGCGGTCCCATTTCGGAAACGGTGGCACGCACGGGATGACCTTGCTCACCGAACACATCCCAGAACACGGTCGAAAAACTGTCAGGTTGAAATGACAATCCCATGTCCTGCGCACGCTTGGTGATGAAATCCTTGGCCTCGCCGGGCTGCGAGATGCCCGAGAGATCGCCTTTGATATCAGCGGCAAACACCGGCACGCCCGCGCGGGCGAAACCTTCCGCCATCACTTGCAACGACACTGTCTTTCCGGTGCCGGTCGCGCCCGTCACGAGCCCATGGCGATTGGCGAGGCCAAGCGTCAGCCATGCGTCGTTTCCTGCCGGCTGGTCGCCTTTGCCGATGAAAATTTTCTCGTCGGTATCGCCGACCATCGTCCCTGTCGCTGTCATGAGATCATCCAAAGCGTGCAAAAAACATACGGTTGGTCATCAGCATACAGCATGTCCAGCGGCGAAAGAACACGCTCGCGGTGCGAATTGCGCTCGAATGAAACGATCTGGAAACTGTTTCGCCATTAAGCATCCCTCATCGCAAGGCGCTGTCTGCCACACGACAATTCGTAGCGAAAAACGAATTTGCTCTTGCATCGATGCAACACTTGCGAGGCGATCGACTTAGCAAAGCGCGGACTCTGCTTGTGTTTGTCCGCGTGGAAGAACAAGATAAAAACACAAATGATGATCCGGCATAAGTCGGCAGGCGGGGCCTTATGAACGAGTTGATTGACCTGCTGGCCGCGAAGGTCGGCATCGATAAGGCCGTGGCTGAAAAGACCATCGGCATCATCCTCGGATTTCTACGCAATGAAGGCCCGACCGACGACGTCTCGGCATTGATCGCCGCCATCCCCGGCGGCGAGAACGCGGTCGCGGACGCCGACGGCGGTGGCGGTTTCGGCGGGCTGATGGGCGGCGGCCTGATGGCGCTGGGCTCTAAGCTGATGGGCCTCGGCCTCGGCAGGGGTGACATCGAGAGCGTCGCGCGTGAACTTTTCAAGTATGGCCGCGACAAAATCGGGGCGGACAAGATGGGGAACATCATCTCACAGACGCCGGGCCTCAGTCAGTTCGCCTGATACGGACCAGTTTCGTTTCGACCAGCACCTTTGCTCAGCACCTTCCGTATCGAGTATCATGGCCTCCTATCCCATCTCAGACATCGACGGTTTGACGGCGCCCGCCGCGGCCAAGCTGAAATCAATCGGCATTCGCACCACAGAAAGTCTGCTAGAGGCGGCGCGCAGCGTGAAGGGCCGCAAGGCTCTGGCCGCGCGCACCGGCCTGGCCGAACAACAATTTCTCGAATGGGCGAACATCGCCAATTTCATGCGCATCAAGGGCATGGGCAAGGGCAAGACCGATCTGGTTCGCGCTGCCGGCGTCACGACCGTCCGTGAATTGACGCACCGCAACCCGCAAAAACTGGCCGAGATGATGCGCAAGGCCAATGACATGCGCAAGCTGGTGCGCCAGATGCCATCCGAGAAGTCGATCGAACAACTGATCGCCCATGCGCGCAAACTGCCGCTGAAGATTACGTATTAGCCGCGTTGATCCGACGCGCCATCCACGATGAGTGCCGTCAATATCCGTGAATGAGGTGATCCAAAGCCTCGATATATCCAAGCTTCTGCGTTGAGGTCGCGGCTGTCCTGAATAGTCGGTCGTCTTGTCCGAGAGGCGCGCTTGGCGGGCAAAGACCGCCCCTGCGCCGCCTCACCTTGACTCCCCTTCCCGGACCGCGCACATCGACGCCATGAGTGCTGCGATCCGCAAAACGTCCGAAAACGCTGCGATGCATCCGCTGTTGCAGTCATTGCTCAGCGCGCGCGTGCCTGCCGTGATGGGCGTTCTCAACATCACGCCGGACTCCTTCTCGGACGGAGGCGCTTTTCTCGCACCCGCCGATGCGCTCGCGCAGGCGCGACGCATGATCGCCGACGGCGCAACGCTGCTCGACATCGGCGCGGAATCGACCCGCCCCTACGGATCGACACCTGTCTCCTCCGACGACGAGATGCAGCGCCTGCAGCCGATCTTCGGCCAGGTCGTGGCGCTCGGCGTGCCGGTCTCGATCGACAGCATGAAAGCGCGCGTCACCGCATGGGCGCTCGATCAGGGCGCCGCCATCGCCAATGATGTCTGGGGCCTGCAACGCGATCCCGACATGGCGCGGGTCATCGCCGAGCATCAAGTGCCCGTCATCATCATGCATAATCGCGACGCCGCCGACGCGAACATCGACATCGTCAAGGACATGCTGGCGTTCTTCGCACGCTCGCTCGACATTGCGGCGAAGGCCGGTATTCCCAACGCCAATATCGTGCTCGATCCCGGCATCGGCTTCGGCAAGACGCCGCAGCAGAGCATGATTGCACTGGCCCATCTGCAAGACCTCGATATCTTCGACCTCCCGGTTCTGGTCGGCGCATCGCGCAAGAAATTCATCGATAGCGTCTCGCCCGCGCCGCCGCAGCAGCGGATCGGCGGCTCGCTTGCAGCGCATCTCCTCGCTGCAAGGCGGGGTGCGCGTATCATCCGCGCCCATGATGTGGCGCAGACCGTACAGGCCCTGCGTGTTCAGGCGGCAATCGAGGATGCGACATGAGCGACACGATTTTCATCAAAGGCTTGTCGATCCACGCCCGCCACGGCTATCTCGATTACGAAGCCGAAGTCGGCCAGCGTTTCGTCATCGACCTTGAATTGACCGCCGATATCGCGGAAGCATCGCGCAGCGATCGCCTCTCGGATACTGTTTCTTATGCCAACGTCGTCGCAACTGCGACGGCGGCGTTCCGCGATGCGAATTACAAACTCGTCGAGCGCGCCGCCGGTGCGGTGGCCGAAGCCGTGCTGACGGGGTTCCCGAAGGTGAGCGCCATCAAGGTCACAGTCCACAAGCCGCATGCGCCGATCGCGGCGATCTTCGACGATGTCGGCGTCATCCTCACGCGACATCGGAAAATCTGAGATGGCGAACGTGTTGATCGCGCTCGGCGGCAATGTCGGTGACGTGCGCGACACCTTCCGCAGGGCGATCTCGAACATCTGCGGCATGACGCAAGCGGGCCTGCAGGCGCGCTCGTCGGATTACGCGACGCCACCGCTCGGCGACATCGAGCAACCACGCTACGTCAATGCCTGCATTTCGATCGACACGTCGCTCGATCCGCATGCGCTGCTGTTCACGCTGCACAAGATCGAGAAGAAATTCGGCCGCGACCGCGCCAGCGAGACCCGCTGGGGACCGCGCACGCTCGATCTCGATATGCTCGCTTACGACGATGTGACAATCGAGAAGCCGGAATTGACGCTGCCGCATCCACGCATGTTCCAGCGCGCCTTCGTGCTGATGCCGCTCTGTGAGATCGCGCCGGACCGCGTGATCGGCGGCCAGACCCCGGCGGAGGCGCTCGCGTTGCTCTCGACCGAGGGCATCGAACGCCTGCCGGATCTGCATTAGGCTCGATCGACCGACGGAACTCATTTCTTTAATCGGTCAATCAAATATTGGCATCGCCGTCTGCCCGTGGCATTTTCCGGCGCAATCAATGGCTGATACGACGACCGGCCTCTAAAACCCGATCTGCGGGAGAAAACCTGTTCGATGTCCGACACGTCAGACGATCTGAAATTGGCTGCGGATTTCGCGCCCGCCACCGAGGCCGACTGGCGCAAGCTCATCGATGGCGTGCTGAAAGGCGCGCCGTTCGAAAAGCTCGTCGGCAAGACCTATGACGGCATCAAGATCGAGCCGCTTTATCCGCGCGCGCAGCACACACCTCCAATCGCCACCCGCAGCGAAGGCGCGCCGTGGCAGGTGATGCAGCGGATCGACCACCCGGACGCAAAGGCCGCCAACAAGCAGGCGCTGCACGATCTCGAAAACGGCGCGACTGGTCTGACGCTGGTGTTCGCAGGCGCGAACGGCGCGCGTGGCTTTGGCCTGACCGCTACACAGGAGAGCATTGCGACATTGCTCGACGGCATCTTCCTCGATGCCGGCATCGGCATCGAGTTGAACATCGGGCCGGAATCGCGCATGGCCGCAACATGGATCGCGGACTACATCGTGGCGAAAGGATTCGATCCGTCAAAATGCGACATCCGTTTCGGGCAAGATCCGATCGGGGCCTGTGCGGTGTGGGGCTCCAGCGCGCACGACTGGAAAGAGATCGCGCCTGCCGTCACCGGCACCATCACGAAGCTCGCAGGCATGGGCTTCAAAGGCCCGTTCGCCGTCGCGGATGGCCGTGTCATTCATGATGCCGGCGGCTCGGAAGCGCAGGAGCTGGCTTACGTGCTCGGCGTCGCAGTGCTTTACTTGCGCGTGCTCGAATGGGCTGGCGTGCCGCTGGACGATGCGCGCGGCATGATCTCGGCGCGGTTGTCGGCCGATGCGGATCAGTTTTTGACGATGGCGAAATTGCGCGCGCTGCGCAGGTTGTGGGCGCGCGTCGAGGAGAGCTGCGGCCTGACGCCGAAGCCGCTGTTCATTGCGGCCGAAACCGCGTGGCGGATGCTGACGCAGCGCGACCCTTATGTGAACATGCTGCGCGCGACGCTGGCGACGTTCTCCGCTGGCATTGCCGGGGCCAATGCGATCACCGTGCTGCCGCATACGCTGGCACTCGGTCTGCCCGATGCCTTTGCGCGCCGCGCCGCGCGCAACACGCAATTGGTCCTGCTGGAAGAATCCAACCTCGCCAAGGTCGCCGATCCGGCTGCCGGGTCCGGCGGTATCGAGACGCTCACTCAACAGCTCTGCGACGCTGCATGGGCGCTGTTTCAGACGGGTGAAAAAGCAGGCGGCGCTTTTGTGGCCCTCACGGATGGCATTATCCAGCCAAAGGTCGCGGCCACCCGCGCCGCGCGGCAGGCCAGCGTCGCCAAACGGCGCGAGGTGCTGACCGGCGCGTCCGAGTTCCCGAACCTGCATGAGCCGCGCGCCGCCGTGCTGAAGGTGAAGCCGACACCGGCCACGCCCTACGGCAAGCAAAAGATCAAGTTTTCAGCCCTGACGCCGATGCGGCTTGCCGAACCCTTCGAGGGATTGCGCGACAAGTCGGATCATCTGCTGGCTCGCAAGGGCGCACGGCCGAAAGTCTTCTTGGCCAATCTCGGCACGCCCGCCGATTTCACCGCGCGCGCGACCTTCGCCAAGAGCTTCTTCGAGACCGGCGGCATCGAGGCGCTGGATACCGAAGGCTTCAACGATCCAGCCGCGCTCGCGGCCGCATTTAAAGACTCCGGCGCGGCATTGGTTTGCCTGTGCTCGTCCGACAAACTTTACGCGACCTCAGCCGAAGCCGCTGCAAAGGCCCTTCATGGCGCGGGCGCCAAGCCTATCTATCTGGCAGGGCGTCCCGGCGATCACGAGGCCACATTTCGCAATGCCGGCGTGTCTGAATTCATCATCGCTGGCGGCGATGCCGTGAAGACCCTGCAAGAGGCTTACACCCACCTGGTGACGTCATGAGCAAGATTCCCGATTTCACATCCGTCGCGTTTCAGAACGCCGCGGCATCCACACAAGCGCAATCAACAACCGACTTGTGGCTCACGCCCGAAGGCATTCTCGTCAAGCCCGGCTACGCTGAGTCTGATCTGGCCGGCATCGATTTCCTCGAGACCTATCCCGGCATCGCGCCGTTCCTGCGCGGCCCCTACCCCACCATGTATGTCAACCAGCCGTGGACGATCCGGCAATATGCCGGGTTTTCAACGGCGGAAGATTCCAACGCCTTCTATCGCCGCAATCTCGCCGCCGGCCAGAAGGGCCTCTCGGTCGCGTTCGATCTCGCCACCCATCGCGGCTACGATAGCGATCATCCGCGCGTCTCCGGCGATGTCGGGATGGCCGGCGTCGCGATCGATTCCATCTACGATATGCGAACGTTGTTTGCCGGCATTCCGCTCGACCAGATGAGCGTGTCGATGACGATGAACGGCGCGGTGCTGCCGATCCTCGCTTTGTATGTCGCCGCCGCAGAAGAACAGGGCGTGCCGCCGGAGAAACTCACGGGCACCATTCAGAACGACATTCTGAAGGAGTTCATGGTCCGCAACACCTACATCTATCCGCCGAAGCCCTCGATGCGGATCATCTCGGACATCTTCGCCTACACCTCAACGAGAATGCCGAAATACAATTCGATTTCCATTTCCGGCTATCACATGCAGGAAGCCGGCGCGACGCAGGACCTTGAACTCGCTTACACGCTGGCAGATGGCGTGGAATATCTCCGGGCGGGTCTGGCGGCAGGCATCGATGTCGATCGTTTTGCGCCAAGACTGTCGTTCTTCTGGGCCATCGGCATGAACTTCTTCATGGAAGTCGCCAAGATGCGCGCGGCGCGACTGCTGTGGGCCAAACTTCTCAAGCAGTTCAATCCGAAAGACCCGAAATCACTCTCGCTGCGGACGCATTGTCAGACCTCCGGCTGGTCGCTGACCGCGCAGGACGTCTACAATAATGTGATGCGCACGACGATCGAGGCAATGGCCGCAACACAGGGTCATACGCAATCGCTGCACACCAACGCGCTCGACGAAGCGCTGGCGTTGCCGACCGATTTTTCCGCGCGTATCGCCCGCAACACGCAACTCTTTTTGCAGCAGGAAAGCGGCACCAATCGCATCATCGATCCGTGGGGCGGCTCGTATTATATTGAGCGCCTGACGCATGATCTGGCGACGAAAGCATGGGGCCATATTCAGGAGGTCGAAGAGCTCGGCGGCATGGCCAAGGCGATCGAGGCCGGCGTGCCGAAGCTGCGGATCGAGGAAGCCTCCGCCAAGACGCAGGCACGCATCGATGCCGGCAAGCAGGCCGTGATCGGCGTCAACAAGTTCAAGCCGGTCAATGAAGAAGCGCTCGATGTCTTGAAGGTCGAGAATTCGACCGTGCGCCGCTTGCAGATCGACAAGCTGAAACGCCTGCGCGGCGAGCGAAACCAAAAAGATGTCGATGCGGCCTTGCACGCAATCACGACGAGCGCCGAAACCGGCGAAGGCAATCTGCTGGCGCTGGCGATCGACGCCGCGCGTGCCAAGGCCACCGTCGGTGAGATTTCCGACGCGATGGAAAAGGTGTTCGGCCGCCACCGCGCCGAAATCAAATCCATCACCGGCGTCTACAAGCGAGAGGCTGCCACCATGTCCAACCGCGTCGCCAAGGTCCAGGAACTGATCGATGCGTTCGAGGATGCCGAAGGCCGCCGCCCGCGCATTCTTGTCGCGAAAATTGGTCAGGACGGCCATGATCGCGGCCAGAAGGTAATTGCCTCGGCCTTCGCCGATGTCGGTTTCGATGTCGATATCGGGCCGTTATTCGCCACTGCCGACGAAGCCGCACGGCAGGCGGTCGAGAACGACGTGCATATTCTCGGCGTCTCGTCGCTGGCGGCCGCGCATCTGACCGCCGTGCCGGAGTTGAAGGCCGCGCTCAAGAAACAGGGCCGCGAGGACATTATGATCATCATCGGTGGCGTCGTGCCGCCGCAGGATTACGAAGCGCTCTATGCCGCCGGTGCCGAGGCGATCTTCCCGCCGGGCACGGTGATCTCCGACGCCGCCGAAGAGCTGATCCACAAACTCAATGCGCGGCTCGGACATGCGAGCGAGGCGGCGGAGTAGCTGAACTTATTGACAATCTAGTCTGATCAAACTAGATTTTTGACATGAAACATATCGGCATTTTCGAGGCCAAGACACATTTGTCTGCCCTGCTTGACGAAGTCGAAAGGGGCGGCGAAGTCACGATCACGCGACACGGCAAACCGATCGCGAAGCTGACGCAGGTGACTGCTGAACTGTCTCCCGACGAGATCGAAAAGCGCAAGACGGCTCTCCAAGAACTCCGCGCAATGGCGCGTGAATTTAAGATAATCGCGACTCAAGACGAGATCAAAAGCTGGATCAACGAGGGCCGCCGTTGTTAGTGGTCGATGCGTCGGCAACGGTGGCTATGCTTCTTGAAGAGACGGAGCAGGTGGTCGGTCAAGACTCGTTCGATATTTTGACAGAGAAGGAGTTGATTGTCCCAAGTCACTGGCCTGCGGAAGTCGGCAACGCGCTTCTGGTCAATGTTCGCCGCGGTCGTCTCTCGCCTGATCATCTTTCTGCTATCGTCAAGCAGCTGAATATATTTCGTTTCCAGGTGCAGCAGCCGCCACAACCTGACGAGATTGTCGATCGGTTAAAGGGCGCCCTGACGAACGGCCTGACTTATTACGACGCCCTTTACGTCCAGTTGGCAGTCGAACAGCGGGCAACGTTATTCAGCCTCGACCGTCAAATGCGACGGGTTGCTCAGGGTATCGGTATCAACGTTCTTCCTGACATGTGATCTTCTATGCAGCGGCACAGGCAAGAGCACCGGTCTCACGTTGCATTGACGCGCTCTGCGCAGCCCAAGCGCCACATCCTGAAATGACAATCCGTTTTGCCCCCACCGCTGCTTCGTTGTAAACGAAGCCATGCCGTCGTCCCCTGCTCTGCCCGACATCGATACGCTCGCAAGCGAGATTTGCGCTGGAAACCGCGCGGCCTTGGCGCGCGCCATCACGCTGGTGGAAAGCCGCCGCGCCGACCATCAGGCGCTGGCGCGTGACCTCGTGCAAAAACTCCTGCCGCAGACCGGCCGTGGCATTCGCGTCGGCATCACCGGCTCGCCCGGCGTCGGCAAATCGACCACCATCGATGCGCTCGGCATGTATATCATCGCGCAGGGCCACAAGGTCGCGGTGCTGGCGGTCGATCCGTCGTCGGCGCGCACCGGCGGCTCGATCCTCGGCGACAAGACACGCATGGCGGATTTGTCGGCGAGCGATCAAGCTTTCATTCGTCCCTCGCCTGCGGCCGGCACGCTCGGCGGCGTCGCGGCGAAAACCCGCGAGGCGATGCTGTTATGCGAGGCTGCCGGCTTCGACGTCGTGCTCGTGGAAACCGTCGGCATCGGCCAGTCCGAAACCGCCGTTTGCGACATGACGGATTTCTTTCTCGCGCTGATGCTGCCCGGCGGCGGCGACGAATTGCAAGGCATCAAGAAGGGCCTAATTGAACTCGCCGACATGATCGCGATCAACAAGGCCGATGGCGACAATCTCAAGCGCGCGAATATTACGGCAGGGGATTATCGCGGTGCGCTGCATATCCTCACGCCGCGCTCCGAGCATTGGCATCCGCCGGTCGAGACCTATTCGGCGCTCACGGGCAAGGGCCTCGACATGTTGTGGCAAAAGATACTGGCGCATCGCACGGCTATGACTGCATCGGGCGATTTCGCGCAGCGCCGCCGCGAACAACAGGTGAAGTGGATGTGGACGATGCTCGAACAGCGGCTGATGGCGCGGCTGCGCGCCGATCCCTCTGTGCGCGCCAAGGTCAAGGCGATCGAGGCGCAGGTCGCCGACGGCAAGGCGACGCCGACGATCGCGGCCGAGCAGATCGCGAGATTGCTCGCGTGAGCGGCGGACGGCACATTCTCGTCACCGGCTTCGGCCCGTTTCCCGGCGCGCCCTATAATCCGACACCGGAACTGGTGCGACGTCTTACACAGCTACGACGCCCGGCTTTCGCGGATGTCGCGCTGATCCCTTATGTGTTCGATGTCAGCTATGGCGCGGTCGATCGCGATCTGCCTAAGCTGCTTGCGCAACATCAGCCACATGGGCTGCTGATGTTCGGCCTTGCGCAGCGCACGCGCCATGTCCGGGTCGAGACGCGCGCGCGCAATGCCGTCACGCAATTATGGCCCGACGCCGCGCATACCCGCGTCCGCAAGCGCGCCATTGCCGGCGACAGCGATGCGCTGACGTTTGGGCCGCATACGTTGCGGCTGTTGCAGGCAGCGCGCGCCACCGGCGTTGATGCACGGACGTCGCGCGATGCCGGCAGTTATCTGTGCAATTATTTAAGCTGGCGCGCGATCGCAGCGTGCGAGCTTGAGAATGGTCCAACGCTATCCGCCTTCATCCATGTGCCATTGGTCGCGCGTCCCGGCGTGCAGCGCCGCAAGGGCCTGCCGCATCGGATCACGATGGATGAACTCGTCGATACCGGCGAAGCGTTGCTGCTGGAGATGATCGCGGCAACGCGCCGCACGGCGTTCGGTTAACCCTACTCGCAACAAACCCGTACGGCTTCACACCTGAGCCGCTGTTCTGCGTTACCTCTGCAATCTCGTCAGCAGAAAGCGTCGTCATGGATCTCGACCGTCGCCGCATGATCGGAGCCGCCACGCTTGCCGCAGGCGCGATGGCCGTTGCTGTCGAACCGGCGCGTGCCGCACCGTTGACATCGGCGCTTGGCCGCGACGCCGCGCAATATGGCGTGCGGCCCGGCAGCCCCGACGACCAGACCCGCAATCTTCAGAGAGCCATCGATGAGACCGCCCGCGCCGGTGTGCCGCTCGCTTTGCCGCCCGGACAATATCGCAGCGGCACTTTGAAACTGCCGAACGGCGCGCAGATCGTCGGCACGCGCGGCGCGACGACGCTGATGTTCAGCGGCGGTAGTCCATCGCTGATCACAAGCGACGGCGCGAACCATCTCGGCCTTGTCGGCCTCACCATCGATGGCAGCAATGTGCCCTTGGCCGAGCGCGGCGCATTAGTGCATTGCCGCAACGGCCGTGATCTGCGGATCACCGATTGCGAGGTCGTCAACAGCGGCGGCAGCGGCGTTCTGGTCGAGAAGATCGCCGGCGCAATCAACGGCAACACGCTGACCAACACGGCCATCACCGCCATCGTGTCCATCGACGCAATCGGCCTCGTGGTGGCGCAGAACACCATCATCGGCGCGTCGCATAACGGCATCGAGATTTTACGCACGGCCATCGGTGACGACGGCACGCTCGTCATCGACAACCGCGTTGAGGACATCAAGGCCGGGCCCGGCGGCTCGGGGCAGTATGGCAACGCGATCAATGCGTTTCGCGCCGGCAATGTCATCGTGCGCGGCAACCGCATCCGCAATTGCGACTACTCGGCGGTACGCGGCAATTCGGCGGCGAACATTCACATCACCGGCAATAGCGTCAGCACGGTGCGCGAGGTCGCGCTCTATTCGGAATTCGCATTCGAGGGCGCTGTCATCGCCAACAACATCGTCGATGGTGCGGCGGTCGGCGTGTCGGTTTGCAATTTCAACGAAGGCGGCCGGCTCAGCGTCGTGCAAGGAAATATCCTGCGCAATCTCATTCCGAAGCGACCGATCGGCACCGCGCCGGATGACGATGCCGGAATCGGTATCTATGTCGAGGCGGATACATCCGTGACCGGCAATGTCATCGAGAACGCACCGGGCGTCGGCATCATGGCGGGCTGGGGCAAATATCTGCGCGACGTCGCGATCTCCGGCAACGTCATCCGCAACGCGTTCATCGGCATCGGCGTCTCGATCGTACCAGGTGCCGGAACGGCGCTTCTGAACGCCAACATGATTTCGGGAGCCAAGCGCGGTGCGGTGGTCGGGCTCGACCGCGCCAAGCCAATGACGCCAGACCTCGCTGTCGACGGATCATCGCGTTATCAGCAGATCGCGCAAGCGGGCAATATCGTCCGCTAAGCAGCCCGTCTTGTCGGCCGGTCTTGTCAGCCCGTTTTGCGCAGCAACGGATAACGCTCGCGCATCAAAGCGAAATCCAGTGAGTTTTGCCACGCCGCCGGCTTTGGCGATTCAATGACAGGCTTCAAGACGGCGGCGACGACCGGCGCAGGCAAGCGCACCGCGTCGGTCCTGAGAGGGACGGCCAACATTGGCTTTTCAGTCCGGATCGGCTCCGCGACGCCGGGCCGCAGATCGAGTGCCGCAGTTTCACGGGCCTTGGACTGGAAGGTAGCGGACTGGAAGGTGGCGGACTGGAAAGCCGGCTCGGGCATCGGCTCCGTGAAGCGGGCAGACAATTGCCGATGCTCGACATCCGGCAACAGATGCTGACGCGCCGGCAACGGCCGACCGTGGTTCAACCAGTCCAGATCCACCGGACGATTATTCGGCAGCGCCTCGGTCGAGACCAGTAATTTCCAGGCGTCGACGGCGTTTTTGGCGTCGCGCACATTGTCGAGAAGCTCGGTCTGCGTGAAGTATCGCGTCCAGCGGCCGGTTTCGTAAAGGCCGGTGAGATAGGCCAGGCGCTCTTCGGCCAATGCCAGAAAGCGCACCAAAATCTGGCGTCCACGCGAAATGTCTGTAGCGCGCATAAAATGATATCCGCAGAGAGAAGAACGGACGCGACGCAACAAACCGAATCGAGTTTGTGTTTAAGTCATTAGTGTTAATGAACCCTTAAAATTGTCCAGTGGACATTATGCCCGCAAGGCGAACAGATTCTGCGGGACCGCACATTTCCCACATCTGTGGCAGAAAAGAATCGATCGGGCGCAAATCACGCCGAAAAGCCGGGCATAATGGAAAGACCCGCCCGGGGGGACAACCGGACGGGTCAAGCCTTATCGACGCCGGGGTATTGGGCGTGTGTGCGTCGAGCGGCCGTTGATGGCTTTTCAGCCTTCACACCCCGTCTGTCGCGCAAGCGACAGCCGGCGTTCAATGCATCAGGGCGAAATTTTGCCAGTCGGCCGGCCAACCGGTTGGCAATTGCGCGGCTCGGCATCGATGGCGGCAAACAGCGCCAGCAATACGCGCGGCGACGGCGTTCCGAGGTCCTCGTTCAGACCCATGATCGCCGCCTGCTCGCGGCAAATCTCCGCGAATGTGCCAGCCAGCGCGCCGTCGCGTCGCAAGGCGGCATCGATCCGGCGGCCGTGTGACGGTGACAGCCGGCCGGTCGCATGCCATGGCAAAACCAGGACGTCGCCGCCCGGACCCTTGGTCCCATGATCCTGCATAGAGCTTAAATCCCTCGGCCCGGCACCCATCGCACCGCCCGCCACGCCTTTACGTCGTGTCAACTTGACAAAGGTTCGCGGTAAATTGCCGCGATACGATGAATTAACAAGACCCGAAGCGAAATATGCAACCACAGGTGTGAAAAGAGCCAGTTTCCGAAACGGAATATACCAAAACGAAAGGCTTGGAGCGGTACGGTTCCCGTGGCCATCCGCATCGATGGTGTCTTCCATCGAGTGAGCCTTCGTCCGCATGAGTAGCTTCGCGCCTTCCCTTCGCGACCAAACGGCCGATGCCAAATCCGCACGTCGGGCGCGGCTGGGAGACGACGTGCTCGCGCGACGCACGATGCAGCGCAAGCAGTACCTCATGGTGCAGATGGGCAGCTATCTCCTTACGGCGTTGATCATCTCGATACCGGCTTTCGAAGGCGACATCCCGTTCTTTATGCCGGTGGCCTTTGCGCTGTGCGGCGTCCTCGTCACCGGTAGTTTTCTGGCGCTATCGCAGATCCGCTTCAACGATCGCTTCAACGATCACTATCTCACGCTGTGGCAGATGGCGGCCAACACTGCCATCCAGATCGGCTTCATCGTTGCCGTCCCGCAGATCAACTATGTGTTTTTCTGCATCATCTTTTTGATTTTTTCGTCAGGTGCGCTGCGCATGACAGCGCGGCAGGCGACGATCGCATGGACGCTGATGACGATCGGCATGGTGCCGCTCTTTCTCATGAGCGACATGCCGCTCAACATGCCAACCGTGACCTTCCTCGAACGTTTGACCGGGTTGATGGTGTTCACCGCGACCGTCGGGCAATGCGTCTTCCTTGGGCTCTATGGCAGCGGATTGCGCAAGAAGCTTTATGAAAGCAGCCAAGAACTCCGCATCGCCTATGACCGGATCGAGGAGTTGGCGGAAATCGACGAACTCACCGGCGCGTTCAACCGCCGCAGCATCATGCGCAAACTCGACGACGAAATCTCGCGTGCGCGTCGGTTGTCGCATCCCTGCTCGGTGGCGCTGATCGATCTCGACTGGTTCAAGCGCATCAATGACACGTTCGGCCATCCGGCGGGCGACGAGGTGCTGCGTACCTTCGCGATCTCCGCTTTCGCCAATATTCGCACCATCGACGCCTTCGGCCGCTATGGCGGCGAGGAATTTTTGCTTGTGCTGCCTGAAACGCCGCATGACGATGCCCAGCGAATGCTGAACCGGCTGCGCATCATCATCTCCGAACTCGACTGGAGCAGCCTGGCTCCCGGCCTGCCATTGTCGATTTCAGCCGGCGTAGCGACATTGCAGCCGAACGAAACACCGGAATCCATCTTGGCACGCGCAGATGCCGCGCTCTATGCCGCCAAACGCAATGGCCGCAACCGCGTCGCCAGCGCAGCATGACGAGCCGATTATGCCCATGAACCAGCGCAGCATGCCGGAATCGGCGACTCTCCTCGATGAACTCCAGGAAAGTCTTTCGCATGAGAGTTTAAGCCGACGCGTCGACACGCTTCGTCGTGTCACCGATCTGTTTCTCGGACGTTGCGTCGACTATTCGGACGATTTGATCGACGTCTTCGACGATGTCTTCGGTTGCTTGATCCGGCAGATGGAAAGCTCGGCGTTGGTTTTGCTCTCCCAGCGCCTCGCGCCGATCCCCAGCGCGCCGCTGCAGACCATGCGCACGCTCGCCTTCAACGATCTGATCGACATCGCATCGCCTGCGCTGGCGCAATCGGACCGGCTCGACGACGACATGCTAATCGAAGCTGCTCGCTGCAAAAGTCAGCAGCATCTTCTCGCAATCTCGACACGCCGCAACATCAGCACCGACGTCACGGATATTCTGGTCGTGCGCGGCAACGACATCGTGGTGCAGTCGACGGTCCAAAACCCCGGCGCGGAATTCTCCGAGCATGGTTTCGCCGTGCTTGTCGATCGCGCGGAGCACAATGACGAGATCACGACCTGCGTTGCCTTGCGGCCCGATATTCCGCGTCACCATTATCTCAAGCTGATCGCACGCGCGTCCGACGCCGTCCGCAGGTCGCTGGAAATCGCTCACCCGAACGCCGGCGAACACATTTCATTCGCCGTGAGTGAAGTCACGCGCCGCGCGCGATCGACCCAAAAGGCGATCCCGCTGGAGACCGACGTCTCGCACGCGCTAATTCGCTCGCTCTATGAGGAAGGCCGCCTCAACGAAACTCAAGTCGTCGATTTCGCCGACAGCGATAAATTCGACGAGGTCAATGCCGCGATCGCCTGTCTGGCACAGGTGAGCGTCGATCTCGCCGAGAACATCATGATCGAGGCGCGCGTCGAGGGCATTTTCATTCTCGCTAAAGTGTGTGGGTTCAGTTGGACGACGGTGCAATCGATCATCGCCATGCGCGCCAAGCTGTCGGATTTGGTTCCGACCGAGACTGCAGCACATCGTGACGCCTATGCGCGATTGCGACAATCGACCGCGCAACAGGCGCTGCGCTTCCACCGGATGCAGCAATCCACAGCCCTCGCCTGATTAAATGTCGCGCCGCATCAACATGGCCTGAAATTGTTGTTATTTAACAAGGCCTTACTCGACCAATTGCGGCGCCACATCTAAGGCGCGTTAATTCCTCGTTTTTGCCCCGCTCTGGCCACCTCCGGCCTGTCTCTGCGCATGCAGGACTGGCAGACGGGGAGATTGCCAATGATACGGTCGACTGGAATTCGTGCGACTGGGATTTGGCCAATTCGGCGCATCAGCGCGGTTTTGATCGCGGCGAGCTTCGTCGTGTGTGCGGCTGCGCCATCGCGCGCCAATGACGTGCAGGCCGATAATACGGAGACGCGCGCGACCGAAAATTCAGTCGCGGCTCAACCCGGCAAGCCGGTGGCGTTGAACAAAATCACCAAACGCAAGCGGGCCGCCAAAGTCGCGCGTGTGCAAAAGCCGCGCGTGATCGCGAAGGGCTATCGTCCCAAGGCGATCGAGGCTGATGCGGTCTCGAACGTCGTTCCGATGAGCGACGCCGAACGGGCCGCCATGCCTGAGACGATTTCGAATGCGAATGCGGAATGGCCGGCGCCCGACACTGGAATTCAACCCGTGACGACGGCAGCAAAGACCGCACCGGCGGCGTCGCCCGATATCGTCGGCTCCGACCAGCTCAACGAGATGGACAAGACTCTGGCGGACCAGACTCTGGCGGCCAAAACCTCGACCGACAAAACGTCGAGCGCTCCCCCGACCGGCGACGACGCGGCAAGCCAGATCGCCTCCAAGATGACGGCGCAGCTCGCGCAAAATCCGTCGCAAGCCGCAGGCGTCAACGTCCCGACCTCGGCAGCACCGGCGATGTCTGCAATGGCGTCAACCGACAGGCCTGTGCTCGCCGGCGGCGACACCAACGCCTGGAGCCAAAGTTCGCTGATCGGCAAGATCTTCATCGCCTTCGGCGGCTTGCTGATGCTCGCCTCCGCTGCACGGATGTTCATGGCGTAAGCGTCACCGCCACCGATACACTTGAACCCCATCCCGGCAAAAGGCAGATTGCCCGCGATCGCGGCAATCAGGCCGCCAAGAATTGTCCGGGATGAATTATGGCTGATTACGAACACATCATCGTTGCGCGCAAGGGTGCGGTCGGGTTGCTGACGCTGAACCGGCCGAAGATGCTGAACGCGTTGTCGTTCGGCGTGTTCGCCGAGATCAAGCGCGCGATCGACGAACTCGAAGCCGATGATGCCGTCGGCTGCATCATCGTTACCGGCAGCGAGAAGGCTTTCGCGGCCGGCGCGGACATCAAGGAAATGCAGCCCAAGAGCTTCATCGACATGCACACCGAGGATTTCACGCAGATCGGCGGCGACCGCGTCGCGACCTGCCGCAAGCCGACCATCGCCGCCGTCTCCGGCTATGCGCTCGGCGGCGGTTGCGAACTGGCAATGATGTGCGACATCATCATTTGCAGCGATACGGCGAAATTCGGCCAGCCCGAAATTACGCTCGGCACCATTCCCGGCATCGGCGGTACGCAGCGCCTCACGCGCGCGATCGGCAAATCCAAAGCGATGGATTTGTGCCTCACCGGCCGCATGATGGATGCCGTCGAAGCCGAACGCTCGGGTCTGGTCAGTCGCATCGTCGCCGTCGATAAACTCATGGACGAGGCGATGGCGATGGCCGAGAAGATCGCGGCCATGTCGCGCCCGGCCGTGATGATGGCGAAGAGCGCCGTCAACCGCGCCTTCGAGACACCGCTGACCGAAGGCCTCAAAGTCGAGCGTGATCTGTTTCACGGCACATTCGCGCTGGATGACCGCAGCGAAGGCATGGCGGCTTTCATCGCCAAGCGCCCGGCGAATATCAAGAACAGGTAGGCGCGAGCACCAGCATCCCCGACACGCGCATCTCGCACGAGGGATGCCATGCGTTCTGCTGTGTTGAACAACCATCGGCAAAGGCTTTCGGCCTCACGCCGCATTGTGACAGTTCCGCGACCACAAAGGTTAACGCCGCACGCATCTCGGCACGCCGGTTGTCCGCAAATGTGCCCTGCGGGCAACAGCCGGAAAGCAATCATCGTGAGGCGTCATCGTCGCATTCCCCGCTGCCGCGACCGCCTCTATGGTCCCGTTTTACAAGGCAAATCAGCACGCACGACGCTGGACAGAAACGCTCACGCAGACGGTGGCGGGTTATTCACCGGACGGTTTGCCGAAAGCGGCAACGCCCTCTAAACAAGTTAACGGGCGGGACGTCGACGGCGGCAGATGTTTGGGATTCCTGCGGGATAGTATGATTCGGCATACCGTAAAATTCGAACACTCCTATCGTCGCGCCTGTCGCGCGGCGGGACTGGCGTGTGCAATCGCCATTCCGCTGATGAGCGTTGACGTCGCACGGGCCGAGACGGTGCCTGAGGCACTGGTGCGGGCCTATCAGACGAACCCTTTGTTGAACTCGGAACGCGCGCGGCAGCGCGCAACCGATGAAAACGTACCGCAGGCGCTTGCCGCCTACCGGCCGTCGATCATCGCCGGCCTGAGCTACGGCCTGCAGGCGGTGCGCAATCTGTTGCCCGACAACACGATCCAGTCCGCGACCCAGAAGCCGTGGACGATCGGCCTCACCGTCACGCAGATCCTGTTCAACGGCAACCGCACCGCGAATAGCGTGCGCATCGCCGAGTTGCAGGTCCAGTCCGGCCGCGAAGCGCTGCGCAATACCGGACAGGGCGTGCTGCTCGACGCCGTCACGGTCTATCTCAACGTGCTCGCCAATCAGTCGCTGGTCGAAGCCCAGAAGTCGAACGTCAACTTTCTGCAAGAGACCTTCAACATCACGCAGAAGCGGCTCAATGCCGGTGACGTGACCCCGACCGATACGGCGCAGGCCGAGGCGCGCCTTGCGCGCGGCCGGGCAGATTTGAACGCCGCCGAAGTGGCGCTCGCTGTCAGCCAGGCGACCTATACGCAGGTGATCGGCAATCCGCCGCAGCGCCTGATGCCGGCGGAGCCGGTCGATCGGCTATCGCCAAAGAGCCGCGACGATGCCGTGGCGCAAGGTTTCAAACAACATCCCGCCGTGCTCGCCGCCGGCTATGACGTCGATGTCGCGTCGACCACAATCCGCGTCGCGGAAGGCACGCTGCTGCCGACGGTGACGTTGCAAGGGACCGCCAGCCGAGCGGTTCAGTCCGACACGACGCTCGGCACCAGCCGCACCGATCAGGCGAGTATCTCCGGCAATATCAGTGCACCGATCTATGATGGCGGCCTCGCTGCCGCCCAGACCCGGCAGGCCAAGGAATTGAGCGCGCAGAGCCGTCTCGTTCTTGAGCAGGTGCGTAATCAGATTCGCACCGCGGCCACCGGCGCATGGGTCGCCAATGAGGGCGCGAAGATCGCGGTCTCGGCGGCGGAATCCGAAGTGCGCGCCGCCGGCGTCGCCTTGCAGGGTGTGCAGCGCGAGGCCACCGGCGGCCAGCGCACCACGCTGGACGTTCTGAACTCGCAGCAGGATCTCATCATCGCCAAGTCCCGCCTGATCGGCGCGCAGCGCGACCGCGTCATCGCCTCCTATCAGTTGCTGAGTTCGGTCGGCAAACTCGACGTCAGCACCCTCGGTCTTAAGACGCCCGATTACCTGCCGGAAGTGCATTACCATCAGGTCCGCGACGCCTGGCAGGGCCTGCGCACGCCGTCCGGGCAATAGCGCGCTGGCCATAAAGCTCGCGGCAAAACGTCGCTTGTCACCGCCGTGTCATCACTCGCACGTCTGTTATCGTCGGCGCATCCGGAGGAACATCCGGACGCAAACGGGAGAAACGCGATGATGAGAGCAATCCTGATGGGCTGCGCGATGGCGGCCGCGACGACGTCGGCTTTCGCACAGGACTGGACCAAATCGAAATGGGGCCCGACCGACGAGATCGGTGCCGCCAACTACATGACGCCAGAGCTGATCGTGAAAGCCGCGCAACTCGTCAAGACCGGCAAGACCTATGCACTCGGAATCCCGGTCGGCTCGGACACCCCGGCCTATCCGCCGCGCGGATTCAAGATCACGATCGTGCAGCCCGGACAGGCCGGCAATTCGGGTCTCGGCCCGAACAAGGCGACTTATAATGACGACATGATCGATGGCTGGGTCGGCGTCGGCAGTCAGATCGATGGCCTCGGCCATCTCGGCGTCGAGCATGTCTATTACAACGGCAACAAGGTCGCCGATTTCGCAGATGCGACGGGCCTCAAAAAGCTTGGCATCGACAAGGTGCCGCCGATCGTGACGCGCGGCGTGCTGCTCGACATGGCGGCCTATTACAAGACCGATATCGTCAAGGAAGGCACCGCGTTCAACGTCAAGGAAATCGAGGAAGCTGCCAAGGCGCAGAACATCGACATCCGTCAGGGCGACGTCGTGCTATTTCACACTGGCTGGCTCAGCCTGATCGGTACCGATGTGAAACGCTACAATGCCGGTGAGCCCGGCGTCGGCGTCGAAGGCGCAAAATATCTCACCGGCAAGGGCGTCGTCGCCGTCGGTGCGGATACCTGGGGCGTCGAGCCTGTTCCGTTTGAGACCAAGAACATCTTCGAGGTGCACCAGATTTTGTTGGCGATGAACGGGACATATATTCTGGAAAATATGGACACGTCCGGATTGGCGAAGGACAAGGCCTATGAATTTCTATTCGTGCTCGGCCAGCCGCGCTTCAAGGGTGGTGTCCAGAGCATGATCAATCCGATCGCTATTCGGTAATGCGTCATTCCGGGGCGCGGGCGGCTTTGCCGAACGCGAACCCGGAATCTCAGCATTTAGGGCACGATGAACTTGAGGAGATTCCGGGTTCGCTTGCGCTGGCGCGCTTCGCGCCCCGGAATGACCGATACTTGGCTATAAATACCACGCCAGCACCGCCGTCAGTTTGGCACCGTCGATCATCGGTAGCACGACGATCTGGTTGAGCTTAATCTCGCGCGCGGCGATGGCCGACGCCGACTGATCGTCGCGCAGCGAGTTGTTGATCGCCGGCATGCCGGTCGCCCACGCACCGCCGATCGAGCCTTCACCACGCTTGATCGGCTTTGCTGCGAACAGCGCGTTCAAATCCATGTCCTTGTCGCAATCGCCGGAGTGAAACACCAGCGCATCGCGCGCTGCGTTCGGCACCCAGATTTCAAAACGGCGTGCGATCGGTGTCGATTGTGCCGACAGGAACGTCACCACCCATGTCAAATCGTTCGCGGTCTTGTAAGGAATTCCGACGCCGCAATTGACGCCGATCTCGATCGCCTCTTCCCAGCGCAAGAATAATTTTGAGTTCTGCAAATTCTTGACGACGATCGGCATCTCCGCCTTCCACGTCCGCCCCGGCAGGCCGAAGCCGCGCGGGAATTTCGTGTGGCGCGAATTGAACTCGAACATCTCGGCGGTGCCGTAATAGCCATCGACGAGACCCATTTCGTGCGACACCTCCGGATCGTTCTTCCACAGCTCGACCGCGCCGATGTGCTTGTCGTCGTCGCCGCAAAACAGCACCATCACCGCCATCAGAAATTCGCCGGCAAACACGGGCAGCGCGACGCCGCAGGTCAGCCCCGCTTCGTTCGCCGCATCGGTGCGCCGGAAATAGGAGTTTGCGAAATCCGTCAGGATGATCGGATGGCCGGCGGCCCATGCCTTGCCGGGCAGACCTTCGTCATAGGCGAACAACGTGCCTTCGCTGAGCGCGTTGAACTCGTCGAAATCGCTGCTGGAGAGGCAGCCGCCGAATTCCAGCCGGGTGCGACTGCGATCCGGCACCCACAATTCGACGACGCGGATAAAGGTCTTCATCACTGCACCAAGCCTGAGAGATCACGCCCTCAGCATCGGCAATCCGTGACATATTGGCGTGAGCAAATAGCGGGCATTTGCAGCCCAAAGCCTGAGCGACGAACGGGCCGTCTATGGCGCGGTGATGAAGCGCCGCTCGGTTGCTTTGACCAGTGCGATCCCGGCCATGCCGGCTTCCCTTTATGTTTTTAACGTCCGCCGCGAGAAGACCGAGATCAGCACCGGCAACGTCACAAGGATGACAATCGGTGCCAGCATCATTCCTGTCACGACGACAACGGCGAGCGGCTTTTGCACCTGCGAGCCGATGCCTGAGGACAATGCCGCCGGCAACAGGCCGATGCCGGCGACGACGCAGGTCATCACCACAGGGCGCAACTGCAGCTCGCCGGTCTGGATCACCGCCTTGATGCGATCATAGCCCTGATCGATCAGCGCGTTGTATTGCGAGAGAATAATGATGCCGTCCATCACGGCGATGCCGAACAGTGCGATGAAGCCGATCGCAGCCGAGACGCTGAATGGAATCCCGAACAGAAACAGCCCGAGCACGCCGCCGAACACCGCCATCGGGATGACGCTCATCGCCAGCAGCGTATCGGTCATCGATCCGAAATTGAACCATAGCAGCACAGCGATCAACGCGAGACTGATCGGCACCACGATTGAGAGCCGCGCGATCGCCGATTGCAGATTACCGAATTCGCCGACCCATTCGACGCGCGACCCGGCCGGCAATGTTACCTGCGCCGCGACCTTGTCCTGCGCTTCCTTGATCGCGCTGCCGAGATCGCGGTCACGGACCGAGAATTTCACCGGCAGATAGCGCTCTTGTTGTTCGCGATAGATATAGGCTGCACCGGAGACGAGCGTTATTTTAGCAACTTCGCTGAGCGGGATTTGAGTGATCGCGCCGGTCGGGCCGGTCGCACCGATGCGCAGGTTCTCGATCGCCTCAGCGCTGCGGCGGAATTCCGGCGCCAGCCTTACGATGATCGGGAAATGCCGGTCGCTGCCGGGTTCGTAAAGATCGCCGGCGCTATCGCCACCGATCGCGACCTTGATCGTCGCATTGATATCACCCGGCGACAGGCCATAGCGCGCGGCGCGCGCGCGATCGATGTCGATCTGGATCGTCGGCTGGCCGAGCGAGGTGAACACCGCCAAATCCGTCACGCCCTGTACGGTGGCAAGAACGGATTTGATCTTGTTCGCCGTCTCGGTCAGTTCGACAAGATCGTTGCCGTAGAGCTTGATCGAGTTCTCGCCCTTCACGCCGGACACGGCTTCGGCGACGTTGTCCTGCAAATATTGCGAGAAATTGAATTCGACGCCGGGGAATTTGTCCTGAAGCTTCTTCAACAAATTCGCTGTCAGTTCATCCTTGTCCTTGGTGCCGGGCCATTCCTTCACCGGCTTCAGCGGCGCGAAAAATTCGGCGTTGAAGAGGCCCGCCGCATCGGTGCCGTCATCGGGGCGGCCATGCTGCGAGACGACGGACTCAACCTCCGGCATCGCCGAAATCATCCGGCGCATATCGTTGACATAGGTGTTGCCCTCGCGAAGCGAGATCGTCGGCGGCAACGTCGCGCGCACCCACAGATTTCCCTCTTCCAGCTTCGGCAGGAATTCGAGGCCGAGCAACCGCACCAGAATGGCGGTCGCGACGACGAGCCCGACCGCCGCCGCCATCACGATGGCCCGACTTTTGACGGCCCATTTCAGCGTCGGCACGTAAAGCGCGTGCAGTCTGCGCACGATAAAGGTCTCGGTCTCCTTCATGTGCGACGGCAGGATGATCGCCGACAATGCCGGCGTCACGGTGAAGGTCGCGATCAACCCGCCGGCCAGCGCATAGGCATAGGTTCGCGCCATCGGCCCGAAGATGTTGCCCTCGACGCCGGACAGCGTGAACAGCGGCAGGAACGCCGCGATGATGATGGCAGCCGCAAAGAAGATCGAACGCGACACGTCGGACGAGGCCGACAGGATCGCGTGGCGCTTCATGCCCATCAGCGAATCCGGCGAAATGCGGTTCTGCTCGCCATCGGTGAGTTCGGCGGTTTGCGACAGTCGTCTGAAAATCGCCTCGACCATGATGACTGTGGCGTCGACGATCAGTCCGAAATCGATCGCGCCGACTGACAGCAGGTTGGCGCTCTCGCCGCGCGCGACGAGAATGATGACGGCAAAGAACAATGCAAAAGGAATCGTCGCGCCGACGATCAGCGCGCTGCGCAGATCGCCGAGGAATAGCCATTGCAGCAGCACGATCAGGCCGATGCCGACCACCATATTTTCGAGCACGGTGTGCGTCGTGATATCGATCAGATCCTTGCGATCATAGATGCGTTCGATCCGCACGCCGGGCGGCAGAATGCTGGAATTGTTGATCTTGGTGACGAGGTCATGAACACGCTCGATCGTCGGCGAGGATTGTTCGCCACGCCGCATCAGCACGATGCCCTGCACGATGTCGTCGTCCTGATTGATGCCGGCGATGCCAAGGCGCGGCTTTTCCCCGACCGTGACATTGGCGACATCCTTGACCAGAACGGGATTGCCGTTGGTCTGTGAGATCATCGTATTTTGCAGGTCTTCGATCGATTTGATAAGGCCGACACCGCGCACCACGGCGGATTGCGTGCCGATATTGACCGTGTTGCCGCCGACATTGATGTTGGCGTTGCTGATCGCGGTGAGAAGCTGCGGTAGTGTCGCGCCGAAGGCAATGAGCTTGTTGAAATCGACCTGA
>JAYUEY010000179.1:0-10795 GCA_043739005.1 Tardiphaga sp.
CACCGGCGCGATAGAGAAAGCGCAAGATCGCGGTTTCTTTCTCGGTCAGCCGCACTTTTTTGGCATTGGCCCCGGTGAGCATCTTCGACCCCGGCCGGAAACTATACGGCCCGACCGAAAATACCGCGTCCTCGCTGGCTTCGTGCTGGCGCAACTGGGCGCGGATGCGAGCCAGCAGCACAGCGAAGCGAAACGGCTTGGCGACGTAATCATTCGCGCCGGATTCGAGGCCGAGGATTGTGTCAGAGTCAGTGTCGTGGCCTGTCAGCATGATGATCGGCGACTTGAAACCGCTCTTGCGCAGGCTGCGGACAACCTCGCGACCATCGGTGTCGGGTAGGCCGACATCCATCAGGACGAGGTCAGGCGCATTGGCTTTGGCGGCCGACGTACCCTTCGCGCCCGTGTCCACGGCGATTGCCTCGAATTCCTCATGCAGCGACAATTGTTCGACTAGTGCTTCGCGTAAATCCGTATCGTCATCCACGATGAGAATCTTACGGGCATTGGCCATGCTGTCGGTCCTTCGGTCGTCCGGAGGTCAACACTGCCCTCCCCAAATCAATATGATTGCAGATAGTCACGAGTTGCCGATTGGGAACAGGCTAACCTAATTTAGCCGGTCAGTCGGAAAAACGATGGCAATTGGCGCAATTTGGATCGGGCGCTTGGACAAACGCAATATTGGAGTCCTCGTTTAAGCATGAAAAGAATTGCGATATCAGAGCCTTGGATCAAAAAAACTTGCGATCGACCGTTCACGATGTTGCGCGTTCGGGCGGCTGCCGGCAATCGCCAGCTTGGCTGGTTGACCGCTCCCGGTCTGACGATCCCAGTGGCACTCGGGCGCGGCGGCATTCTGGCCAACAAGGTTGAGGGCGACAGCGGCACGCCGCGCGGCACCTTTCATCCGCGTCAGGTCTGGTTTCGCGCCGACCGTCTCTCGCGTCCCGCAACGCATCTTCCCGTGCGCGCTATCGCAGCCAACGATGCCTGGTGCGAAGACCCATCGGATCGCCGCTATAATCGCCCAATGTGTTGGGACGGCACCGGAGATCGTCTCGTCCGAGACGACCACCTTTATGATATAATTATCGAAATCGATCACAATACGATACCGCGCACGGCTCATCGCGGCAGTGCTGTGTTTTTGCATCTGGCGCGTGACGGATTCAAACCGACGGCCGGATGCGTGGCGATGACACGCGGCAACCTGCTTCGACTGTTGGCGCGGCTCGGGCCCGACACGCGGATCGTCATCGGATGAGAAGGGCGTTGCCGTCCAGTTGCTACAGGCCAGTTGAGGTGGGCTTACCGTTTTCCGAAAACCGCACTGCCTACCCGCACATAAGTCGCGCCGAGCTGGATTGCGCTGGCGAAGTCTGCACTCATGCCCATCGACAAGTGGCGCAAGCCATTGCGCGCGGCGATTTTCGTCGTCAGTGCGAAATGGGGCGCGGGTGCCTCGTCCACTGGCGGAATGCACATCAGACCGGCAATCGTCAGGCCGAAATGATCGCGGCAGCGCGCGAGGAAATCATCGGCATCGCCAGGCGCGATACCAGCCTTTTGCGATTCCTCGCCGGTATTGATCTGGACGAACAACTCTGGCGTGCGGCGCTGCGCGCGGACCTCTTTACTTAACGCTTCGCAAATGCTGTCGCGATCGACCGAATGGATCGCATCGAACAAGGCAACCGCATCCTTCGCTTTGTTCGATTGCAGCGGACCGATCAAATGCAATTTGACGCCGGGGTGATCCGCGATCATTGCCGGCCATTTTCCTTTCGCTTCCTGCACGCGGTTTTCGCCATAGACGCGCTGTCCTGCCGCGATCACAGGCAAGATCTCGGCCGCGTCGAAGGTCTTGGAAACGGCAATCAGCGTCACGTCAGCCCGGTCGCGTTTGGCATCGGCGCAGGCGCGCGCGATTTCCCGCTCCACATCGGCGAGCGCTGAATGTGAGGACGGCGTGAAGGCAGGCGGCTCGATCATGGATGACTCAATCGCGACATCGTTCAAATTGTAACCAACCCGCCAAAGGGTTTTTACGACCTTGGCGGTACTCTGTGCCTGGGACTAGGGGTCGGACGATGCCACGCATTGCGGTCAATCGCAACAAACTGAGGCTGAAGCGCGTCTTCGGGTTGCGCGCTCGGCTTGCGGTACTAGCGTTGATTCTCGTCGGCCCTTTGATGATCGATCGCATCCGCGTGCTCGATGACAATCGCGACCAGCAAATTGCGCTTAGCTTCGCGGAGTTCACCAAACTCGCTGAGCATAGCGCCAGCGCACAACGCGAATTGATGATGTCGGTCGAGGCCGTACTTCGCGCAACGGCCTATGTCTACGCCACCACACAACGTTCCGGCCAAAATTGCGAAATCGTCCGCGCCGCGATGCGCGTCGATCTGCCGTGGATCAAATCGCTGTCCATTACTGATAAAACTGGAGAGATCCGTTGCTCGACCAGCGACGATTTGATCGGCCTCAAGCTCGGCGACCGCGGCTATTTCAAAAAGGCTATCGCGACGCAAAGTTTTGTTGTCAGCGATTACCTCGAGAGCCGTAGCGACAACCAGCCGATCATCATGACGGCATTTCCGGTTTCGAGCATCGCTGGAGCCGGTGAAGCCGTGATCGCCGTTGCAGTCAATCTCGACTGGCTATCGAAGCTGATGAGCAATCTTGGCAACCGCCCTGGTCTCTCGACTATTATGATCGACAGTACGGGTCGTATCCTCGCAGCTCCAAATGGTCAGGACGCTAAGGTCGGCGAGACGATGAACGTGCGTTTCATGCAAGCCGTGATGTCCGCCAAGCAACACGCGCCTACGCGGCTCATTGCGGCAGACGGCTCCTATCATGCCATTTCCGTCACTCAGGTCGCCGGCACCACCGCGCGGCTCGTGAGCGACATTAACGAAACCGTGCTCGCGGCCGACGCCGACCGCGATATCCGCGCCGCTTATGTTCAACTGGCCTGCGTCTGCCTGTTCGTGCTGTTCGCGGCTCTCGCCGCCGCCGAACGGCTGATCGTGCGTCCTATTATGGTGATGACATCAATCGCCCGCCGCTTCGGCACCGGCGACTGGACCGCCCGCGCCCGGCGCGAGGGTCTTCCGGCAGAATTCGTACCGCTCGCCCGCGCGTTCAACAAGATGGCAACACAACTTGGCCAACGCGAACGCGATATGATGCAGGCCAATGATCGCTTGACGGTGATGGCCTCGGTCGATGTGCTGACTGGCCTCGCCAATCGCCGCGGCTTCCAGAGCCGTCTCGACTTTGAATGGATGAAGGCTCAGCAGACCGACGACGATCTCGCACTCCTCATGATCGATGTCGATCATTTCAAGGCGTTCAACGACAATTACGGCCATCCCGAGGGCGATGCCTGTCTGGCGCAAATTGGCCAGACACTCGGCACGATCGCGCATGAAGCGATGGGCTTTGCCGCGCGCTATGGCGGCGAAGAATTCTGCATGCTGTTGCCGCGCGCGGATGCCGAACTCGCAACCCGGATCGGTGAACGCATCCGCAGCGCGATCCAGGAACTTGCAATCCCGCACGCCACCACGGCGACCCAGCGTGTGACGGCCAGCATCGGTCTGGCCAGCACGATGCCGAACGAGACCCAGACACAAAAGGATCTCGTCGAAGCCGCTGACGCCGCGCTCTACTCGGCCAAGCACCATGGTCGCAACACCGTCGTCTGCCATGGTTTCGCCGACGCGGTTGATACGCATCTCGCGCTGGCGGTGTAGTGATCCATTCGCGTTGCCGGCCCATTGACCGTTCGCGCCCTTCATGGTCCTTGTCGGTTCAAATCCCGCCGGAACAACCGACAT
This sequence comes from Tardiphaga sp., assembly GCA_043739005.1. Classification (GTDB taxonomy): domain Bacteria; phylum Pseudomonadota; class Alphaproteobacteria; order Rhizobiales; family Xanthobacteraceae; genus Tardiphaga. Next base: position 3,852 of record JAYUEY010000179.1, read on the forward strand.
CATGACCACCGAACGCTACAATGCCCGCGACGCCGAACCGCGCTGGCAGCGCCTCTGGGACGAGCAGGCGATCTTCACCACTAAAAACGATGATCCGCGCCAGACATACTACGTGCTGGAGATGTTTCCCTATCCGTCGGGCCGCATCCATATGGGTCACGTCCGCAACTACACGATGGGTGACGTGGTGGCGCGGTCGATGCGCGCGCGCGGCTATAATGTGCTGCATCCGATGGGCTGGGACGCCTTCGGCATGCCGGCCGAAAACGCCGCGATGCAGAATAAGACGCATCCGGCGACATGGACCTACGCCAATATCGCCGCAATGAAGAAACAGCTCAAATCGATGGGGCTGTCGCTGGACTGGAGCCGCGAGATCGCAACCTGCGATCCTTCTTACTACAAGCATCAGCAACGGATGTTTCTGGATTTCCTCAGCGCGGGCCTCGTCGAGCGCAAGCAATCGAAAGTCAATTGGGATCCGGTCGATCAGACCGTTCTCGCCAACGAGCAGGTGATCGACGGGCGCGGCTGGCGCTCCGGCGCGCTCGTGGAGCAACGCGAGTTGACGCAGTGGTTTTTCAAGATCAGCGACTACGCGCAGGATCTGCTGGACGCACTCGATACGCTCGACCGCTGGCCGGACAAAGTCCGCACCATGCAACGCAACTGGATCGGTAAGTCCGAGGGTTTGCGTTTTGATTTCGGTCTGGTCAATGCGCCCGATGGCTTCGACAAGCTGCCCGTGTTCACGACGCGGGCGGATACGATGTATGGGCCTACGTTTGCGGCGATCTCGCCGGATCATCCTTTGGCCAAAGCGCTCGCCGCCACCGATCCGAAAGTCGCTGCGTTTATCGATGACTGCCACAAGATGGGCACGTCGCAAGCCGAGATCGACACCGCCGAGAAGTTAGGTTTCGACACCGGCATCAACGTCACGCATCCGGCCGATCAAAATTGGACGCTGCCTTTGTTCATCGCCAATTTCGTGCTGATGGATTACGGCACCGGCGCGATCATCGGCTGTCCTGCGCATGACCAGCGCGATCTCGACTTCGCGCGCAAATACAATCTACCCGTCATCGATGTGTTCGTGCCGGTCGGCAGTGACGCGCGCGTGCAAGACGTGGCGTTCGTGCCGGCGAAAACCGACACGGTTCAGTATGTGCAATGGGTCGGTGACCCCGGCGTGATGACCTGTGAGCAGGCGATGAAAGAGTCGCTTGCAGTTTTTGAACGCGACGGCTGGGGCACGCGCGAAGTCAACTTCCGCCTGCGCGACTGGGGCATCTCCCGTCAGCGTTATTGGGGCTGCCCGATTCCGATCATCCATTGCGAGGTCTGCGGCACCGTGCCGGTGCCGGTGAAAGACCTGCCGGTGAGGCTGCCCGCCGACATCGAATTCGATCGCCCCGGCAATCCGCTCGATCGTCATCCGACGTGGAAGCATGTCGCCTGCCCGCAATGCGGCAAGGATGCGCGGCGCGAGACCGACACGATGGACACCTTCGTCGATTCATCGTGGTACTTCGCGCGCTTCACCGATCCGTGGAACGAGACCGCGCCGACGACGCCTGATGTCGCCAATCGCTGGATGCCGGTCGATCAATATATCGGCGGTGTCGAACACGCGATTCTGCATCTGCTGTATTCGCGTTTCTTCACCCGCGCGATGAAAGCCACCGGCCATATCGGCATGAGCGAGCCTTTCGCCGGCATGTTTACGCAGGGCATGGTGGTCCACGAGACCTACAAAAAAGCAGATGGCGGTTTTGTGTCGCCGGCTGAAGTCTACATTGTTGTCGATGGCGACATGCGACGCGCGACGCTGATCGATGGCGGTGCGCCGGTTGAGATCGGCCCCATCGAAAAGATGTCGAAGTCGAAGCGCAACACGGTCGATCCCGACGACATCATCGGAACCTACGGTGCCGATACCGCGCGCTGGTTCATGCTGTCGGACTCGCCACCTGATCGCGACGTGATCTGGAGCGAGGACGGCGTGCAGGGTGCCTCGCGCTTCATCCAGCGGGTCTGGCGGCTGGTCAACGCCGCCGCGCCCCATCTGCCGCCCGCCGGCACCCGGTCGAATCATCCGCCTGATGACGCCGCCACGGCGTTGCGCCGCATTGCGCACCAAACGCTGTCGGACGTGCTGACGGGCGTTGAACGGCTGCGCTTCAACACGGCGATCGCCAAACTGTATACGTATGTGAGTACCTTGCAGGAGACCGTCGACGGTCCGTTAAGTCGATCCAGCCAGAATCCGGCCTATGCGGCGGCGGCGCGGGAGGCTTTTGACATCCTCGTTCAGCTCTTAGCACCGATGGTTCCGCATCTCGCGGAGGAGTGTTGGGGCGTGATCGGGAATTCTGGGCTTGTCTCGGAGGCACAATGGCCGGCCATCGAAGCTGATTTGCTTGTGTCGGACCAGATGACCCTGCCCGTCCAGATCAATGGCAAGAAGCGCGCGGAAGTCACAGTTGCCCGGAATGCGGAAATTCCGCAAATTGAGGCTGCCGTTTTGGCGCTCGATGCGGTAAAACAGGCTTTGGACGGGAAACCGGTCAGGAAAATCGTTGTCGTCGTGCCAAGGATCGTCAATGTCGTCGTCTGATAGACGCTTCGGGTGGGCTAACAAGCAAGCTGCAATGCGGCTGTTTGCCGTGATCTGCCTTGCGGCGCTCACAACAGGCTGTTTCCAGCCGATGTATGCCGAACGTGCCGACGGCAAACCCGGGCTGCGCGAGAAACTGTCGGGCGTCGAACTGCCGCCGGTGACCACGGTCGCCAATGGGTCGCGTGATTCGCGGCTCGGCGTCGAAATCCGCAATGCGCTGGCCTTCAAGCTCTATGGCGAAGCCACCGGCATGGCGCCGACGCACCGGCTGGTGCTGAAGTTCACGTCCAATAAATCCTCGCTGATCCTCGATCCGACAACGGCGCTGCCGTCGAGCGAGAATTATGGCATCGACGCTCAGTATAATCTTGTCGAGGTCGCGACCGGAAAATCGGTGCTGACCGGCTCGACCTTCTCGCGCGTCACCTATGACATTCCCGGCCAGTTGCAGCGCTTCGCGCGCCAACGCGCCTTCCGTGACGCCGAAGATCGTGCTTCGCAGGAAATCGCCGAGAACATCTCGAAGCGGCTCGAAGCGTTTTTCTTCGCTGCGATTTGATGTTTCGTCATCCGGGATGCGTTCATGGCGCCTTCTTTTTGCGCGCATGATGCAAGGTCGGAATGACGGCAGTGGATTGATGCTCACGCCAACAAAGTCCAACTGATGGTCGCCCTGCGCGGACGCGAGATCGATGCCTATCTGGCCAAGCCCGATGCGGCGCGGCCGATCGTGCTGCTCTACGGTCCCGATCAAGGTTTGGTCCGCGAACGTGCCGACGCGCTGGTGAAATCCGCCGTCGATGATCCCAACGATCCGTTCTCGCTGGTGCGGATGGACGGCGACGATCTTTCCGCCGAACCATCGCGCCTTGTCGAAGAGGCGATGACGATTCCGATGTTCGGCGGTCGCCGCGCCATTCGCGTGCGCGCGGGCTCGAAGAGTTTCGCCACTGGCGTCGAGACGCTGTCCACTGAGCCGATCAAGGATTGCCGCATTGTGATCGAGGCCGGCGAGTTGCGACCGGAATCGCCGCTGCGAAAAGTCTGCGAGAAGGCGAAGACCGCCGTCGCGATTGCCTGCTATCCAGACACCGAGCGCGATCTCGCCAAATTGATCGATGACGAACTGCGCGCGTCGAACCTGCGCATCGCAACTGACGCCCGCGCGTCGCTGATGGCATTGCTCGGTGGCGACCGGCAAGCGTCACGCAACGAAATCCGCAAGCTTGTGCTGTACGCGCACGGCCAAACCGAAGTCACGCTCGACGATGTCGCGGCCGTCGTCGCCGATGCCTCCGATCTCAAGATCGATCCGATCATCGACGGCGCATTTTCCGGCCAGCCGGCTTTGGTCGAAACCGAGTTCACCAAGGCGATGAGTGCCGGCACCTATCCGGGCATGGTCATCATGGCGGCGCAACGCCACGCGGCCTCATTACACAAAGCGTCGCTGCTGACGCTGGAAGGCATGTCCGCGTCGCAGGCCGCCGAGAGCGGATTTCCGCGTTTGCATTTTTCGCGCAAGACCGCCGTTGAGACAGCCTTGCGCGCAATGACGCCGCAGCGGCTCGCGGCGATCATCGAACAACTCGGTGTTGCAGCGCTGGAAACCCGGCGGCAAACGTTGCTGGCACATGACATCGCGCAGCGCGCGCTGATGGCCATTGCTGTAAATGCGCGACGACGGGGGTGATCGTCTCCCGTCATCGCGAGACGATCATCACGCCGGCATCTGCCGGGCTGACGATGACCTCGCAATGACGATAACTGCTACCCGGCCGCGTCGAGCCGCCGCAAAATTTCATCGAGCTGTTCGAGGTCGCGATATCGGATCATCACCGATCCGCCGGGATCGCGATGGTCAACGCTAACTTTCAACCCGAGCACGTCGCTGACGCGCTTCTCCAGCGCAATCGTGTCCGCATCCTTTGCCACGCGCGGCTCGTTGCGCGGCTTCTGCGGCGCACGCGCGGGTACGCCCTCGTCATGCGCGAGCGCTTCGGTCTGGCGGACGTTCAAGCCTTCCTCGACCGCACGTTTCGCTGCTGCCATCGGGTCCGGCAGGCTAATCAGCGCGCGCGCATGGCCCGCCGACAATTGACCGTTGGCGATATAATCCTGCACGCCGTCGGGCAGCTTCAGCAGCCGCATCATGTTCGCGACATGGCTGCGACTCTTTCCGACCGTCTTTGCGATATCCTCTTGCGTGCGGTTGAACTCGCCAGCCAGCGCCTGATAGCCGAGCGCCTCTTCGATCGCATTCAGGTCTTCGCGCTGGACGTTCTCGATGATCGCGATTTCGAGCGCGGTGGAATCACTGACCTCGACCGGGACCACCGGCACGTCGTGCAGGCCCGCGATCTGCGATGCGCGCCAGCGCCGCTCGCCGGCGATGATCTCGAAGCGATCCGTCGTGCCCTTCACGGCACGCACGATGATCGGCTGGATCACACCGTGCTGCTTGATCGAGGCGGCAAGTTCGGCCAGCTCGGACTCCAGAAACGTCCGGCGCGGATTGCGCGGATTGGGTTTGATGAACTCGATCGGAATTTTACGCTGCGCGCGCGGCCGCTCGAGATGCGCGGCCTCACCGCCGACATCACCGATCAGACTTGCCAGACCGCGACCCAATCGCGAACGCGCTTCATCAGCCATCATGGATATCTCCGGACTCAGTTTATGCTGTTGGGTGGCGTAAAGCGCGAACCCGTGACGTCTTCGTCGTCGGCCTGCGCCGTGCTCACCCTGTTCGCTTCTTGTCGGTCGGTGGGTACGCTGTCCGCTTTCGTCAAAGGCTCAAACGGACAGGCTTTGCCCACCCCATCTCCTTGCACATCTGCTAATTTAGCTTGCCCTTAACTCACGCTCGCGCTGGATCACTTCGGTCGCGAGTTTCAGATAGGCTTCACTGCCTGCGCATTTCAGATCATAGACCAGCACCGGCTTGCCGTGGCTCGGGGCTTCCGAGATCCGTACATTGCGCGGGATCATCGTCTCATAGACCTTCTTGCCCATGAACTGCCGCACATCAGCGACGACCTGGTTCGACAGATTGTTGCGCGAGTCGAACATCGTCAACACGACGCCGTGAATCGACAATGTTGGATTCAACGTCGCGCGGACCTGCTCGACCGTCTGCAGGAGTTGCGACAAGCCTTCGAGCGCGAAGAACTCACATTGCAGCGGCACGAGAATCGCGTGCGACGCGGCCATCGCATTGACGGTGATGAGATTGAGCGATGGCGGGCAATCGATCAGCACATAGGTGTAATCGGTGCCCTCGGCGGCATCCTTGTTCAGCACCTTGATCGCGTCGCGCAAACGAAACGCGCGGTCGCGGGCGCTGCCCAGTTCAAGCTCCAGCCCGGAGAGGTCCATGGTCGAGGCCGCGATGTGCAAACGCGGCACGGCGGTCGCGACCACTGCATCGCGCAACGGAGCTTCGCCGATCAGCACATCATAGGTCGAGCAATTGCGGGTGCGGCGGTCGATGCCAAGGCCGGTCGAGGCATTGCCCTGCGGATCGAGATCGACGATCAGCACACGCTCTCCGATCGCTGCCAGCGCCGTGCCGAGATTGATCGCCGTCGTTGTCTTGCCGACGCCGCCCTTCTGATTGGCGAGCGCGATGATGCGCGGGTGGCTGACAGCATCATTTATAACCGGCGTAACCTGTTCTAAAGTCTCGTGAAAATCGACCATGTCAGAAGTCCGCCGTAGCGCTGGTAGCTTGCTGCCGCGAGATTGTCGCGAGGCCGACGATCCATCCCTCGCCAGTGACGCTTGGGTGCAAAACGGGCTTGATACTCCAATATTTAGTGGCTTGCGTCAATTCAGCCTCTACATCTCGCCCCTTCATGAATAAAGCGGCGGCACCGCGCGCGAATAGGGGTTCCGCAAAGGCGATGAGTTCGTGTAGCGGAGCTAGTGCCCGCGCGGTGACACAATCGACATGCACCGGCAGACTATCCACGCTATCCCCAATATCCCGGTCATGCACGAGTCCTGCGCCGCCGGTTACGCGCAGCGCCTCCCGGAGGAACGCGGCCTTCTTGGCGTTGCGCTCGACAAGATGAACCGTCGCGCCTGGCGTTTCGGCCAGCGCACAAGCCAGCACGATGCCGGGGAAGCCACCGCCGCTGCCGAAATCGGCCCACACTTTCGCATCCGGCGCGAGTGCCAATAGCTGGAGCGAATCCGAGATATGGCGAGTCCAGAGTTGGGGCAATGTCGAAGAGGCGACCAGATTGGTTTTGGCCTGCCATTGCAACAACAGCGCAACGTATGCATCGAGCCGCGCCAGCGTTTCACGTGAAACAGG
>JAYUEY010000180.1:0-5121 GCA_043739005.1 Tardiphaga sp.
CGGCTCGCGGCCATGGCCATGGAGCCGCGCGCCTCGCTCGCCAGCTATGACGTTGCCGGCGATGAACTGACGCTCTATGTGACGTCGCAGAACCCGCACGTCCACCGCCTCATCATGGGCGCCTTCGTGCTGGGCCTGGCGGAACATCGGTTTCGTGTCATCGCGCCCGACGTCGGCGGTGGGTTCGGCTCCAAGATCTTCATCTATCCGGAGGAAATGGTCGCGCTGTGGGCGGCGAAAAAAGTCCGCCGTCCGGTGAAATGGGCGAGCGACCGCACCGAGGCCTTCCTTACCGACGCGCATGGCCGCGACCATCTCAGCCATGCCGAAATGGCCTTCGACAAGGACAACAAGATTCTTGGCCTGCGCGTGAAGACCCACGCCAATTTCGGCGCGTATATGTCGCTGTTCTCGTCGTCGGTGCCGACCTATCTCTATGCAACGCTGCTGTCGGGCCAGTATAATATTCCCGCTATTTATGCCGAGGTGATGGGCGTCTATACCAACACCACGCCGGTCGATGCCTATCGCGGCGCGGGCCGCCCTGAAGCGAGCTATCTGATTGAACGCCTGATGGAGACTGCAGCGCGGCAATTGAAAGTCGATCCGGCAGAGTTGCGCCGACATAACTTCATCACGCAATTCCCCCATCAGACGCCCGTCATCATGGCCGATGACATCGGCGATTTCGGTGCGTCGCTCGATGCGGCTTTGAAGCAGATCGATTACACCGGCTTCCCGGCGCGCAAGGCGAAAGCGAAAGCCGCGGGCAAGCTGCGCGGCATCGGTTTCTCTTGTTACATCGAAGCCTGTGGCATCGCGCCGTCAAAGGCCGTCGGCTCGCTCGGAGCCGGTGTCGGTCTTTGGGAATCCGCCGAGGTCCGCGTCAATCCGGTCGGCACGATCGAAGTGTTGACTGGCTCGCACAGCCACGGTCAAGGTCACGAGACGACCTTTGCCCAACTCGTCGCCGGCCGGCTCGGCATCAGCGTCGATCAGGTCCAGATCGTCCATGGCGATACCGATAAAGTCCAGTTCGGCATGGGCACTTACGGATCGCGCTCAGCCGCCGTCGGCATGTCCGCAATCTTCAAGGCGATGGAAAAGGTTGAAGCCAAAGCCAAGAAGATCGCCGCGCATCTTCTGGAAGCGTCGGACGGCGACATCGTCATCGAGAACGGCGAGTTCAAGGTGACCGGCACCGACAAGTCGATCGCGTTGCCGATGGTCGCGCTCGCCGCCTACACCGCGCATAATCTACCGGACGGCATGGAGCCAGGCCTGAAAGAAGGCGCGTTCTATGATCCGACAAACTTCACGTTCCCTTCCGGCGCGTATATCTGCGAAGTCGAGATCGACCCCGGCACCGGCAAGACCGAAATCATCGATTTCGTCGCGGCCGATGATTTCGGGCGGCTCATCAATCCGATGATCGTCGAAGGTCAGGTCCATGGCGGACTCGCGCAAGGTATCGGCCAGGCGCTGCTCGAAGGCGCTTATTACGACGAGAACGGCCAGCTCATCACGGCGTCCTTCATGGATTACGCGATGCCGCGCGCGGACGATCTGCCGTCGTTCAAGCTGTCGCATCAGACGACCTTGTGCCCCGGCAATCCGCTCGGCGTGAAGGGCTGCGGCGAGGCTGGTGCGATCGGCTCCTCGCCTGCCGTCATCAACGCGATTACGGATGCAATCGGCCATAACAAGATCGAGATGCCGGCAACGCCGGGCCGGGTCTGGACCGCGATGCAGATGAAGCAGGCGGCCGAGTAACAAACAAAGTCATTCGCTCACGGGAGCACATCCATGTACGAGACCATCTATCACCGGCCGACCAGCATCGACGACGCAGCGGCTCTGTTCGCCAAAGGCGGCGACGCGACTTACCTTGCCGGCGGCCATACGCTGATCCCGGTCATGAAGCAGCGGCTCGCCGCTCCTTCGGACGTGATCGACCTCGGCCGCGTCAAGGATCTGATCGGCATCGAAGTGACCGGCGACGCGCTCGTCATCAAGGCTGCGACGACCTATTACGACATCACGCAGAGCGCCGAGGCCAAACGCGCGATCCCCGCGATCGTGCATCTGACCAGCGTACTTGGCGATCCCGCCGTGCGTTATCGTGGCACCATCGGCGGCTCGCTCGCCAATAACGATCCGGCGGCGGACTATCCGGCGGCCGTGCTGGCGCTCGATGCGACGATCAAGACCAACAAGCGTGAGATCAAGGCAGCCGAATACTTTCAGGGCTTGATGTCCACGGCACTGCAGCCCGGCGAAATCATCACTGCCGTGTCGTTCCCGATCCCCGCCAAGGCCGCCTATGCGAAGATGCGTCATCCGGCGTCGCGCTTCGCGCTCACCGCCGTCTTCGTCGCCAAGACGAAGTCCGGCGAAGTCCGCGTCGCCGCCACCGGTGCATCGTCCTCCGGCGTGATGAGGGTGCCCGCGATCGAGCAGGCGCTGTCGGCGAACTGGTCCGCCGCAGCGCTCGACAATGTGACGGTCTCGACAGACGGCATGATGGAAGACATTCATGGGTCAGCGGCGTACCGCGCCAACCTCGTTAAGGTGATGGCGCAGCGCGCGGTGACGGACGCTGGATAAGTCGGGTATGATTCCAAAAAGTGGCCTTCCGGTTTTTGGATAAGATCATGTCCGATAGAAAATCCTTTTGACTGACCACCGGCAATACGCGCCGGCGGCGCTGCGCAATCGCGATCCGATTCTCGACGTGCTGCGCGGCGTGCTGCCGCGCGACGGTCGCGTGTTGGAAATTGCCAGCGGCAGCGGCGAACATGTCGTGCATTTTGCACGACATCTGCCGGGCCTGATGTTTCAGCCGACCGATCCCAGCTTTGAGGCCGTCCACAGCATCGATGCGTGGATGGCCGATGCCGAATTGCGCAATATCGCGCCGCCTCTGCAATTCGATGCCGGCGACTCAGATTGGCCGTTCCCTGATTTGGCCGGCATTATCTGCATCAACATGATCCACATCTCGCCGTGGCGATCGACCGAGGGCCTGATGCGCGGTGCGGCGGCGAACCTCGCTCCCGGCGCGCCATTGTATCTCTATGGCCCCTATCGCCGCCGTGACGTGCCGACCGCCGACAGCAACGAGGCCTTCGATGCAAGCCTCAAGATGCGCAATCCGGACTGGGGCCTGCGCGATCTCGACGCCGTTGCAGCGCTCGCGGCATCCAGCGGCTTCGCGTCGCCGGACGTGATCGAAATGCCCGCGAACAATCTGAGTGTGGTGTTTCGCAAGACGTGAGCACAGGTCGGCGTCGCGTCGCGTGCATCCAGAACCCTCTTGCAGAACGAGCCGCCAAGCTAGACAGTTTTTCGTAACGCAACCGTTCGCGATGCGCGTTTTCCGTCAACTGGAAATCGCCGATAATGACGAACATGAAAATGGGACATTCAAGGTGCAAGCTACGTCTTCAACTGCCCCAACCGCGACGCTCGACAAACTCGCCACATCCCGCGCGACCGGGCCGCTGACCGGCTTTCGCATAGTCGAATTCGCAGGTATCGGGCCAGGGCCGTTCGCGGCGATGCTGCTCGCCGACATGGGCGCGGAAATCATCACGCTGGTGCGGCCGAAGCAGATGCCGAAGGGCGCCGCAGCGCGTGGCCGTACGGTCGTGACAGTGGACCTGAAAGACAAGGCGTCGATCGCGCAGGTGCTGACGCTGCTCGACGGCGCGGATGCGCTGCTCGAAGGGTTTCGGCCCGGCGTGATGGAGCGGCTCGGCCTCGGCCCCGAAGTGGTGATCGGCCGCAACAAAAAACTTGTCTTCGGGCGCATGACCGGCTGGGGTCAGGACGGCCCTCTCGCGCTCGCCGCAGGTCATGACATCAATTACATTTCGATCACCGGCGCGTTGGCTGCGATCGGCGGCAAGGACAAGCCGGTGCCGCCGCTTAATCTGGTCGGCGATTTCGGCGGCGGCGCGCTCTATCTTGTCGTCGGCATGCTCGCCGCGATGCTCGAAGCGGGACGCTCCGGTCAGGGTCAAGTGGTCGATGCCGCGATGTGCGACGGCGCAGCGTCGCTGATTACGATGTTCTTCGACATGACGGCAGCGGGCCGCTGGAAAGAAGAGCGCGAAGCCAACATGCTCGACGGTGGCGCGCATTTCTACGGCGTCTATGAATGCAAGGATGGCGGCTTCGTCTCGATCGGCTCGATCGAACCGCAGTTCTATGCGCAGTTGCGCGAGTTGGCCGGACTGACCGATCCGCAGTTCGATGGCCAGATGGACCCGAAGAACTGGGGTCCGTTGCGCCAGAAACTCGACACGGTGTTCAAGACCAAGACCCGCGACGAGTGGTGCGCCATCATGGAAGGCACGGACGTGTGCTTCGCGCCTATCCTGACGATGACGGAAGCGACGCAACATCCGCACATGGTCGCGCGCGGCGTGTTTGTTCAAAATGGCGAGCACATGCAGCCCGGCCCCGCTCCACGCTTCTCGCGCACGCCGTCAGCGGTGCGTGGGATGGAGACGATAGAACTTGCCGCGCAGGCGAAAGCGTGGGGCATTACGTGAGTGGGTGGGCACAGCGCAAGCGCGCCTTTGCCCACCCTACAGACTTACATCTACGCCACTTTCTTGTCGTCCACCGTCAGCACGCCTCGCCTGATCTGGTCTTCCTCGATCGACTCGAAGAGTGCCTTGAAATTGCCTTCGCCGAATCCGTCGTCGCCCTTGCGCTGGATGAATTCGAAAAAGATCGGTCCAATCGCATTGGCCGAGAAAATCTGCAGCAGCACCTTGGTGTGGCCACCCTCGACGACGCCTTCGCCGTCGATCAGGATGCCGTTCTTTGTCAGCCGCGCAACGTCCTCGCCATGCTTCGGCAAACGCCCGTCGATCATCTCGAAATAGGTCTTGGGAGGCGGCGGCATGAACGGCAGACCGTCCGCACGCAGTTTCTCGATCGTCCGATAGATGTCCGTCACGCCGCAGGCAATGTGCTGGATGCCTTCGCCGCGATAGATATTCAGATATTCCTCGATCTGACCGGCGTCGCCGGCATCTTCGTTGATCGGGATTCTGATCTTGCCGTCCGGGCTGGTCAGCGCGCGCGAGAACAGGCCTGATGCACGGC
>JAYUEY010000181.1:0-14853 GCA_043739005.1 Tardiphaga sp.
GGTCCGATTGTCGCGGCCGGCTGGTTGGCGGCGGCTGCTGCCGGTGCCGCGGCCGTCGGCGCTGCTGGCAGTTATCGGCATGCTCGCGGAGCTGGCGTCGCGACCAATGACGCTGAAGTCTATGCCGAAAGCATCCGGCGTGGCGGCAGTCTCGTGAGCGCCCGCGTGCCTGATGATCAGAAAGCTCATTTCGAGGCGGTACTCGATCCGGCCGCCGACAACATTGAGGAGCGCCGAACTGCGCTGGCGGCAACCGGCTGGCAGCGTTTCGATCCGTCCGCTCCGGATTATGGTGCCGACGCGATCCGGCGCGACCGTGGGGCGCAGAGCACCGGCGGCTCAAAGACTTGAGGCGCAATCGCCGCTCTGCTAGCGCAGGGTCTCATTTTTCAGCTCGTGCGAGACCGCCTCATGACCTCATCGATCCGCCCTCTGATCGCCGGCAACTGGAAGATGAACGGCCTTAAAACCGCCATGTCCGAATTTGAGGCGATGCTGGCCGGCGCGGACGGCGTAAAAGCCAAAGCCGATCTGCTGGTTTGTCCGCCGGCGACCCTGATTTCGGCTTTCGCCGCAAAGGCCTTGGGCTCTCAGACGATTTCGATCGGCGCGCAGGATTGCCATATCAAAGCATCCGGTGCTCATACCGGCGATCTATCGGCCGAGATTCTGGCTGATGCCGGTGCCACCTATATTATTGTGGGACATTCCGAGCGCCGCGCCGATTGTAATGAGACGAATGCGATTGTCCGCCGCAAGGCAGAAGCCGTCTGGCGGGCAGGGCTTATTGCGATCGTTTGCGTCGGCGAAACGCAAGGCGAGCGCGACGGCGGCCGCACGCTAGATGTCATCGGCGGGATGCTCAATGATTCGCTGCCCGACGGCGTGACGGCCGAGAACACCGTTGTCGCTTACGAGCCGGTCTGGGCGATCGGGACCGGGCGGACGCCGACTGCGCAGGACGTCGCCGAGGTTCATGGCTTTATCCGCGAACGTCTCGCGGCACGCTTCGACGGTGCCGCAGCTGCAATCCGGCTGCTGTATGGCGGCTCAGTGAAGCCGTCCAATGCTGCCGAACTGATGAATGTGGCAAACGTCAATGGTGCGCTGGTCGGTGGCGCAAGTTTGAAAGCTGCTGATTTCCTGGCGATTGCGGCCGGGTGTGACTAAATGCGACGTGCGCGGTTGGGGGTGACAATGCCCCGTATGGTCGTGTAAACAGCGCCGGAAATCAAACCCCGTAAGCCATGCTGCAGCCTGCCAGAGGCCGCGCGCTTGCGATGGAAGGTCAACGATGCAGACTGTCATTATCGTCATTCACCTCATGATCGTGTCGGTCCTGATCGGCACGGTACTGTTGCAGAAGTCCGAAGGCGGCGGCCTTGGCGTGGGCGGCGGCGGAGGTGGCGGTTTCATGTCGAGCCGCGGTACCGCGAACCTTCTGACCCGCACCACAGCAATTTTGGCCGTGGGCTTCTTCCTGACCAGCCTGCTTTTGTCCTGGCTGGCCACGCACAACCGTGCGCCATCCTCGATCATTATCCCGTCGAGCGCGCCGATCACCGCACCGGGCTCGCCGGCGACGCCGGTCGCGCCCGGCAGCGGCGGTGGCCTGCTGGATTCGCTGCGTCAGTCCGATCAGCAGCAGAATCAGGCCCCGGCCGTCCCACAGGCTCCGCGGTCGCAGTAACGCAAACCGGCCATGCGCGATCGCCTGTTGCGGTCGCGCTCGAACTAGCTCGTGTAACGGGCTGACTCCGCTTTTATTTTCACGTCACCCACAGGACAGCCGATTTTTTGGGATCGGCTGCGAATCGCTTTGGCGAATCGATGGGTGAGCCTTAAAGGTTAGGCCCCATGGCGCGGTACATCTTCATCACCGGCGGCGTGGTTTCCTCGCTCGGCAAAGGTCTGGCTTCTGCGGCGGTCGGTGCGCTGCTGCAGGCGCGTGGCTATAAGGTTCGTCTGCGAAAGCTCGACCCCTATCTCAATCTCGATCCCGGCACGATGTCGCCCTATCAGCATGGCGAAGTCTTCGTCACTGATGACGGCGCGGAAACCGATCTTGATCTCGGCCATTATGAGCGGTTCACTGGGCGACCGGCGACCAAGGCCGACAACATCACCACCGGGCGCATTTATCAGGACATCCTGACCAAGGAGCGCCGTGGCGATTATCTCGGCGCGACCATTCAGGTCATTCCCCACGTCACCAATGCGATCAAGGATTTCATCCTCGACCGCAATGACGACTATGATTTCGTGCTGTGCGAGATAGGCGGCACTGTCGGCGATATCGAGGGCCTGCCGTTCTTCGAAGCGATCCGGCAGATTAAGAACGACCTCCCGCGCGGTGACGCGATCTATCTGCATCTTACGCTGCTGCCCTACATTCCGAGCGCCGGTGAATTGAAGACCAAGCCGACGCAGCATTCGGTCAAGGAATTACGCTCGATCGGCATCCAGCCGGACATTCTGCTGTGCCGCACCGACCGGTCCATTCCGGCTAGCGAGCGCGCAAAGCTGGCGCTGTTCTGTAACGTGCGCGAGAGCGCCGTCATCGAGGCGCGCGATGTCGATAACATTTACGCCGTACCTGAGGCCTATCACGCGGCTGGGCTGGACGATGAAGTGCTCGCCGCTTTCGGCATCGTCGATGTGAAAGCACCGGCGCTGCAAAGCTGGCACGTCATCAATGAGCGCGTCCGCAATCCGGAAGGCGCGGTGACCATCGCCATCGTCGGCAAATATACCGGCATGAAGGACGCCTATAAGTCGTTGACCGAGGCACTTTCGCATGGCGGCATCGCCAACAAGGTGAAGGTCAATCTCGACTGGATCGAGAGCGAAGTCTTCGAGCATGAAGACCCCGCGCCTTTCCTCGAACACGTCAACGGCATCCTCGTGCCCGGCGGCTTTGGCCAACGCGGCGCGGAAGGCAAGATCCGCGCAGCGCAATTCGCGCGCGAGCGCGACGTGCCGTATTTCGGCATCTGCTTCGGCATGCAGATGGCCGTCATCGAAGCGGCGCGAAACCTCGCCGCCATCGAACACGCCAATTCGACGGAATTCGGCCCGACCGACGAACCGCTGGTTGGCCTCATGACGGAATGGCTGCGCGGCAACGAGCTTGAGAAGCGCACCAATGCCGGCGATCTCGGCGGCACGATGCGGCTGGGGGCTTACCCAGCTGCATTGACCAAGGGCAGTCGGGTGTCGGAGGTCTATGGTGGTGCTACAGAAATCTCGGAACGCCATCGCCATCGCTATGAGGTCAACACCGCTTACAAGGACCGGCTCGAACAGCATGGGCTGCGGTTCTCTGGCCTATCGCCGGACGGCGTGTTGCCAGAGATCGTCGAATATGAGGACCATCCGTGGTTCATTGGCGTGCAGTTTCATCCCGAATTGAAATCGCGCCCGTTCGAGCCACATCCGCTATTCGCGTCGTTTATCGGGGCTGCAGTTGTACAGAGCCGGCTGGTGTAAACCAGCGCTGCCATATCAGCCGTCGCGGCGCGGTCCGTAAAAGCCCTGCGGCTATCAGGTCAGCGGCAAGAGATTTGCCGGGATCGGAATAGGAGCAGCCGGAACCAGCGTCGCGACCGAAACATGCGGCCATGTCAGTCCGAAGAAATTCAGCATCACCTTTTGCGAATACTGAATCTGCGTCGTTGTCACCTTGATCGTGCCGCCAGCGAACCCTTTCCCTGGAACAAAGGGGATCGCGGCGATGAAGTTCGGTACCAGCGGCACATGACCTTTTTGAACGGGATCAAGCACGATCGGGGCTGATCCGGATGGCAGTGCAGGCACGACCACGTCGTACACGACGGTTTCGATCCAGAACACGGCATCCATCTGGAAGGCGTCGGCATTCGGGCCTTGTCCGCTCGGCGGCGGGGTCGGCAGGCCCTGTAAGAAAGCGATATTCGATGTGCCGCCGCCGAAGGTCGGCGTGATCGCGGGTGGCGGATTAGGCGCGACGCCGACCGGCAGCGGGCCGCCGGTTAGCGGTGAACCGGGTTTGGTCGAAATCTCAATCACCACGGTTTGGGTGATGGTCTGGGCCGTGATCTGGTTTCGCAGCATCGTGTTCGGATCATCGATCAAAGGTTGCGTGATCGTGCCCGCTGCGATGAAGCTCGTCAGATCCTGGGGAAGCCTCGGTGTGTTATTGTTGGCGGCCGTCTGGCTCGGAAATCTGATCTTATTGTTGGGTTGACCACCCGGAAACGGAGTGATGTCGATGGCGGCGATAGTCGGTTTGCCGTTGATGGGTGGCAGCGCGATGCCCTGCGCGGTGATCGTTGTACCGTGCGGAATCGAGGCCATGCGCGCGACCGTGAAAGGTTCGTTTGGAATGGCGGTCGCCGGCACGGCGAGCCAGATACCGGGCTCAAAATGAATGCCCGTGGCGGGGCTCGTCGTCGTGTCGTTGATCGATTGCAGATACGGCACGCCGTTTAAAAAGATGTCAGGTTGATTGCCCGAACCGCGGTTCGGAATCGAACCGAGGCTTTTCGAGAACGACAGCGTCTCGTCGGTCAGATTCAGTTCAAGCACATTGTCCGATCCTGTGATCGGTGGCACGAAAGCGGTCGGAGTCCTTGCGCTATCTGGCCGGAAGACAGTGTTGAATCCTTTGCCGGTCCAAGTTCCCGTGAAAGCGGCGAGCGGTCCGAGATTAGGATCGAGCTGCGGCGCCAGCGCAATCGTGGGTTTCCCGACGCTATCGATCGGATTGATCCGGAAATTTGCTGTAATCGAGAGAGCGTTGCTAAAAGTCTTTTGATCGTTCATCGACAGAACTCCCATCACCAGTTGCGAAAATCATGCGTTGATTTGTGAAAAGCAGAGGTATCAAAAAATACGACTTGAGCGTGTAGTTTAGAATTACACAATTCTAAACTTTTGCAAGACGTCAATGGATATATTGCAGAGCGCGATCGATCGGCTCGATAGCGAGAAAAATGATTAGTGAGGAAGGAAACACCATGATCTATGAGACCCGCGTCTATCGCTGTCTGCCCGGCCGTCTGCCGGCGCTGCTGAAGCGCTTTGAGACCACAACGCTGAAACTCTGGGACAAGCATGGCATCCGCCAAGCCGGTTTCTTCACGACGATGGTCGGCGAATCCAGCCTCGATCTGACTTACATGCTGGCGTGGGAATCGCTCGCCGAGCGCGAGCAAAAATGGACCGCCTTCATGACAGATCCGGACTGGATCGCGGCGCGCGCCAAGACTGAGGAGAGTGGCCAGATCGTCTCCAACATCACCAACCAGTTGCTGATGCCGACCGCGTTTTCGTCGGTCAAGTAACCGATGGCGCGCGGGCTCGATCATATCGTTCATGCCGTCGGCGATCTCGATGCGGCGGCGGATTTCTATCGCCGTTGCGGATTTAAGGTCGGCGCGCGCAACAGGCATCCGTGGGGCACCCATAACCACGTCGTGCAATTGCCGGGCTTCTTCATCGAGGTGCTGACCGTCGGTGAGCCAGACAAACTCAGCGATGACGGATTGTCGCAACGCTTCGGCAAACCGAATCAAGACGCGATCATGCGCGGCGACGGTTTCTCGATGCTCGTGCTGGAGAGCGACGATAGCGCAAGCGATGTCGCCGACTTTGCCAACGCGAAAATTGGCGTCGCGGACTCTCTGCCGTTTTCGCGGCAGGCGATCTTGCCGGATGGCTCGACTGCGACGGTTGGCTTTTCGCTGGCGTTCGCGTGCGATCCGACATCGCCGCAGACTTTATTCGCGACATGCCAGCAGGCCAATCCTGATGCGTTTTGGAGCAGGGCCTATCAGCAGCATGCCAACAATGCTGCGTCTGTGGCGGGCGTTGTGCTGGTGGCAGCAAAGCCCTCGGTCCATGCAGAATTTCTGAAAGCGTTTACTGGCGTCGATGAGGTTGAACAGCGCGTGGCAGGCATCGCGCTGCGAACGCCGCGCGGCGAGATCGACGTGCTGGAGCCGCAGGCGTTTTATGAGCGCTACGGCGTCGTTTGCAAATCGGGCGAGGGTGCCGTGATCGCAGGCCTTCGCATCGGCGTCGCCCATTTGGATGAGGTCGAAAGCGTGCTGCGTGAGGGTGAAATTCCCTCGCATCGCCAGGGGGCGCTGCTCTGCGTGCCGCCACAGGCCGCGTTCGGCGCAACGCTGATTTTTGAGCAGGCGGACATCGCTTGAGAAGGAATTGAGTTTGTCGGAATCTTTCAAAGCCGCCCCGATCGTCACAGCAGGTCGCGTGTCGTTCGGCCAGACCCTGCCGCTGTCGCTGATCGCCGGGCCGTGCCAATTGGAAAGCCGCGCGCATGCGCTCGAAGTCGCCTCCGCGTTGAAGGAGATTGCGTCGCGGCTCGGCATCGGGCTGGTCTATAAGACCTCGTTCGACAAGGCCAACCGCACATCGTCTTCCGCGCAGCGCGGCATCGGGCTCGATAAGGCATTGCCGATTTTCGCCGAGATTCGCGACAGCCTTGGACTGCCGGTGTTGACCGACGTGCATGACGCTCATCAATGCGCCGATGTCGCGCAAGCTGTGGACATCCTGCAGATCCCGGCGTTTCTCTGCCGTCAGACCGACCTTTTGCTGGCTGCGGCCGCGACCGGCAAGATCGTCAACGTCAAGAAGGGCCAGTTTCTCGCACCGTGGGACATGGCCAACGTCGTCGCCAAGATCACCAGCGCCGGCAACGCCAACGTGCTCGTCACCGAGCGCGGCGCGTCGTTTGGCTACAACACGCTGGTGTCCGATATGCGGTCACTGCCTATTCTGGCGCGCACCACTGGCGCGCCGGTCATTTTCGATGCGACGCATTCGGTGCAGCAGCCCGGCGGCAAGGGCACATCGTCTGGCGGCGAGCGCGAATTCGTACCGGTGCTGGCGCGCGCCGCTGTCGCGGTCGGCGTTGCCGGCGTCTTTATCGAGACGCATCCTGATCCCGATCACGCGCCGTCCGACGGGCCGAACATGGTGCCGCTGCGCGACTTCGAGGCCCTCGTCAAAAACCTGATGGCATTCGACAAGCTCGCCAAGGCGACAGCTTAGTTTTTCCAATGAGCATGATCTTGTCCAAAAACCAGTGCCCACTTTTTGGGGTCATGCTCTAATGCCACCGATCCTCAATATCATCGCGCTGGCGACCTTTGCAGCGGCGCTGTCGAGCCGGGCGCTCGATCCTGTGCTGCCGCATGTCGCCGAGGATTTCAGCGTTACCATCGCAACCGCCGCCGGGCTCGCCGCCGGTTTCGCGTTCACGTTCGCGATCATCCAGCCGGTGCTTGGTGCTGCCGCCGACATGTTCGGCAAAGCACGATTGATGATCGTATGCCTCGTATTGTTGGCGCTGTCGAATATTCTGGGCGCGATGACGACGTCATTTCCGTTGTTGTTCGCGACGCGCGTTCTCGGCGGTGTCGCGGCCGGCGGCATCTTCCCGATCGCGATAGGCCTCGTCAGCGATCTCGTAACGCCTGACAAGCGGCAAGTCGCGCTCGGGCGCTCGCTCGCCGGTGCAATGACTGGCAATTTGCTCGGCGCATCGGCATCCGGGTTGATCGGCGATTTCGTCGGCTGGCGCGGTGTGCTGGGCGTGCTCGGCGCGATCGTCATCGTCGCGTCACTGGCGGTCGGCTTCGGCTTTCGAAATGCACCGCGCGTGGTTGCGGCACCGTTGAATTTCGCTGCGTTGAAGCGCGGCTATCGCACCATCTTTGCGAACCCCAATGCGATGGTTGTCTATTCGGCTGTTTTCGTCGAAGGCTGCGTCGTGCTGGGGCTGTTTCCTTACGTCGCCGCGTTCCTGTTCGACCTCGGCGAGACAAGGCTCGCGATTGCCGGCATCGTCATTGCGGGCTTCGCGGTCGGCGGCCTGTTCTACACGATGAGCGTCTCGCGGATGCTGCCGAAACTCGGCGTCGGCGGCATGATGATCGCGGGCGCTGTGCTGGCCGGGCTGCAACTAGCGGTCATCGCTTTCGGGCCGCCGTGGCAATTGCAGTTGATCAGTTTTCTGTTGATGGGCTGGGGCTTCTACATGATCCACGGATCGTTGCAGGTGTTCTCTAGCGAACTGTCCAGTGATGCCCGCGCGACGGCGCTGGCGCTACATTCTTTCTGCTTCTTCATAGGCCAGACGGTCGGTCCGATCGCCTATGGCGCGGGGATCGCGACTCTCGGCAAAATGCCGACACTGTTAACCGCTGGCTCGATTTTTGTTGTGCTCGGCTTCGTCTGCGCGAAACTGTTGAAGCCGACCAAGCCAGCGGATGTGTGAAAACTAACCCCGGCCTCTATAGCTCGGCACGCCCTGATCCGGCAGCCAGACGCCTTTTGGCAGCGATCCGGTTTGCCAGAACACGTCGATCGGGATACCGCCGCGCGGATACCAATAGCCGCCGATACGCAAGAATTTCGGCTTGATCGCCGCGACGATCTTCTTGCCGATCGCGACCGTGCAATCTTCGTGAAACGCGCCATGATTGCGGAAGCTGGCGACGTAGAGCTTCAGCGACTTACTTTCCACGAGCCACGATCCCGGTACGTAATCGATCATCAGGTGCGCGAAATCCGGCTGGCTTGTCACGTGGCAAAGCGAGGTGAACTCCGGCGCGGTGAAACGTACCACGTAATGGGTATCAGGCTGCGGATTTGGCACCCGGTCGAGCTTGGCCTGTTCAGGCGTTGTCGGCCACGCGACCTCGTGGCCGAGTTGCAGGGATGACGGGTCGAGGGCAGGGGGCGTGGTGCGGGCTTTACGCGGCATTGTGATCTCCGTTGCGCGCGTCTTAGCCAATCCCGCCGCCGCCGTCACCCATCACTGGCCCATCCGTTACGCAACTGGCCTTTTCCCCCGCAAAATCATGCTGTAGAAGCGGCGCAAATCACTCGACCTGCAAATGCCATGAGGCTCCCATGACCGCCATCGTCGACATCATCGGCCGCGAAATTCTCGATAGCCGCGGCAATCCGACTGTCGAAGTCGATGTCGTACTGGAAGACGGCTCGTTCGGCCGTGCCGCTGTGCCGTCAGGGGCATCCACCGGTGCGCATGAGGCTGTCGAATTGCGCGACGGTGACAAGAGCCGTTACGGCGGCAAGGGCGTCGAGAAGGCGGTCGAAGCCGTCAACAGCGAAATCTTCGATGCGCTGAGCGGCCTTGATGCCGAGCAACAGGTACAGATCGACGAGACCATGATCGGCCTCGACGGCACGCCGAACAAATCGCGCCTCGGTGCCAACGCCATCCTTGGTGTATCGCTCGCGGTCGCCAAGGCGGCGGCGGAGTCCTGCGATATGCCGCTGTATCGCTATGTCGGCGGCACGTCGGCTCGCCTTTTGCCGGTGCCGATGATGAACATCATCAATGGCGGCATGCATGCCGACAACCCGATCGACTTTCAGGAATTCATGATCCTGCCGGTCGGCGCGGAGTCTTTCGCCGAGGCGCTGCGCTGCGGCGCGGAAATCTTCCACACACTCAAGGGCGAATTGAAGAAGGCCGGCCACAACACCAATGTCGGTGACGAAGGCGGCTTCGCGCCGAACATCCCGTCAGCTGACGCCGCGCTCGATTTCGTTATGGCTGCCATTACCAAGGCTGGCTATAGCGCCGGCAAGGACGTGATGCTCGGCCTCGACTGCGCCGCGACCGAGTTCTTCAAGGACGGCGCTTACGTTTATGGCGGCGAGAACAAGACGCGCTCAGTGTCGGAGCAGGCGAAGTATCTTGCCGACCTGGTCGCGCGTTATCCGATCGTGTCGATCGAGGACGGCATGTCGGAAGACGACATGGATGGCTGGAAGGAATTGACCGATCTGATCGGTAGCAAGTGCCAGCTGGTTGGTGATGACCTTTTTGTGACCAATGTCACGCGGCTCGAAGACGGCATCAAGAACGGCCGCGCCAATTCGATCCTCATCAAGGTCAACCAGATCGGCACGCTGACCGAGACTTTGGCGGCCGTCGAGATGGCGCACAAGGCCGGCTACACCTGCGTGATGTCGCATCGTTCCGGCGAGACCGAGGATTCGACGATTGCGGATTTGGCGGTCGCTACGAATTGCGGGCAGATCAAGACCGGCTCGCTTGCGCGCGCCGACCGCACGGCGAAATACAATCAGTTGCTGCGCATCGAGCAGGAATTGGGCATGCAGGCCTTGTATGCGGGCCGGGGCGCGTTGAAGGCGCTGCGCTAAGCCAAAGCGTCACCAGTCCGGCGGCGTTTCAAGCCTGTGGTCCAGGTATCGGCAAATCAATTTCATCGGGAGCGATCAACATGACTGCGGATTCCATCACATCAGGGCTTCAGCTTCGCTCGCTCATCACGGCCAGCGGTGAACTAGAAATCTCGCTAGCGCGCGTCGATGTTCCTGAGCCGGCCGCCGAAGAGGTCGTGGTGCAGATTCGGGCTGCGCCGATCAATCCGTCCGATCTCGGATTGCTGGTCGGTGCCGGCGACATGACGAAGGCGACGTCGTCAGGGTCAGGCGACAACATCGTCGTTAAAGCCAGCGTGCCGCAGGCCGCGATGAAGGCGATGGCGGGACGGCTCGATGAATCGATGCCGGTCGGCAACGAGGGTGCGGGCGTCGTCGTCAAGGCTGGGTCATCATCAGCCGCGCAGGCGTTGATGGGCCAGACAGTCGCCATGATCGGTGGCGCGATGTATGCGCAGTATCGAACCATAAAAGCCTCGGATTGCTTGCCGCTCCCTGCTGGCACGACGCCGGCCGAAGGTGCGTCTTGCTTCGTCAATCCGCTGACCTCGCTCGGCATGGTCGAAACGATGCGCCGCGAAGGTCACACGGCATTGGTGCATACGGCGGCGGCCTCCAATCTCGGCCAGATGCTGAACAAGATCTGCCTTAAGGACGGCGTCGGTCTCGTCAACATCGTTCGCAGTCCGGAGCAGGCCGACCTGCTGCGCGGGATTGGTGCGAAGCACATCTGCGACTCGACGTTGCCGACATTTATGGATGACTTGACCGCTGCATTGATCGAAACCGGCGCGACACTCGCGTTCGATGCGATCGGAGGCGGTCGTCTGGCCGGACAAATCTTGAGTTGCATGGAAGTTGCCGCCAACAAGACCGCTAAGGTCTATAGCCGCTACGGATCGACGACCTACAAGCAGGTCTACATCTACGGCGGCCTCGATACCCGCCCGACCGAACTGGTGCGCAATTTTGGCATGACCTGGGGGATCGGCGGTTGGTTGCTGTTTCCGTTTTTGCAGAAAATAGGCGCGGCGGACGGGCAGCGCCTGCGCGAGCGCGTGGTAGCCGAACTGAAAACGACGTTCGCAAGCAAGTACACGCGCGTCGTGTCACTGCAGGAGGCGCTCCAGCTCGACAACATTGCGGCTTATAACAAGCGTTCGACGGGTGAGAAATTCCTGATCGATCCAAGCAAGACCGGCTGACACAGAAGGCCGGTGACGCGCATTGATCATAAGCCGATCAAATCCGCGTCATAGCTGCGCTGAAGCAAGTCCATGCAGTTGCATCCTTTGCTCCCGCCGCTAAATTGCGCCTGCGCGGACCCGCAGAACTTTATCGTCAGGCGTTCGCCAACAAAGGAATTCGGTAATGGCCACTCACAAAATCACTGTCGTCGTCGGCAGCCTGCGCAAGGAGGCGTTCTCGCTCAAGATCGCAAAGGCGCTACAAAAGCTGGCACCGGAGACGCTGAAACTGGAACTACTCACCCTGGAGGGCATCTCGTTCTTCAATCAGGATCTTGAGGCCAATCCGCCTGTCGATTGGTTGAAGTTGCGCGACACCTTGAAAGCGTCCGATGGCGTGATCTTCGTGACGCCGGAATATAATCGCGCGATCCCCGGCGTGCTGAAGAATGCCATCGACATCGCATCGCGCCCTTACGGCAAGAGTTCGCTGAACGGCATCCCGGTCGGTCTGATCGGCAATTCGCCGGGCGCACAGGGCGGTGTCTGCGCCGTCAAGAATTTGCAGAACATTATGCCTGGTATTGCCGGTCCGATTTTGCAGCAGCCGGAAATGTATCTCGGCGGCGTCGGCGACGCTTTTGACGACAAAGGTGAACTGACCAAGGAGTCGCTGCGCGATTTCCTGATTCAGTATCTTGCGGCCTGGGCCAAATGGGTCGCACTGCACAAGGCGGCCTGACAAAAACAACCAAACGCGGCCCGGTCTTAGCCTTGCGTTAACCGGGCCGTCGCATTTTGGCGTATGGTCTCGCGCACACGATTGAAATCGCTGCTCACCGGCGTCGTTCTATATACGATGGCTGCGGCTATAATCGGCTATTTCGGCGTCAATGCCTATACCGGCAAATATGGTCTCAACGCCCGTCAAGAACTCGATCAGGAAATCATCGCGCTGACGTCTGAACTGGTGCGCCTGAAGAAAGAACGCGCCGAAGGCGAGCAGCGTGTCTCGCTATTGCGCAGCGAGCGAGTCGATCCCGACATGCTGGACGAGCGC
The DNA here is from genome assembly GCA_043739005.1 of Tardiphaga sp. Lineage (GTDB taxonomy): Bacteria > Pseudomonadota > Alphaproteobacteria > Rhizobiales > Xanthobacteraceae > Tardiphaga. Next base: position 12,478 of record JAYUEY010000181.1, read on the forward strand.
GTCCGCTTTCAGCTTGATTTCGCGCATCCCCGCGATCTCGTCCGCACCGTCACGAAGAACTGATCCGTCGCTTTTTTCGATCACGTTGCAGTGCGAGATAACGCCGCGCGTTCAAAGATTTACGCGATGCTTCCAAGCCGTAGTCAGTTGAGGTAGAGAGGACGCAACAATCCTCTCAGCCGGATGTGACATGGCCGCAGCGAAGAAGACCACCGCGCACGCTAACGAGAGCAAAGAGGCCGGCGGATTGCCGCCTGATTTCACCAAAGACGAGGAAATGCGCGCGCTGCGCGACATGCTCCTGATCCGCCGGTTCGAGGAAAAGGCCGGCCAGCTCTACGGCATGGGCGCGATCGGCGGGTTTTGCCATCTCTATATTGGTCAGGAAGCCATCGTCGTCGGCATGCAGATGGCGCTGAAGCAGGGCGATCAGGTGATTACCGGCTATCGTGACCACGGCCATATGCTCGCCACTGGCATGGAAGCCCGAGGCGTGATGGCCGAACTGACGGGGCGGCAGGGCGGCTATTCCAAGGGGAAGGGCGGCTCCATGCATATGTTCAGCAAGGAGAAACACTTCTACGGCGGCCACGGCATCGTCGGTGCGCAGGTCTCGCTCGGCACAGGTCTGGCTTTCGCGAACCGCTATCGCGGCAATGACAATGTCTCGGTGGCCTATTTCGGCGACGGCGCATCCAATCAGGGCCAGGTCTATGAAAGCTTCAATATGGCCGAGTTATGGAAGCTGCCGGTCGTCTATGTGATCGAGAACAATCGTTATGCGATGGGCACCTCGGTGACGCGCTCCTCCGCGCAGACGGACTTCTCCAAGCGCGGCATTTCCTTCAACATTCCCGGCGAGCAAGTCGACGGCATGGACGTCCGCGCGGTCAAGGCCGCTGGTGACAAGGCCGTGCAATGGTGCCGCGATGGCAAGGGACCGTTCATTCTCGAAATGCAGACCTATCGCTATCGCGGCCACTCGATGTCGGATCCTGCGAAATACCGGACCCGCGAGGAAGTCGACAAGGTTCGCCATGATCAGGATCCGATCGAGCAAGTGCGTAACCGGCTGTTGAAGCTCGGCGTCAACGAACAGGATCTGAAGAAGGTCGACGCGGATGTGCGCGAGATCGTCAATGACTCCGCTGACTTTGCCCAAAACGACAAAGAGCCGGACGCATCCGAATTGTGGACCGACATCCTTCGCTAAATTTTGTGGCGTGACGGCAAGCCGTTGTCGCGCGCGACCTGAGACCATTCGTTCGGAGCCGCCATGCCCATTGAAGTTCTGATGCCCGCCCTATCGCCGACCATGGAGAAGGGCAACCTCTCGAAATGGCTGAAGAAGGAAGGCGACACGATCAAATCCGGCGACGTGATCGCCGAGATCGAGACCGACAAGGCCACGATGGAAGTCGAAGCCACCGACGAGGGCACGCTCGGCCGGATCATGGTGCCGGAAGGCACGCAGGACGTCGCCGTCAACACGTTGATCGCGACCATTCTCGCCGATGGCGAAGACGCCTCTGCGGCGCCGGCGCCCAAGACCGAGAAGAGGGCGGAGAAAAAAGAAGAGCCGGCGAAAGCCGATGCGACCAGGGATTCGAATACGTCTGAGAGATCATCCGACAGCAACGCCGCGCATCATGCGTCGCCGAAGATGGCTGCCTCTGAGCCCGACCCGGAAGTGCCCGAAGGCACCGAGATGGTGATGACGACATTGCGCGAAGCGCTTCGCGACGCGATGGCCGAGGAGATGCGCCGCGATCCCGACGTCTTCATCATGGGTGAGGAAGTTGCCGAGTATCAGGGGGCTTACAAGGTTACGCAGGGTCTTCTTCAGGAGTTCGGCGACAAGCGCGTGATCGATACGCCGATCACCGAGCACGGTTTTGCCGGCGTCGGCGTCGGCGCGGCGATGGCCGGCTTAAAGCCGATCGTCGAATTCATGACTTTCAATTTCGCCATGCAGGCGATCGACCAGATCATCAACTCCGCCGCCAAGACGTTGTATATGTCTGGTGGCCAGATGGGCTGCCCGATCGTATTTCGCGGTCCCAACGGTGCCGCTTCGCGCGTTGCGGCCCAGCACAGCCAGGATTACTCATCTTGGTATTCGCAGGTGCCCGGCCTCAAGGTGATCGCTCCCTATTCGGTCGCCGACTACAAGGGTCTCCTGAAAGCCGCGATCCGCGATCCCAATCCGGTGATCTTCCTTGAACATGAGATGCTCTATGGCGTCTCGGGTCCGGTGCCGAAAATGGATGACTATGTCTTGCCGATCGGCAAGGCGCGGGTCGTACGCACCGGCGAACACGTCACGATCATCTCGTGGTCGCATGGCATGACCTATGCCCTGAAGGCCGCCGAGGA
>JAYUEY010000182.1:0-11662 GCA_043739005.1 Tardiphaga sp.
CGTGCAGATATTCCGTCAGGTCTTCGGCCATTCGCTTGGTCAGCACGGTGACGAGCGAACGATAGCCGGCCTGCGCGGTGGCGCGAACCTCGCCGACGAGATCGTCGACCTGCGTGCGGGCAGGGCGGATGTGGATCGGCGGATCGATCAGGCCCGTGGGGCGGATGACCTGCTCGACGAAGACGCCGCCGGATTCGTTCAGCTCCCACGCGCTTGGCGTGGCCGACACCGCGACGGATTGCGGGCGCATCATGTCCCACTCCTCAAAGCGCAACGGACGATTGTCCATGCAAGACGGCAGGCGGAAGCCGTATTCGGCCAACGTCGCCTTGCGCCGGAAGTCGCCTTTGAACATGCCGCCGATCTGCGGGACGGTGACGTGGCTTTCATCGGCGAATACCAGCGCATTGTCCGGCACATATTCGAACAATGTCGGCGGCGGCTCGCCGGGGCGACGTCCCGTGAGATAGCGCGAATAATTCTCGATGCCGGCGCAAGAGCCGGTGGCTTCCATCATCTCGATATCGAACGTCGTGCGCTGTTCGAGCCGCTGCGCTTCGAGCAGGCGGCCCTGTTCGTGCAACTGTTCGAGTCGCCATTTCAACTCGGCCTTGATCGACTTGATGGCTTGAATGAGCGTCGGACGCGGCGTGACGTAATGCGAGTTCGCGTATATTTTTACGAATTCGAGTTCGTCCTGCTTGTGGCCGGTCAGCGGATCGAACTCCTCGATATTTTCCACCGTGTCGCCGAACAGGTTCACGCGCCAGGCGCGGTCCTCGTAATGCGCCGGGAAAATATCGATGACGTCGCCTCGGATGCGAAACGTGCCGCGTGAGAAATCTGCCGAGGTGCGCTTGTATTGCAGCGCGACGAGATCGGCGATGAGTTGCCGTTGGTCGATGCGCTCGCCCTTCTTCAGGGCAAAGGTCATCGCGGTGTAGGTTTCGACCGAGCCGATACCGTAGATGCACGACACGGATGCGACGATGATGACGTCGTCGCGCTCAAGCAGCGCGCGCGTCGCCGAATGGCGCATGCGGTCGATCTGTTCGTTGATCGAGGAATCTTTTTCGATGTAGGTATCGGTGCGCGGGACGTAGGCTTCCGGCTGGTAGTAATCGTAATAGGACACGAAATATTCGACGGCATTGTCCGGGAAAAAGCTCTTAAACTCGCCATAGAGCTGCGCGGCCAGCGTCTTGTTCGGCGCAAGGATGATCGCCGGGCGTTGCGTCGCCTCGATCACCTTCGCCATCGTATAGGTCTTGCCGGAGCCGGTGACGCCGAGCAACACCTGCGTGCGATCGTTGCGCGCGACGCCCTCGACCAATTCCTTGATCGCAGTCGGCTGATCGCCCTTCGGCTCATATTCGGACTTGATGACGAAGGGCACGCCGCCTTCGGATTTCTCCGGGCGTGGCGGGCGATGCGGCACCCAAATTTTGTCGTCCTTGAATTCGGGGCGGCCGTTGAGAATGAGCGCTTCCAGCGCATCGGCGGTGGCGGCGACGCCGAGGCCTTCCATCTTGGTGCGCGGCGGCCGCGCCAGCGCGGCATCATCATCTTCGGCGGTCGGCAGACCGAGCTGCCGCGCCAGTTCCGGATCGAGCATCGGGATCGTCGCGGCGGTGTTGTAGACGGCCTGCGGGGCTTCGTCGAAGCCGGCAGCGTCACCGGCGCCGCGCGTCGGCGGTTTGCGCGGCAGGTCGTCACCCTCGAAGCCTTTCGGCGTCGAGGCCCGCGCGCGATGCGCCGCCGCCTCGCCGCCGGTGCGTCGTTCCTTGGAGTTCGTCGGCGGCGGCTGCAGGCCGGTGGACGAGCCCATCCCGCTCTCGCCGCGATTGATCGCGGGATTGAGCAATTCCGCCAGCGCCGGCCCGATCGGTTTCACATCCGGGCGCGACGCTTTAGAATGTGGCACCTTGGAGTTCGGGGTTTTCGGCTTCGCGGTCTTTTTCGGGGGAGCAGGGTTTTTCGCCATGGGAGGAATATGGGGCGAGTCTCACGGCGATAAAAGGGCGTTCGGATCGCAAGAGACTAACCCGCAGCCAGCCCAAAATCCGTCAGTGCAAAAGTATAGCGTTCGTCAGACGGGAATGCGGCGAAGGCGGTCATCAGTCCGGCCTCATAACGAAAATGCCAGGTCTGTTCGATATTGGGCAGGGCGTTGGCGAACCCCGTCGGATCGAGCAGAGCGAGATTGGCGCGATGATCGGGATCGCGGACCGATGCATAGCGGATCGCCTGCGTATCGAGACGACGTGCGTGATCCGCGAACGTTTGGCATGGCCCGTAATCGAGCGGGTGCATCCAGATCGCCGCGTCCTGCGCAAAGCGGGGCGTCGTCAGATCGAGCGTGCGAGTTACCTTCAACGGGACAGTGAAGGCCGAATGTTCGACGACGGTGCTCGACGGCACGAATCCGGGAGAGCGCGAGAAAAATAACAAACGCCAGTAGGCGGTCTCTGCGATCGCGGTCGCGATCGTTTCGGCGGCGTAGAAGATGCCGGGGCGTTGTCCCGCGCGGCGAAACCGTGACGGCTTTGCATAGCCATAGCGAAACGGCGTCGCCAGCAGAAAATGCAGGCCGCGCGCGGCCGCTGGCATGGTCGGTTTCACCTGCTCGACGAGTCGTTCGAGCAACGCTTGATCCTCAGCGCTCGCGGCGAGGCGGTTGGTCGAAATGCGATGCTGCGCCTCGACCAGCCGCCAGACCGTCCTGGCATAGGGTGCGAAATCCGCAACTGTCGGGATGATCTCAGATTTGGGCGCGGAAATCATCGACGTAATCGCTGACATCGCTCAAGCCCCGGATCGAGCGGATCAGGTCGATCGGCCGGCCGCCGAGATCGAGGTTGGCTGTCCGCAACCATGCGATCGCCGCAGCATCGTCGCTCCCCATCATCGCATCGAGGCTGCGAAACAGGCGGACAAGGTATTGTGCGAGTTCAAAGGCTTTGCTCGACGATTCGAGCATGAATCCGCCGGACCGCAAGCGAGACGCAGTGGCGGGCGAGAGACCGAGAACGTGGCCGAGCTGTTCGTTGGTGAGCTTCCACAGCACCGCGATGCGTCCGACGGCTTCGGTCAGGACACGGTTGCTCGAATCCGGTCGAATATCGCGCTGCTCACTCTCCACAATCATTCCTCAGAACGATCTTTGATGAAATCAATCGTATGAATGATTTGGTCGAACGGCAAGGGGTTTGAAGCTCCCATTTGCGATTCCTTGACTACAACGCTCTCGACGCATTGCCCTTGAACAGAATCGGGCCGGTCGGGCGGTCGATCGGCGAGCCGCCTTCCGGCTCCAGCGTGATCTCGAACAACTGGTCCGCGACGGTGTCGGGCAGGTCGCCGAGGTCGAGTTGCAGAGTCTTCGACTGGCCCGACGTGCCGAGTGATTTCGGCCCGACGGCACGGTCCCACAAGGTCCAGACCTGCAGCGTGCGGCCGGCTGGAACATCGATGGCGCGCAGCGGAATGACCTCGATGCGGCCGTTGGAAAATGCATTGACGACTGCGCCGGTCTCTTTTGTCGTGTCGTTGACCAGCACCGCGACATAGACCGGCTTGCGTTGCGCCAGCGCGGTCAAATCATTGCGCAACTGTTTCGAGGTCGCCAACGCGCCGATCGCGATGAAAGCGAAAATCAACGTCGCGAATGCGCCGCCGATGCCGGTCAGCCGCCAGAAGGCAATGCTTTCCCACACGGTCGCGCCCCGCACGGCGGCACGGGCGCCGGGCAATGCGATCACCGTTTCAGGCTTGATCGATCCAGCGATGCGGCCCCACAGCTCCGGCGTAGGTGGTGTCGTCTCCACGGACGAGTCAAACTCTGACAACCGCGCGCGCCATGCCTCGACGGCGGCGGCAAACTCCGGCTCGGCGGTGACGCGGCTTTCCGCGCGCGCTTCATCGGCGGGCTCTAGAAGCCCCATCGCATAATCGGCGGCGAGCACCTGATCGTCCTCATTCAAGCCGGTTCCTTGCAGGCTCGTCGGTGGGAGGCTCATCCCATGCACTCCTGCAACGCCAGAAGGCTGCGGCGGACCCAGCTTTTTACGGTGCCGAGCGGCAGCTTCATCTGCGTCGCCATCTCGCCGTGGCTCATGCCATGCGCATAGGCCAGCACGACGAGATCGCGGCGCGGGCGCTCGATCGTTTCGAGGCAGCGCCTCAGCGCGCTCGTTTCGGGCAGGCGGGTGACGGTATGCCCGGTGTCAATTTCTGTTTTTGTCTCGACATCGTCGGTCAGATCGTACCGGGTCTCGCTGCGATGAATCGACAGCGCGCGATTGCGCATGATGGCATAGAGCCAGTTTCGTGCGCTTCCCCGTTGCGGGTCGAACGATCCCGCATGGCGCCAGACCCGCACGAAGGCATCATGCACGGCGTCTTCCGCGAGATCGCGGCGGATCAGGATGCGGCGAGCGACGCCGATCATGCGCGCGGCTTCCAGATCATAGATCACCTGCAAGGCGTTGCGCTCGCCCGTGGCGCAGCGCGCCAGCGCGGCCGCAAGCTGTGCGTCGCGCGCGATATCGTAGGTTGCGGCTTTGCCGCTGCCGACAGGCGCGGCTCCACTGCCGTCTGGCGTCAGGTACGGGGTCACCGCAGGGGACTGGCTCATCTATCTGCCTTTGCATACCCATCCTACCCGTGTCGTGCGGCATTTGGATGCAATGTGAAAAATAATTCTGAAAAATAATTCTCGAAAAGCTGCATCCGCTTTGCCGGACCGGCGGGTATCGGCCCTGTTGCTCCCATCGGGGGCTTAAAAAGGGAGATCGTTATGATGCGTCGTACGATGTTTGCGGCTTCGGTCGCACTGTTGATGGGTTCGGCTGCCGCCCATGCAGGGCAGGTCGCGGCTTTAGTTGATGGCGAGAGCATTGCGATGGTGGATACCGCGCAGAAGAAGGCGACCGGCATGGTCAAGGTGTCGGGTATCACCGGCAAGCTCGTCGGCATCGACGTGCGCCCGGCCGATGGCCTGCTTTACGGCCTTGTCGATGATGGCACCGTCGTCACCATCGCCGCCGACGGCAAGGCGACGATGAAGTCCAAGCTCGACACGATGCTCGTCAAGGGCGTAGTCGCGACGGTCGATTTCAACCCGGTCGCGGATCGCCTGCGCGTGATGGGTTCGGACGGCATGAGCCTGCGCGCCAATGTCGATGACGGCAAGGTGACGAAGGATGGCGATCACAAATATGCCGAGGCCGACATGCACAAGGGCGAAAAACCGAACGTCATCGGCGGCGCTTACACCAATTCGGTGAAGGGCACCAAGGAAACGGCCTTGTTCAACATCGACGGCACGATCGGCGCGTTGGTGAAGCAGGCACCGCCGAATGACGGCGTGCTCGGCGCGGTCGGCAAGCTCGGCATCAAGCCGACGACGGTTGCGTTCGATATCTGGTCGGATGGTGCCGGCAAGAACGAAGCCTGGCTGATGGCAGACGGCACGCTGTACAGCGTCGATCTCGTCACCGGCAAAGCCACCGAAGCCGCGAAGATCACGGGCGTGACGGGCACCGTCACCGACATCGCCATCATGGGGATGTGACGTTTTCGTCATTCCGGAATTTGTCGCCGGTTTTTGCCGGCGGCGAATATCCGGGATCTGGTGAATATGAACATGATGAGATTCCGGGGTCGCTCGCGCAAAGATGCGCGGGCGACCCGGAATGAGGTTTTGGCGCTACGCCACCAGCCCCTGCGCGGGTTTGACTTTCGCGCTGTCGGGAAACACCGTTTCGGCGAGCGCGCGCTCGCTGATGCCAAGATGATCGTGCAGCACGCCCTTCAGGATCGCGCGCAGATCCGTCGTCGGCGCAAGGTCGCGATTTTCATATAGATCTTGCGCGCGCAAGCCCGGCCAGTCGGCAATGACGCGACCGCCTTTCACGGCACCGCCGGCCATTAGCGCAATGGTGCCGGTGCCGTGGTCGGTGCCTTGCGTGCCGTTGATGCGCGCGGTCCGGCCGAACTCTGTCGCGACCACGATCACCGTGTCTTTCCAGCGGGGGCCAAGGCCGCTCTCGAAATCCGCCAGCGCGCCATCGAGCCCGCCGAGCAATTGCGCGAGCCGCCCGACAGGCCCGCCTTCCTGTGCATGGGTATCCCAACCATCGAACGCGAGTGCGGCGATGCGCGGGCCATCGTCGGCGGCCATCAGTTTTGCCGCGCCGCGCGCGACGGTGCGCATCGCGCCGACATCGTTCTTCAGGGGCACCGGCTTGCCGTCCTGGCCCTGCATCGCGATCTTGTCGAGTTGCAGAGCTTGCGTCAGCGCTGCCGCCAGTGACGGATCGCGGTGCGTATAGAGATCGAGCAACCGCATCGCGGTGTCGTCGGCTGCCGCCGGCATGTTGACCGGCGCCCAGCCCACGGTCGGCGCGGTGCCGCGCAACACCAGCGGCGTTGTCGGCCCGATGGCGAGGCCGCTCATCACGCGCTCGCCGCGCGGCAGAGCTTCGATGGCGCGATTGAGCCAGCCCGATTGCACGCGGCCGGGACCGGCGAAACCGCTTTCCAGCGTGTCTTGCCCATCGAAATGCGATCGCTCGCGATACGGCGTTGCGACCGCGTGAATCGCGGAAGCGTTTTTGGCGCGCACCATCCGCGTGAATTCCGGCATCGCCGGATGCATTGCGAAGAACGAATCGAGCATCGGCGCGGCGTTGGGGCCGTCCTTCAGCAGCGAGATGCCGCCATGCAGCCCGACGTAATCCGGGTCGCCGATCGGTGCCACGGTGGCGAGGCCATCCAGCGCGCCGCGCAAGATGATGACGATAAGGCGCGGATCGCGACCGCCGGGTGCGGCATGCGCAAACTTCGGCAAATAAGCCCATGCGGCAAAGGATGCTCCTGAGAGCAGAAAGCCACGGCGGCTCGAACGCAGATCGGGACAATTCATCATCATCTCCTCTGGAATTCCGGCGACATCAACAGCAGCGCCAACGCCTGCTGCTTGGTCTCCGCGCGTGCGATGGTCTGGCGGGTTTCGTGCGAGGCCGCGTCGCCGGCCATGACGTCGAGCAGATCGCGCGGGTCGATGTTTTCGGCGACCTTGCTCGCAACTTGCGCGGCGATATCGAGGCGCAGCTTCATGCCTTCGGGCGCGGCCCATGCGGCGTTGCTGTCGGCGAATCCGTTGGGGCCGGCGGGTGTCCAGAGCGGTTGGCCGAGCGTGTTGAGGCCGCCGAGAATTTGATTCGGATTGTCCGGAATGCGCGCGAGCAGGCGGCTCATCGCGATCAGATATTCGTAAGGCGTGCGCATTTTGCTCAGGGGCGCTTGCCAGGCCTCGGTGGAGTCGAGCAGCGCCAAAGTCATTGCCTTGAGGTCGCCGTCAGTGGTGCGAAACGTCGCGGCGAGTTTGGCGACCAAGGCAGGCGGCGGATCGTCGGCGATGAAGGCACGGGCGAATTTACCGGCGATGAATTTTGCCGTCGCAGGATGCCGCGCAATGTCGGTCAGTGCCGCTTCGCCCTGCGCCGCACCCGTGTCGTCATAGCTCTTGCCGAGCAGCATCTGCGCGCCGGGCTGATGAGCGTTGGCAACGAAAATAAAACTGCCGGGCGTGCCGAGCTTTCCTTCGCGCCCGGCAAAGGTCCAGCCGGTGAGGATCGCGGCCAGCGACGTGACGTCGGCCTGCGCATAGCCGCCGCCGACGCCGAGCGTGTGCAATTCCATGATTTCGCGCGCGAGATTTTCATTCAGCCCGCGCTTGCGGTTCTGTCCGGCTTTCGAGTCCGGGCCGATCGATTGCTGGTTGTCGAGAAAGAACAACATTGCCGGGTGCTGCTCGACGGCCTTGAGCATGTCACTGAAGCGGCCGAGCACATGCGGGCGGATCGCCTCGCGCTCGAATGACCCCGCCCACATCCGCGCCGGCTCGCCTTTATTGGCGGAAATGCAAAAATGATTCGACCAGAACGTCACGAGCCGTTCGGTGATGCCGCAATCGGCGATCGATGCGCGCTGAAACCGCGCCAATGCCTCGTTACGATAGGTTTTTTGCACGACGTTCGGCTGCTGCGGCGGGGCGGGTGGTGGCTTTGGCGCATCCGGCGGGGTTGGCGTCATCATCGTCGTGCTGGCGACCGTCGACGGCGCAGCCATGTCGGGCGGTGGCGTCGCAGCGGCCATTTTGGCAGTGGCGTCGCGCTGCGCCTTCACATCGGCTTGATAGGCGAACATCGTGGCGGCGAGTTCGGTGGTCGGCTGCAAACCTGGCACGGCGAGCAGCGCGCCGACCGGGCGCAACAGTTCAGCCTTGACGAAGCCGCGCGGGTCCGCCGCCGCATTGCCGATGTCGCCGGCGGCACCACCGCGTGCGCCGTAGCCGAAGCGATTGAGGGCGACCATTGCGCCTTGCGGATCACGGGCCATGCGGTTTCCCCGGTGTATCGATGCGGCTATGCTGACAATGCAATTGCCGCGACAATACGACCCGACGGATGAACCTGACATGAAAACGGCGATGAAAAATCAGGGTGCCAGATGACAGATCGGACAGGTTCGTCGGTTGCACGTTCGTCGGCTGGGCGGTCTTTGAATTGCGCGCGCTGCGGCACGTCGTTCGGTTGCGACCGCGACGGCGCGTGTTGGTGCATGGACGAAACGTTTCGGCTGCCGATGCCGGTGGATGCAGCAAGCGGGGATTGTCTATGCCCGACGTGTCTGCGGGCGACAGCCTTAGCGACCGCCGCCCGCATTTCTTAATTGTCGAAGAGCCTGAGCTGAAAACTATGGCTGGCCCGAACCGCCGGCCGACCCATAGACTTGTCCGGTTGCGTAGCTCGCATCGGTGGCAGCGAGTTGCACATAGATCGATGCCAGTTCGACCGGCTGGCCGGGACGGCCCAGCGGCGTCATGCTGCCGAATTTTTCGAGCTTCTCCATCGTCGCACCGCCCGACACTTGCAGCGGGGTCCAGATCGGGCCCGGCGCGACCGCGTTGACGCGGATGCCTTTCGGCGCAAGCTGTTTGGCCAGCGATTTGACGTAGTTGGTCGTCGCCGCTTTGGTCTGTGCGTAATCATACAAATCGGCGGACGGGTCCATCGCCTGCTCCGACGATGTGCCGATGATCACCGAGCCGGGCTTGAGATGGGGCAACGCTGCCTTGATCGTCCAGAACGGCGCGTAGATATTCGTCTTCATCGTGTCGTCGAAATCTTGACTCGACACATCCATGATCGAGGCGCGCGTCTGCTGACGCGCAGCGTTGTTGACAAGAATATCAAGCCCGCCCAGCCCCTCGACGGTCTTCGCGACGAGTTGCTGGCAGAACGCTTCGTCTTTTAGATCACCGGGAATCGCCAGTCCGATCCGACCTTCCGCCTTGATCAGTACAATGACCTCCTGCGCGTCGGCTTCTTCGGCCGGCAGATAGTTGATCGCGACATCCGCACCTTCACGGGCGTAGGCAATGGCGGCCGCGCGGCCCATGCCGGAATCGCCGCCTGTGATCAGTGCCTTGCGACCTGCAAGCCGTCCGGAGCCGCGATAGCTCTTCTCGCCGTGATCGGGCGGCGGGTCCATCTTGCCAGCCAAACCGGGCCAGGGTTGCGACTGCTTATTGAACGGCGGTTGCACATACTGCGTCGTCGGATCCTGCATCGGAACAGCCGCCATCGCCGACGGCTTTGATCCTTGCGCCAGCACCGGAGTTGCGGTGGCGGCAACGCCGGCTAAGCCGAGCCCGGCGCTGCCAACGATTTTACGTCGCGTCAAAACTGTATTGTCTGTCATCAGTGCAATCCTAATGGGGATGCGCTGACAACCGACGCTGACGCGCATCGTTCCTCACGAGACGCGGTTGAACTTTTCGTTATCGCTAAGACGTCATCGCAACGACGTTACGATCTCACCACCGCTGCCGTCTGACCGAACAGCAACTTGCGTTCGGCATCGGTGCGGATCGGCGTCTGGCCGAAATTCGGATTGACCTCTTTCGCCTTGGCGTAAGCGCGCTGCGTCGCGGGGCGGGCGGCGATCGTTTCCAGCCAGCGCTTGAGATGCGGGAAGTCGTCGATGTTCTGGCCCTGATTCTTCCATGGCACGATCCACGGATAGGACGCCATGTCCGCGATCGAATAGTCACCCGCGATGAAGTCACGATCGGAGAGGCGCTTGTTCAGCACGCCATAGAGCCGGTTGGTCTCGTTCACATAACGGTCGATGGCGTATTTTATTTTTTCCTGCGCGTAGACGTTGAAATGATGGTTCTGTCCGGCCATTGGGCCGAGACCACCCATCTGCCAAAACACCCATTGCAGCGTGTCATAGCGCGCATGGAGATCGGCGGCGAGAAACTGCCCCGTCTTCTCAGCGAGGTAGACGAGCATCGCGCCGGATTCGAAAAGCGCGAGCGGTGCGCCGCCACCTTTCGGAGCGGGATCGACCAATGCCGGAATGCGGTTATTCGGCGCGATGGCGAGAAAGTCCGGCTTGAACTGATCACCCTTGCTGATATCGACCGGATGCACTCGGTAAGGCAGGCCAGTTTCTTCAAGATACATCGTGATCTTGTGGCCGTTCGGCGTGCTCCAGTAATATAAATCGATCATGACGGCCTCTCTTTGCTTCGCGCTTCGATTTAGATGCGAATGCATGGAGTGGGGCGCAAGGCTGCGGCGCTGTCAATGGGGCAGTGTATGGCGCAACCATCCTGCGAGGCTCTTTCATTCGCGCAAACGCGCGCGTGACAGAGCCTCTGGGATGACGGTGGCAGTGTTCAATCCCGCGCAATGATCTCGCGTGCGCCAGCATAATTCGCAGGCGCATTGAGCAACGCACCGACGCGGCGACGCACCAGAAATTTCGGACGACGCTCGCGGATCGCATTGCGACGACGACGACGCTGCGCCGGTTCGTTTGCGACGGGCGCATCGGCAATCTGCGGCAGCGCGAAGGTCGCGCTCCACATCTCCCACGCCGACTGGATCGCATCTTCGTCAGATGTCACGCATAACGGAATCGACAAAGCCGGATCGCGATGCACCAGCACCAGCATCCTGTTTTCGTCGGTTCGATGATCCTGGCTGTTGCTTTCGCCGCGCACGGCGAGCCCCAGAAAATCGCTGACGCGGATCTTGATCGCCATCCGCATCCCGTGCAGTTCGCGGCGCAGGATCACGCGCTCGCGATGCAGTTCGATGTGGCGGATGCTGCCATCGGCGCGATGGTCGATCGCCTCATAGGATATAGGAAGCGAAGTGGGGTCGAGCCGCAGCGTGCGGCCCGACCCGGCGGGAGCGATCCCGCATATTGCTGTTTGACGCCCCATAACTTTGGTCAAGGCTTTGTTCTCCCCGCCAGACTTATTGCCCGGTCGTTGGATGAGAGAATGACCCAGCCGGGGCCGAATTCGCTTAAAAAGGCTGGTTAATCAGAGGTACCTCGCCATGTCGTCGCCTGCATGATTGACGAAGCGTTGGCAGGCATGATTGACGACATCTTGCAGCGATCCGGAAAATCTGATGGGTCTGCTTGAAAGCCGCATAAATCGGGCACATCTACGCTGCATAACGCCGGGACCACTATCCGTTCAAGTCTGCTCGCCAAGTCGCAAGGATTTCTTCGTGAACTCTTCACCATCTCCAGTTCTGCCGTCATCCGCCGCCTCCGATCTGCTCGACCA
>JAYUEY010000183.1:0-17008 GCA_043739005.1 Tardiphaga sp.
GCCTCCGCAACAGCGGGAGAGGGAGCGCGCAGCGGTCTGGGCAATTGCTGCCGTTCAACTCAACTTCGTTCGTAGATCGTCAGCGTATCTTGCCCAAGCATCTCGCACCCACGGCTCACAAAATCAGGTGACTGGGTGATCTGGGACAACGGCATTGCGTGAAGCGCAGTCACGCCGCTTTCGCCAATCGCATCAGGCCCGCGCAGCAGCCATATTTCATCGACATAGCCTGCTTGCAAGAACGCTTCGGCGACGCGCGCGCCGCCCTCGACCATCAACCGCGTGATGCCGCGCTCATTCAGCGCATGCAGCACGGCGGCGATGCCGAGGCCCGGCGCGTCCGATGTCGGCAGGCGGATGATGTCCGCTCCGGCCGCGCCGAGCTTCATCGCCGCCGCCGCCTCGGAAATTTCGGAGGTCATCAGCCACAAAGGTGTCATGCGGGCGGCGTGCACGAGCTTGCTGTCGCCTGAAATGCGGAGCGCGCGATCGAGCACTACGCGCACCGGCGATTTAGTTGTCATGCCGGGCAGACGACAGGTTAGATCGGGATTGTCCGCCAATACCGTACCGATGCCGACCAGAATGGCGTCGCACTGCGCGCGCAGCAGATGGACGCGTGAGCGGGCTTGCTCACCCGTGATCGCGACGGGCTTTCCCACAAGACCGATCTTGTCGTCGGACGACACCGCAAGCTTCAGGATGACATGCGGGCGCTGCTGCGTGACGCGCATGATGTGGCCCGCATGATCGCGGGCGGCCTCGTCACCACAGAGCCCGACATCGACGACGATGCCGAGCGCACGCAGGCGGCGATGGCCCTGCCCGGCGACCAGCGAATTGGGGTCTTCCATCGCCGAAACGACACGCGCGACGCCGGCAGCGATGATCGCATCGACACAAGGCGGCGAGTGGCCGATATGCGAGCATGGCTCCAACGTCACATAAAGCGTGGCACCTTTTGCCAAACTGCCAGCGCGGCGCAGCGCCTCGCGCTCGGCATGCGGACGACCGCCATCTTGAGTCCAGCCGCGACCGACGATGACGCCGTCCTTGACAAGCACTGCGCCGACTGCGGGATTGGGTGCCGTGCGACCGAGGCCACGGCGACCCAGCGTCAGCGCCAGTTGCATAAAGCGGCGGTCTGCAGTTTTTGCCGCGCGGGCTTTTTCGGCGTGCTGATCTTCCAAAATCCGGAAGATCATTTGCGAACCACGGCGGGCTTCATCTCGTTTTTCGGCTCGTCATCATTGGTGAGTTCGCCGAGCAGCACCTCAAAATCCTTGGCCTCGCGAAAATCGCGATAGACCGAGGCGAAGCGGACATAAGCGACATCGTCGAGGCCGCGCAAATGCTCCATCACGATCTCGCCGATGGTCTCCGACGAAACGTCTGGCTCGCCGCCGCTTTCGAGTTCACGCACGATCGCCGAGACCAGCTTCTCGATCCGCTCGGGTTCAACCGGACGTTTGCGCAGACTGATCTGCAACGAGCGGACCAGCTTGTCGCGATCGAACGGCACGCGGCGGCCGTTACGCTTGATGACAGTGAGTTCGCGCAACTGCACGCGCTCGAAGGTGGTGAAACGAAAATTGCACGCCATGCACACGCGCCGCCTTCGGATTACGGCCGAATCTTCCGTCGGCCGGGAATCCTTCACCTGCGTATCGAGACTGTTGCAGCTCGGGCAGCGCATTGCCGCCGCTTACTGGTAGATCGGAAAGCGCGAGGTCAGCGCCTTGACACGTTCCTTGACCGCAGCCTCGATGCCCGGTGCCGCGCCATCCGGCGATTGCGAAACGGCGTTCAATACTTCCGAGATCATCTCACCGACCTGCTTGAATTCGGCGATGCCGAAGCCGCGCGTTGTCGCAGCCGGCGTGCCGAGGCGAATGCCTGAGGTGACGAACGGGCTTTCCGGGTCGAAGGGAATTCCATTTTTGTTGCAGGTCAATCCCGCACGAACCAGCGCCTTTTCCGAGACGTTGCCCTTGAGGCCCTTCGGCCGCAGATCGACCAGCATCAAATGGTTGTCGGTGCCGCCGGAGACGATGTCGAAGCCATTGGCGCGCAGCGTTTCGGCCAGCGCCTTGGCATTCTCGACGACATTCTTCGCATAAATCTTGAAGTCCGGCTGCAACGCTTCTTTGAACGCCACCGCCTTAGCGGCGATGACATGCATCAGCGGGCCGCCCTGAAGGCCGGGGAAGATCGCCGAATTCATCTTGCGGGTCAGCGTCTCGTCGTTCCACAGCATCAGACCGCCGCGCGGGCCGCGCAGCGACTTGTGCGTCGTCGTCGTGGTGATGTGCGCATAGGGCACTGGCGAGGCATGGACGCCGCCAGCGACGAGGCCGGAGAAATGCGCCATGTCCACGAGCAAATAGGCACCGACACTGTCGGCGATCTCGCGGAAGCGCTTGAAATCCCAGGGCCGCGAATAGGCCGAACCGCCGGCGACAATCAGCTTTGGCTTTGACGCCTCGGCGATCTTCGCGACTTCGTCCATGTCGATCAAATGATCGTCGCGGCGCACGGTATAATGCGCAGGCTTGAACCACTTGCCTGACATATTGACCGGCGAGCCATGCGTCAGATGTCCACCGGCGGCGAGGTCAAGACCCATGAAAGTATCGCCGGGCTGCAGCAGCGCCAGAAACACCGCTTGATTCATCTGGCTACCGGAATTCGGCTGCACATTCGCAAAACCTGCGCCGAACAATTTCTTGGCGCGGTCGATCGCCAGCGTCTCGGCGACGTCGACGAATTCGCAGCCGCCATAATAGCGATGGCCCGGATAGCCTTCCGCGTATTTGTTGGTCATCACAGAGCCCTGCGCTTCCATCACCGCGCGGCTGACGATGTTTTCGGACGCAATCAACTCGATCTCGTGGCGCTGGCGACCAAGTTCACCCTTGATCGCGGCGGCGATTTCCGGATCGGCGTCGGCTATCGAGGCCGAGAAGAAGGTATCGGGGGCATTGGCGATAGCGGCGGCGGTTTGAACGGAAGATTTGGCGCTGGAAGAACTCATCGGGAATATCTCCACCGCCGCATCCCGAAAAGGATTGTTGGGGGACGCGGACGGCTCTGAAGTGACGATCGGAAGCGGCGCGTGGGCCATAGCATATTGCGCCGCGCTGGCCAAGCGATTGACCAGACTTCGCGGCGGTTGCAGGGCGGTTATGCAAGATATGGTGCAGGACAGGGCGGTGGGACTATTGCCCGTAGCGATAGGCACCGCCCTTGTCGATGCTGCGCCGATACGCCGGCCGGACCTGAAACCGGGCGACCCAGCCGGCCAGATTGGGGAACGCATCGAGTTTCTTGAACACCTTGGCCATCTCGCCGACGAAACTCATCTGGATGTCTGCGCCGGTGAGATCGCCGCACAAATAGTCCTTGCCCTGCAACGCCGCATCGACATAGCCGAGATGATTGGCCAATTCGTCATTGATGCGCGGATGCAGTGGCGCGCCTGCGTCACCGAGCCGGCTCACATAAAGATTTAGCATCAGCGGCAGCATTGCCGAGCCTTCGGCATAATGCAGCCACTCATTATAAGCTTCATGGTCGCGACCTGGCGCCGGCTGCAACCGGCCATTGCCGTGAGTGCGGATGATGTAATCGACGATCGCGCCGGATTCGGCGATCGTGATATCGCCATCGGTGATAACGGGAGATTTGCCGAGCGGATGCGCGGCCTTCAATTCGGGTGGTGCCAGACGGGTCTGGGCATCGCGCTGGTAGTTCTTGATCTCATAAGGCAGGTCGAGTTCTTCGAGCAGCCACAAGATGCGCTGAGAGCGGGAATCATTCAGATGGTGGACCGTAATCACAAGCTTTCCTCCGGTAGGACGCTTGGCGCGCCTGATTGAGACCGGACGATACCAGAGCCGCGTGGCCACCGGGAGGGTATTGAATTCGCGGCCTCTCGCGGACGCTTTCGATGATGTAGTGGTGCGGGTCATCGAAACGTAGCGCGATGTCGAAATCGAAATGGACTTGCGCGCGAGTCTCTGACGCTTACAGCCCGGTATATCCCGCTTTGACAGGATCGCTGCTGCCATCGAGTTGGCGCAAATAAGTCAGGCCGCACACCGTGAGCCGATGCGGATCGGTCTCGCCGCCATCGGTGAGCATCGTCAGATAGGTGGTCACCTTCGCGCGCGCCTCGTCATTGGCCGCCGCCGAGCGGTTCACCAAGAGATCATAGGTCTTCATGATACGGTCGATCGTGGTGTCCATGATGTCCTCGTCAACAACCATATTATAGGCCGCGCCGAATGCGGCAACGCAGCGAATACGACCTAGGGCTGGTTCTTCGGGAATGCAAGATAGCGCGTGCGCCGCGAAACTGAACTTAAAGGCTGCACTACGGCTCTGATTGCTGGGAATCAAGCCGTTTCTCACGTCCAACCCCCTACCGGGTGGCCTCGAACTCAGCGATGGCCCGCTTGGCGAGCCGGATTTTATTCGCCTCTCCGCAATGGACCATCATAATGATGATTTCGAGCAACCGATCGTTGGGGTGGATGGTGTCCGAGATAAGCCCCGACTTCCGCAGATAATTCGCTGCGATGGCGTAGGCGTGCCCGATGATGGCGACATTCATGACTTTCAGATTGCGTTCGACCAGCATGTGCAGCCCCTGATGACAACCTGCACGGATAAAGCGCGTGCTGGTATCGGGGTTCCCGGCTGATGACGAAATCTTTGGGACTATTAACAGGCCTTTAGCAACCCGTTGTCGCGCAGCGGCAACACGCGGTTCGGTTTTGTTCACGGAGAACGAACAGGGGTCGCGTTTTTGCGATCCGGAAGAGCTTAAGGCAATGTTACAGCGTCGTCTGTTTCTGGCCGCATTCCTTGCAGTGAAACGGGATCCGGGTCTCGCCCTTCGGCGCCTTGATGCGATTGGGCGCGCCGCATTTTCCGCACACCGCCTCGATGCGTGTCTCGCCCTGCTTCACGGCCAAATTTTTGCGATCCATCGCCTCGCGCATCAGACGTTCGGCTTCTTCACGCATCGCTTGTTTGGACATGGAGCCTCGGAAGAGTTGTGTAGTGGCATCTTAGCGGCGTCGGCCGCGAAGGTCACGCACATCAAAACGCAAATCGGCCGCTCCTTTGCAGGAGAGACCGATTTCACCGGAGGGCAATCCGGCGTTTCGTGAAAGCTTGGAGGCTTCAAAGCACGCAGCGTCGCGCGGACGCCGCAAATTACATGCGACAAATCCCCATGCGACAAATTCCATGTCGCAAACATCTGGCTCAAAATATCCGGCCACACATCTTAACAACGCTGAACCGTGCATGATTCAGCAATCATTAAGCCTGTCGGCCTGCCCGCTTGTCGCGGTGTTATTTGTCTTGGGGCTACCGATCTTGCGCCGGCTAGCCCGTTTGCGTGTCGGTTAACGCCAATCTCAAAGGCGATACAGGATCTGGTCGGTCCAGAAACGCTCCAGGCGATGCAGCGACTTGTTCAACGTAGCGAACTCGTCATTCGAGATGCCGCCGACCTGCTCCACCGTCTTGACGTGCTTCTGATAGAGCGCGTCGACGATCTTGCGGATTTCCTGGCCCTGCGCGGTCAGGCTGATGCGCACCGAGCGGCGATCGACGCGGCTGCGCTTATGATCGAGGAAGCCGAGTTCGACGAGCTTCTTGAGATTGTAGGAGACGTTGGAGCCGAGGTAATAACCACGGGTGCGCAACTCGCCGGCGGTCAATTCCTTGTCGCCGATGTTGTATAGAAGCAGCGCCTGCACCGAGTTGATGTCATTGCGGCCGCGACGATCGAACTCGTCCTTGATGACGTCGAGCAGGCGGCGATGCAGCCGCTCGACCAGCGTCAGAGCTTCGAGATAGAGCGGCTGGACCGGCTTGTCGCTGGCTGCCTGATCGGCGGTGTCGATCACCTTTGCAACTGATTTCATGACGTGCCCCTGTTGTCGTTTTTATCGACTTATTCGACGAAACTTGTGTCCCGCCTGATGACCTGAACTTAGGGAGCGCGCTTGAAGATCGGCTTAAATAAGACAATAAAGAGATCATGAATTTAAGACAGTGAATCGCATGTTAAGCCCGCCAATTGCGGGTTTTTTCAATCTTTGATTCACATCGTCGGGTGCTTTGTTCTTGCTTCGTGCGCAACGGGTGTCGCGTTTGGAAACAGCATGCCGACAATTGGAAACATCCGCTTCATGAAGATGACTGCGGCGTTAGGGTGACTCAAAAATTACCTCAAAAATTCGTCGAGAATTTTTGGAAAAGTCGCGGCAATTTTGCGGCGACACACCGCGCGGGTAAAAGTCCAATAAGACGCTGCGTTTATTCTTCACATGCCTGCAGTCGGCTTGGCTATGGCGGTCGCTCCCGCGCAGCCATCCAGGCCAGCGCCAGATAGGCCGCGAGACATGCGAGTTCGAGACCGGCAACAATGAGGCTGCCGCCATAGATCGCCGGGAACATTAGTTCGATGACCGCCATCGAGACGACGGTCGTCAGCCAGACCACCGCGCCCCACGGTGTCGCCAGCCACATGCCGACGGCGGCGACCAGCTCGATAACGGCGAAATAGACCGTGGCGGTCTGCCAGGCCAACGGTTGAACCTCGAAGGCGTCATCCTCGCCGCCGACAAAGCCCGTCACCTGTGCCCAGTGATACAAACCCTGCAGCATGGAGATCACGGCCATGATCCGCAGGAACAGCACCAGCCGCCGCGTCCAGACGTTATCGTCGGAGTCAGTTCGTTCCGATGAGATGGCTGCGACCGATGTGGCATTGTCGCGCCAGGTCTGATCGCGCAGCGTCCGGTCGCGAGACGCCGGGTCGCGCGACGACATCTCAGACATGAAGGCGGGTTCTCATAATGGCTCCTGCCAGTGATGCGAGACCTTGTGATGGCCTCTCGCGGCTGTAAAAGCAATCCGCCAAGATCGAGAGAAGGCAAAGACGAGGCTGCGACGAGGGTCAGACACGGGTCATAAACCGACCATGGACGCGGTGACGAGGCCGGTTCAAGATGCTAGAACCATTCAAAGATGATAGGTTAGCAGGCAGGAGGCATAGCCCATGGCAATCAAATTCGGCCGACCGATCGAGATGCGCGATGGCGCCCGCCGCGAGACGGCCTTTGCGCCTGCTCCGCTTGATCTTGCCACGCGCATGCGGCGGAACCGCAAATCCGACTGGGCGCGCAGGTTGGTGCGCGAGAACGTCCTGACGACGAATGACCTGATCTGGCCGCTGTTCGTGATCGACGGTGACAACAAGCGCGCCCCGATCGCCTCGATGCCCGGCGTCGAGCGCCTCAGTGTCGATCAGGCGGTGCGCGACGCCGAACGCGCCATGAAGCTGAACATCCCCTGCATCGCGCTGTTTCCCTATACCGAGCCGACGCTGCGCGACGAGATCGGTTCGGAAGCCACCAACACGGATAATTTGGTCTGCCAGTCAGTGCGCGCGATCAAGGCCGAGTTTCCCGATCTCGGCATTCTCTGCGACGTGGCGCTCGATCCGTTCACGAGCCACGGCCATGACGGACTAATCCGCGACGGCAAAATCCTCAACGACGAGACCGTCGCGATGCTGGTGCGGCAGTCGCTGGTGCAGGCCGAAGCCGGCTGCGACATTATCGCGCCGTCCGATATGATGGACGGCCGCGTCGGAGCGATCCGCGCCGCACTCGACGAGGCGGGCTTCCTCGACGTGCAGATCATGGCCTATGCCGCGAAATATGCGTCGGCGTTTTACGGCCCCTTCAGGGACGCAATCGGCTCGGCCAAAACGCTGACGGGCGATAAGCGCACCTATCAGATGGACAACGCCAATTCCAACGAGGCGCTACGCGAGGTCGAACTCGATATCGCCGAAGGTGCCGACATGGTGATGGTGAAGCCGGGCATGCCCTATCTCGACATCATCCGGCGCATTAAGGACAACTTCGCGGTTCCGACGTTTGCCTATCAGGTGTCCGGCGAATACGCGATGATCTCGGCTGCGGCGAATAACGGCTGGATCGACGGCGAGCGGGCGATGCTGGAAAGCCTGCTGTCCTTCAAGCGCGCCGGCGCGGACGGTGTGCTGACCTACTTCGCACCTGTCGTGGCCGAGAAGCTTCGGGAAATAAGCTAATCGTCGATCGATGCCGGCGCATGCGAACAGCTTGGGCATATCGTCTCAACGTTTCGATCTCGTCCGCACGGTTCGTGCCGTTTAAGCTGTTGTAAAACAGCTTATCCGGCAAAGCCGGATCGTCGCGGCATCCGCACGCCCTTGCGGCAGGTTCCTGTCATGGCCATGTCTGGTCTGCAATCGAACGGGCGAGAGGATACGTCATGTCGAATCACGAGACACGCAACAGGCCAGATCAGGCGACATGGCGGAGCGGGCAGCAGACCGGTGATGATTCCTATGCCTATGGCAGCACGCTGACGCCCGAACTCTATGACGGCGTCCTGACAAAACGGCTATTCGCCTTCCTTATCGACGTCGTCATTATCTCGATCCCGGTCGTTCTGGCGACGATCTTCATCGCGGTGTTCGGCCTCGTCACGCTGGGCCTTGGGTGGGGATTGTTCTGGTTATTGTCGCCGGCCTCCATCGTCTGGCCGGTGGTTTATTACGGCTTTTCACTGGGTGGTCCGCATTCGGCCACCGTCGGCATGCGGATGCTCGGCCTGCAGATGCGGACCGCGAACGGCCAGCGTGGCTATTTCGTGCTCGGTGCAGCCCATGCGCTTCTGTTCTGGGCGTCGGTGTCGCTGCTGACGCCGTTCGTTGTGCTGGTCGGGTTCTTCAACGCCCGTCGCAAGCTAGCTCATGACTTCGTGCTCGGAACCGAGGTCGTGAACACGCATGTCGCGTCGGCGATGGCTCCAGCCGCTCGCGCTTATTGATTCTTGATGCGCGCAGCGCGATGCTATGGCGTCGCGCGACGAATCTGCGTTGCGAGATGACGGATGTCCCAACGGAGATTTGCACAAGGCCGTGACCCAGCACTCGCGCGACACCCCGCAGTTCTACCTGACGGCTCCCTCGCCCTGCCCCTATCTGCCGGGCCGGTTCGAGCGAAAAGTGTTCACGCATCTGGTCGGCGAAAAGGCCGGCGATCTGAACGATCTGCTGACGCATGGCGGCTTCAGGCGTAGCCAGTCGATCGCCTACCGTCCGGCCTGCGATCAATGTCGCGCCTGCGTCTCGGTGCGGGTCATCGCCAATGAATTCCGGCCCTCGCGCAACTTCCGCAAAATTCTTGCACGCAATGCCGATATCGTCGGCGAGCAGCGCAACGCCGTGCCGACGTCTGAGCAATATTCGATCTTTCGCGCCTATCTAGACCAGCGCCATCGCAATGGCGGCATGGCCGACATGACCGTGCTGGACTATGCGATGATGGTTGAGGACAGCCATGTCGAAACGCGGATCATCGAATATCGCCGGCGCGGCATCGATACCGGCATCACCGGGCGTGGCGGCGACCTGATCGCGGTGGCGTTGACCGATGTGCTCAGCGACGGGTTGTCGATGGTCTATTCGTTCTTCGAGCCGGCGGAAGACAGCCGCTCACTGGGCACCTTTATGATTCTCGATCACATTGCCCGCGCGCGGCGACTTGGCCTGCCTTACGTCTATCTCGGCTACTGGATCGATGGCTCGCAGAAGATGGACTATAAAGGCCGCTATCTCCCGCAGCAGCGGCTAGCGCCGTCTGGCTGGCTCCGTGTTGACGCGACCGGTCCTGCGCCGGTTGAGCCGCAGGACTGAGTTCGGCTTTTATGCCGCCTTGAGATCGACGGTCGCCGTCAACGCTGAGGCGAGCGCCTTCTCACGTTGCTCCGGGCCGGTCGCCATGCCGTCGGCCGCGATGATCTCGACATCGGGAATGCCGATGAATCCGAAAACCGCGCGCAGATAGGTCTCGACATGTTCAGCCGCCGCTGCAGGTGATCCCGCGCCGTAGAAGCCGCCGCGTGCAATGGTGATGATGACGCGCTTGCCGACCGCAAGACCATCGACGCTCCCGGTCGCAGTGTATTTGAAAGTCTTTCCGGCGATGAGGATGCGGTCGATCCAGGCTTTGAGCTGGCTCGGCACGCCGAAATTATACATCGGCGCACCGATCACCACGATGTCGGCGGCGAGGAATTCCTCAAGCGCCACCGTACCGGCCGCGATGTCGTTCTGGACCGCCACGCTGGCCGGCACCACGCCCTGCCCTGCTGCGAGATGCGCGCCGGACAGATGGCCCAACGGGGCGGCGCTGAGATCGCGCGTGGTGACGGATAGGCCTGGCGTGAATTGACGCAACCGGGCCACGGCCGCCGCCGAGAGCTCGCGCGAGACGGAATGGTCGCCGAGAATGCTGGAGTCGATATGCAGGAGTTTCATGGCATCACCTTTTCTGGTATCAAATTGATACCGAGAAACTATAAGTGACCTATAGAACCTCACAAGAAGGCACAAATTTTGAACCGGATCACACCGATGACACTCGCGCACACCGATGTGCCTGCCCCCGCGACGACGCCCCAAGCGCAGCCTGCACTAGCGCCTGCCCATGGTGATTGCAAAGGTGTCAGCTCGGTTCTCGCGCGAGTCGGCGACAAATGGAGCGTGCTCGTCATCATGTTGCTTGAGAATGGTCCGAAGCGCTTCAACGAGATCAAGCGCATGGTCGGCGGCATCTCACAGCGGATGCTGACACTGACGTTGCGCGGGCTGGAGCGCGACGGCTTGGTGACACGCACGGTATTTCCGACGATCCCACCACGCGTCGATTACGAATTGACCGATCTCGGGCGGTCGCTCGGCAAGCCCGTGCAAGCACTCGGCGCATGGGCATTCGCGCATATGCCGGAAATCGAAACGGCGCGCGCGCGTTTCGACAAAATTGCCGAGGCGCGCTAGGCGGCGTCAGCCCAGTGCGAAATCGATGACCAGTTTTGCATTTAACGCGATGATCACTGTTGCAATAACGATTGCGAAGGCCGTCAGCCAGCGCGGCGCGACGAACACTCCCATCTTGGCCCGGCTCGCCGTGAACATCACCAGCGGCACCACCGCGAACGGTAACTGCAAACTCAGCACAACCTGACTGAGGATCAGCAATTGCCCGGTTCCCTTGTCGCCGTACCACAGGGTCAC
Organism: Tardiphaga sp.; assembly: GCA_043739005.1. Taxonomy (GTDB): domain Bacteria; phylum Pseudomonadota; class Alphaproteobacteria; order Rhizobiales; family Xanthobacteraceae; genus Tardiphaga. The sequence goes on from JAYUEY010000183.1 coordinate 11,156, forward strand.
CAGTGCTGCCGGGACGATCGCGATCAGCCGCGTCGTCAGCCGCCGCAACCACGGTGCAATGCGGATATTGATAAAGCCTTCCATCACGATCTGGCCGGCAAGCGTCGCCGTCACTGTCGAATTCAAACCACAACACAGAAGCGCGATGCCGAATAAAGTTGGCGCCAACGTCGAACCGAGCAGCGGCGACAACAGCGCATGCGCCTGATCGAGTTCGGCGACATCGGTGCGGCCCGTCGAATGAAATGCAGCGGCTGCTAAAATAAGGATCGCCGCGTTGATCATCAGCGCCAAACACAATGCGATCGTGGAGTCGATCGTGGCAAAGGTGATCGCCTCGCGTTTTTCAGGAATGCTGTCGCCATAACCGCGCGTCTGCACGAGGCCCGAATGCAGATAGAGATTATGCGGCATCACCGTCGCGCCGAGAATGCCGAGCGCGAGATACAGCATCTCGCGATTGGTGACCAAATCAGTAGTCGGCGCAAAGCCTTTGATGACCGCGCCCCATTGCGGATCGGCCATCGCGATCTGGATGCCGAAGCAGGCCGCGATTACACCGAGCAGTGCAACGACGAAAGCCTCGATCCAGCGAAATCCCAATGCCTGCAACGCCAAAATCAGAAATACGTCGGCGGCGGTGATGAGCACGCCGATTTCGAGCGGAATGCCGAATAACAGATTCAGCCCGATCGCGGTGCCGATGATTTCGGCGAGGTCCGTGGCGCAAATCGCAATCTCGGCCGATAGCCACAGCGGCCACGACACCCACCTGGGATACGCATCGCGGCAGGCCTGCGCGAGGTCGCGGCCGGAGCCGACGCCAAGTCGCGCGCAGAGCGCCTGCAACACGATCGCCATGATGTTGGAGATCAGCGCGACTGCCAGCAGCGCGTAGCCGAATTTCGAGCCGCCGGCGAGCGACGTCGCCCAGTTGCCGGGGTCCATATAGCCGACGGCGACAAGGTAGCCGGGGCCGAGAAATGCCGCGAGCCTGCGCCAGAACGAACTGCCGCGCGCGATCTTGATGGAGCCGAACATGTCCGCCAGCGAGGGTTCGCCACGCGCGGTGCGCCAGCCCGGCTGATCGGGCGACTGCGCGGCAGGGTCGGGCGGCAGAGACGGCGTGCGAGCATCCATCGCCTGTCATGCCGCATCGCACCCTTTAATGCAACTGATTAGCAACTGCATCTTGCTCAGTCGGAGATCGGGTGTCGGACAGGTTATGTCCCGCGCACGTTGGCGGCAGATCATGTCCCGGACCCACATCATGACCGACGCAAACATGCGCCTGCCCGCCACCTTCAACCGCCTCGCCTGGTCAAACCTCGCCGCGCAATCGGCCGAGCAGATATCACTTGCCGCCGCACCCATCGTTGCCGTGCTGCTGCTTGGCGTAGGCGAGGCCGCGACCGGCTTGTTACAAACGGCGTTGACCTTGCCATTTGTGCTGATCGCAATACCCGCCGGTTTCCTCGCCGACCGGATGACGCGGCCGTTGCTGATGGCCGGCGCGGAAGGGCTCCGGACGCTTGCGTTGCTGGCCATCCTTACGCTCGTCATGACGGGCACGTTGACACTGGCACTGCTGGCGCTGCTCGGCTTCGTCGCGGTGTGTGGCACCGTGGTATACAGCGTCGCCGCTCCCTCATTGGTGCCGTCGCTGGTTCCATCCGCGATGTTGCCGGCGGCAAATGCGCGGATCGAACTGGCGCGCACAGTGGCGTTCGCGAGCGGCCCCGCGTTCGGCGGCGTGCTGGTCGGCTGGGTCGGGGCCGCGCCTGCATTCGGCGTTGCGGCAATGCTGTCGTTGATAGTGACGGTGGCGCTGTCGGGCATCCATGAACCCGTACGGGCGGCCGTTGCCGCTCGCCATCCCCTTCAGGACATCAAGGAAGGCGCGGCCTTCGTGTTCAACCACGCCCTGCTGCGGCCGGTGTTCATGACGCAACTGATCTTCAGCACCGCGTCATTCCTGATCCTCGCGGTGTTCGTACCCTATGCGGTACGGCGGCTCGGACTTTCGGCGACAGGTGTCGGTACGGTGTTGGCGATGTACGGCGTCGGCATGACGGCGGGGGCGCTGGTCGCGACGCGGATCATGCGGCGGCTGGCCTTCGGCACGGTGATCGCGCTTGGTCCGGTCACCGGCTTCGTGGCATCGCTGTTGATGGCACTGACCACGTTCATCCCATCACCGCTCCTGGCGGGCCTGAGTTTCTTCCTGCTCGGCGCAGGACCGATCCTGTGGGTGATCTCGACGACGACGCTGCGGCAGGCCGTGACGCCCCCGCGGCTGCTCGGCAGGGTCTCCGCGATCAACATCATGAGCTACGGCGCGCGGCCACTCGGCGCGGGCTTGGCCGCGTTGGTAAGTTTCTACGCCGATGCGGAGGCGTGCTTTTATCTCGCGGTTATATTTTTTGGCTGGCAGGCCATCGTGATCCTGCGCTCGACCGCCATCCGGCTCGACCGCCAGCCCGACATGGTCATGGAACCGCATCCGGCGGCCTAGCAGCAATTCCGGCCGGACTGTGATAAAAGATGGCTCGCTGAAAAGACCCCCAGAAGGACCATCGTGTTAGCCATAGAACTCGGGATCGTCACGGTCCTGATCGTCATTAACGGCCTGCTCTCGATGTCGGAGCTTGCCATCGTCTCGTCGCGTCCGGCTCGTTTGGCAGGCCTTGTCGAAAAGAATGTCACGGGATCGCGCCGCGCGCTGGCGCTGGCCTCTAATCCCGGTAAGTTCCTCTCCACCGTTCAGATCGGCATCACGCTGATCGGCGTTCTCTCCGGCGCGTTTTCCGGCGCGACGTTGGGCCAGCGCTTGACCGAAACCCTGCTGAATTTTGGTGTCTCGAAGGGCCTCGCCGATACGCTCGGCGTCGCCATCGTCGTCAGCATCATTACTTATGCGTCGCTCATTATCGGCGAGTTGGTACCGAAACAAATCACGCTGCGCGATCCCGAAGCCGTCGCGGTGCGCGTGGCACCGGCGATGGTGTTGCTGGCGAAAATCTCGCTGCCGCTGGTGTGGTTGCTCGATCGCTCCGGCAAAGCAATCTTGTGGCTGCTCGGCCAGCGCGGACAAGCCGAGGAGAAAGTCAGCGAAGACGAAATCCGCACGCTGGTCGTTGAAGCGGAAACCGCCGGCGTACTCGAACCCGGCGAAAAGGAAATGATCGCCGGCGTCATGCGGCTCGGCGATCTGCCGGTTGGTGCTGTCATGACGCCACGGCACGAGGTCGACATGGTCGATCTGGCCGATACGCTGGAAACAACCGTCGCGACTTTGGCAAAGAGCAGTCATTCGCGCTTTCCGGTGTTTGACGGCGACCGCGAATCTGCGATCGGCATCTTGCAGGCTAAGGATTTACTCGACGCTTATCTGCACGACAAAAAGCCGGATCTGCGCGCGCTGGTGCGCGATGCGCCGATCATTCCCGACACGGTCGATGCCCGCGACGTCGTCGCAATCCTGCGCGACTCGGCGTTACACATCGGCTTGATCCACGACGAATACGGCGTGTTTCAGGGTGTGGTGACGTCGGCCGATATTTTAGAGTCCATCGTCGGTTCGTTTCACACCGATGAAGGCCCGGCCGAACTCGCTTTCGTGCAGCGCGACGACGGCTCCTATCTGATCTCGGGCTGGATGCCGGCAACTGAATTCGCAAACCTGCTCGGAATCCAATTGCCGGTTGCGCAGCGGCCATATCAAACCTTTGCAGGATTCCTTTTGCAGGAATTCGGCGCGATCCCCGATGTTGCCGACACGATCACATCCTATGGCTGGCGATTCGAAATCCTCGACCTCGACGGCCGCCGCATCGACAAGGTCATGGCGAGCAAGGTGACGGACGTGGTGGGGTGAAGTTACCGTCCGCCGGTTGCTCGGGTCAGCGGCGAATGATATGATGTTAGTCATTCAACAGATGCGGATCAGGCCATGACCGACAATATCGCGATGACGCCGCTCACGCTCGCAAAACCGCTCGGCGTGCAAGTCGCTATTCTCGCAGCATTGTCCGCGAGCGGCACGCTGGCCACGAACATCCTGCTGCCGTCGCTGCCGGAAATCGCTACAGCCGTCGGCGTCTCCAGCGCGCAGGTCACCTCAGCGATTACTATTTTTCTTGCGATGTTCGCCGTCGGGCAACTCATCGTCGGTCCTGTGTCGGATCGGTTTGGCCGCCGCATGCCGGTGCTCATTGGCTTCGCGGTTTTTTTCATGGGCAGTGTCTGGTGCGCACTGGCAAATGACCTGTCGACACTGCTGACTGGGCGCGTCGTGCAGGCGGCTGGTGCCTGTGCGACGTCGGTCCTGTCGCGCGCCATCACCCGAGATTTGTTCGAGGGTGAAAAACTTGCCCGCGCGTTGACGTTCGTGATGATCGCGATGGCGGCGGCACCAGGTTTTTCGCCGCTGGTCGGCGGCGCGCTCGACTATTATTTCGGCTGGCGCTCGGCCTTCATCTTCGTCGCGATCTTCGCTGCGTTGACGGCCGTGGGCTATTCGGTCGTGTTCGGTGAAACCCATCATGCGACACGCACGGCGCTCGATCCGCTGGCGATCGCAAAAAATTATTGGTCGCTCTCGACCGACCGCCGCTTCGTGGTTCCCGCCGCAACTGTCAGTCTCATTCTCGGTGCACTGTTCGCGACGTTCTCGGCGCTCCCGCGCGTGCTGATCGAAGGCCTCGGCTTTACGCCGCTGCAACTCGGATTGTTTTTTGCAGGCACCGTGCTCGTGGTGTTCAGCGCCGGTATTCTGGCGACGAAGCTGGTGCCGCGTCTCGGGCTCGACCGATCAATTCAACTCGGTATCGCGCTCGCATGCATCGGCGGTGGCATCGTGTTGCTGGTGGCCTTGTACGATGGCCGCTTCATGCCGTTTCTGTTCGGAAGCTGTGTCTTCCTGCTCGGCATGGGCATGGTCAATCCGCTTGGCAGCGCGCAAACGCTGTCGCCTTTCGGTGATCGCGCGGGTGCCGCATCGGCACTGCTTGGCTTCTGGCAAATGGCGGCAGCAGCAGGCGGCGTGGCTCTCGCGGCTGTCATCGCGAAAGATGCAATGGTCGGATTGGGACTGGTGCTGGCGCTGGCGTCGGTCGTGGCGGCGGTGGTGTATTATATGCGACGGAACGCGATTTAGGATTATAACCTGAATGAGCGGAGCGAATTCCGGAGACTCTAAACGGCGAGCTTGGGATTTGTCGATTACGCTTCGCTCATTCAAGCTCAAGATATCGAACTACGCCATCCCCCGGCCGAACTTGTTCGACTTCGGAAGACCGCTGGCGAGGCGTCCGGCATCGGCGCGATTGCCGCGCCAGTCGGACAATTCTTTCCAGCTCAGGCGCTGTTCGCGTCCCGCGCCGTCCTTCCAGGTCAGGCCGTCCTTGGCCGTGAAGGTGGTGACGTCCGACAGAGATGCGCTAGTGTATTTTTGTAGTCGCACGCCCTTGCCGCGCGCCATTTCCGGCACCTGATCGAGCGGGAAGACGATCATCTTGTGATTGGTGCCGATCACCGCAACCTGATCGTGACCCGCGCTGACGACAGTCAGCGTCTTTGCTTCATTCGGCATCTCGACATTCAGCACCTGCTTGCCCTTGCGGGTGGTGCCGACGCAATCATCCTCATTGACGACGAAGCCCTGCCCGTCATGACTGGCGACCAAGAATTTGCGACCGCCGGTGTTGACGAACAGCGAGACAAGGGCTGCGTCCTGCTCCATGTCGATGAACAAACGGATCGGCTCTCCGTGGCCGCGACCGCCCGGCAGCTTCGAGACGTCGAGCGAATAGAACCGACCATTGGTGGCGAGCAGCAGCAGCTTCGACGTCG
>JAYUEY010000184.1:0-9787 GCA_043739005.1 Tardiphaga sp.
AGATACATGCGGACGGGATCGTCGGTGCGCTCGCCGGGCTCGGATTTCTTGACCTCGGTGACGGCCTTTTGCGTGACCTCGACCAACTCATTGTCGGTCTCGTCATCGGCCTCGTCCTTGGTCTCTTCCTCGCCGTCGGAATCCTCGTTCTCGGACACGTTGATGCCCATGTCGGACAGCATCGACATGATGTCTTCGATCTGTTCGGGCGAGGTGGTGTCGGACGGCAGCACGTCATTGAGCTGATCGAAGGTCACGAAGCCGCGCTTCTTGGCCTGCTTGATCATCTTCTTGACAGCCGCGTCGGACAAATCGAGCAACGGCGAGGGAGCGTCGATGCCATCCTTTTCGGGCGTATCCGCTGCCTTGTCGTCCTTTTCTTTGTCCTTCACCTGCAGCGTCTTTGCCTTGCTGGCCATTCAATCGCTCCTGACACGCGCGCGGCTGACTTGTGCAACGCGCCGAATTCTCAAAACCGCATCGACGCAGAAAGGGCGGCGCTAAACTCTCGCCACCCCATCGCCCCGAATCGCTGATGCTGTCTATAGCTTGTGGGCCGTTAAGCCCCGATTAACCCTGTTTCTGACGTCTCGCCACCAGTTTGGCGAGTCTTTTCCACGAGTTCCGCCGTGATTGCTGATATTCCGCGCGGCTAAACACTGCGCAATGTGCGACCCGACGAATCGCCAAATCCCTCGATCAATGCCTCGATACCGTCCACTTCGGACAGGCGCGCCTTGACGTCGCGCAACCAGCCAAGGTGTTGCTCGGTGGCGTCTGCGCCCAAAGCAGCTTCGGCGTCCTTCAGTTCTCTAAATAAGGAGTGCCATTGGCGATGCAAGGAGACCAGCTGGTGCCATGTCGAAAGAACGTCCTCTTTGGCCGCGCCGGGTTGTGCACCCCACACGTCCTTGGTCGTGATTGCGATCTCAAGCCTTTGAAGAGGCTCGGATAATCCGCCTTTGGCGACATCTTGCCGGATGCTGGCCGCCGCCTCGTCGGGGGCTTCGCCGTGGTGCTTATCATGCGCGAAGGCTGCGATGATGCCGGCGCGCAGCCGGATCGCTTCAGGATGGGCCAGTTCGAGTGCGGCAACCTCTTCGAGACGGTCGTGCAGCAACCATGGGTGATTGAGCAGGCATTGCAGGATCAAAGCCTCGCGGCGCGACATCGTGCTGCGCTGACCGCGCATGATGGAACTCATGGCGAGTTGCGGGCTGGCGACCTGATACGGCGCGCGATTGATCGTCAGCGTACCGGACGGCGCCTGACGGCCGCCGGCACGTCCGGGTTGCCCCGGCTGAAACGGACGCGGTGCAAAACCGCCGCCGCGTGATCCACCGCCGCCGAAATTGTTTGGCTGGCCGCGAAAATTGCTTTGAAAGGATCGTTGCGGCGGCCCGAATGCCGTTCGCAGCCGTTCGGCGAGGTCTTGCCGGTAATAGCGTTTCACGGTCTCGTCGCGGATGCCGTTGGCAAGTTCGTTGATGCGCGCTTCCAGCGCCGCGCGGCGCTCAGGCGTCGCGAAATCGCCGCCGGAAATTTCCCGCGACCAAATCAGATCAGCCAGCCCGCGCGCCCCCTTGATGACCTCCTCGATCGCGCCGCGCCCGCCGGAGCGCGCCAGATCGTCGGGGTCTTGGCCTTCGGGCAGCATCGCGAATTTCAGGCTCTTGCCGGGCAACAGATGCGGCAGCGCCATTTCGGCCGCACGAAATGCCGCCTTCTGGCCAGCCTTGTCGCCGTCAAAGCACAGGACCGGCTCGTCCGACATTTTCCACAGCAGCGCGAGTTGGTTCTCGGTCAGCGCGGTGCCCAAGGGCGCGACGCTGGCCGGAAAACCCGCGCCGACCATCGCGATGACATCGACATAGCCTTCGACAACGACGACGGCGGCATTGGTCGGCTGGCCCGATGGCGGCGTGCGCCCGGCGTCATGCGCGGCCTTTCGCGCAGAGGCCTGATTGTAGAGATTGTCGCCCTTATGAAACAACGGGGTTTCCGGCGAATTCAGATACTTCGCCGCGACATCCTTTTCGAGCGCCCGGCCGCCGAACGCGATGACACGGCCTCGGACATCGGTGATCGGAAACATCACGCGGTCACGAAATTTGTCATACGGGACCGGGATGTCCTCGCCGCCGTTCAGCAGGCCACATTCGACCATATCCGGCACCGGAATGCCGGCCGCGCCGAGATGCTCCTTCAAGGCGAAACGCTCAGCCGGTGCATAGCCGATACGGAATTGCAGTTGGGTGGCGGGCGACAGGCCGCGGTCGGCGAGATAGCCGCGCCCGCGCGCGCCGGTGCGCCCCGCCAGCGTGTCGGCAAAGAACGTCGCCGCCAGATCCATGACGTCATAGAGCGTCTTGCGGCGCTGCTCGTGGCGCGCGGCATCCGGCGTCGCTGCGGGCAGCGCCACGCCGGCCATCGCAGCGACGCGCTCGACGGCCTCCGGAAACGGCACGCCCTCGGTCTGCATGATGAAATCGAAGATGTTGCCGTTTTTGCCGGAGGAGAAGTCGAACCACGCCATCTTCTCGTCATTGACGAAGAAGGACGGCGATTTCTCCTGCTGGAACGGCGACAGGCCTTTCCACTCACGGCCCGCTTTCTTCAATTTCACGCGCCGGCCGACGACTTCCGAACAGGGGAGCCGCTCGCGCAGGTCTTCGAGAAACTGGGGCGTGAAGCGCATGGTGCTCTCGATATAGGAATTCTTTGACCGGGAGCGAAGAGATGGAGTTGTCCAGAGCAATTCACAGGGGGGAAATCAGATATGGAAAAGAGCTTGTATAGAACTACATTTGTATATACAAATAATTTGAGATGAGGGCATTGGCCTAAGTCTCAAGGGCGTCATGCCCGGCATAAGGAGCGTCCAGCACAATTGCATGCCTTCTAAAGCTGAGGCGGATGACATGGATTTGTCTGAACTAAATTTCACGAAATTTGAATGGGACGATGAGAAAAACAGGCTGAACGAAACAAAACATGGCATCGATTTCGAGACTGCAAGCGAGGTCTTTTATGGGTCTGCTCTAATCCGTCGATCAGATCGCAATAACGAAGAACGTTGGATTGCAATCGGCGCTTTGGAAGGCCGCATCGTCACAATTGCTTTTACGCAGCGGCATCCAACAATTCGGATCATTTCGGCGCGGCGCGCGAGGAAAAATGAAGAAAGAGATTATCGTAACCAAACAATGGGGAGACCGCCGGAAGGGTAAAACTGACTGGACCCGGTTCGACGCCTTAACTGACGACGATATTGCCAAGGCTGTCGCGGACGATCCCGACGCCGTGCCGATCGACGTTGACTGGTCGCAGGCCGTCCTCGTGATGCCCTCGAAAAAGAAAGCCATCTCGATCCGGGTGGATGAAGATGTGCTGGCGTTTTTCAAGCGCGGCGGAGACGGCTATCAAGGCCGCATGAACGCAGTGCTGCGATTCTACATGCAACAGACATCGAAGCCGAAGAAGCGCGCGTGACGATGCGCGCTTTTCGCGGAGCGCGCCGCGCATGGCAGCCCCGGCATTTGCGCCCCTGACGGATCGCGCAGGCGGATGCCACATCACGGTTTTGCACCCGCTGAAAGTTCTGATGTCCGCCATTAACATGCCTGTCGCCGACCGCGAGCCAAGTCGAGATGTGAGCCCGTGGTTGGTGCTCTCGCTTGCGATCGCCTGCGGCGTCACCATCGCCAATATCTATTATGCGCAACCGCTGATCGGGCCGATCGGCGAGACCTTCGGCATCGATATCGCCAGTGCCGGTCTGATCGTGACCGTGTTGCAGATCGGCTATGTGCTAGGCCTACTGTTTCTCGCGCCGCTCGGCGATCTCGTCGAGAACAAGATGCTGATTTTGGTCACGCTAGCCGGCGTGGTCGCAAGCCTCGCGGTGTCGGCGGTGGCGACCAATGCGGTCGTGTTCATCGCGGCATCGATGATGCTCGGCGTCACAGCCACCGGCACGCAGATGATCTTGCCGGTGGCCGCGCATCTGGCACCTGAGCGCAGTCGCGGCCAGATCGTCGGCACCGTGATGAGCGGGCTGTTGGTCGGCATTTTGCTCGCGCGGCCATTATCGACTTTGGTATCGGAGCCGTTCGGCTGGCGCGCGATCTATGCAATTTCGGCGGTGGCGATGTGTCTCGTCGTGGCCATGCTGATGGTGGCGCTGCCCCGCCGGCAGCCGATCATTGCGCAAAGCTACGGTGCCTTGATCCGCTCGCTGTGGGATGTGCTGGTGAGCAATCCCGTGCTGCAACGGCGATCATTCTATCAGGCGTTATTGTTCGCGGCCTTTACGCTGTTCTGGACCGCGATGCCGCTCTTGCTGCAACAGCCGCCCTTCTCGCTGGGACATCTGGCGCTGTCGGGGTTTCTGCTGAGTGGCGTCGCCGGAGCCTTCGTGGCACCTGTCGTCGGGCGTCTGGCCGATCGCGGCTACAGCGATGCCGTCACGGGAATCGGCATGGCCGCCGTGATGCTGAGCTTCGTGTTGACGTGGCTCGGCAGCGGCGGATCGCTCGCGCTCATGGTGATCGCTGGCATTCTGCTCGATGCCGGCGCGCAGGGCACGCATATTGCGAGCCAACGCATGATCTATACGCTGCCGGCGGACATTCGCAGCCGGCTCAACGCGCTGTATCTGGCGATCTTCTTTTTCGGCGGCGCGGCCGGTTCGGCGATCAGTGGCTTTGCAGTGGCCAATGGCGGCGCGGCATTGGTGTGCGTGATCGGCTTCGGCATCGGAGCCGTTGCCATGATCGCATTCGCGATCGAAGTGATACGGCGTCGCTGAGGCGTCAAACCCGCGCGAATTGTCCTGAGACGATGCGGGGCAGGGCATCCACCGGCCAGTTGTAGATGTAGGTCCATGCGTCGCGCGTCACGCCGTCGCTTGTGATGACCGGATGCTGCGCCCGCAGATATTCCGTCGGCGCGGCAAAGCCCTCGCCGCAGGCTTCGTACATGTCGAGTTCGCGTAGCAATGCGTCAGGCTGTTGCAGGCGAAACAACTCGCCATGCACGATATCGGATGCGTTATCTGACAGCAGCAGACCAGGATAATGCTTGATGAGATAGAGCCGGCCGCGGCAGGTCGCATCAGCCACGAAATCCGCATGGGCTGACAACAGTCGCGCCATCGGATGGTCGTAGCCGCGCATCAACGTGCCATAGACAAAGAGACAATCGGTCATGCCGGAAGCGATATGGTTTTGGAGATGCCCAGACAAGTTTTGATCTCCAGAGTTTGTCATTCCGGGGCGCGAGGACGAAGCGAAATCGATCTCTTCGATTTTGCAGAGGACGAACGAGCCCGGAATCTATACTCTCGCGCGGGGGTTATGGATTCCGGGCCTGCGCCACTTGCCGGTTCAGCCGGCAGCGTGACGCATCCCGGAATGACAATCACGCCGCATCACCGATTGCTCAGCAACCGCCAACCTCATGCGTCGCCTTTGATCTCGTCGCTGATGACCTTGAAGTTCACGAGGTCCATGCGGCCGAAGCTCGTCGTCAATGCCACGTCAGCGGCGTCGCGGCCGGTGCCCATCAGGATGCGGCCGATGCGCTGCTTGTTGTGGCGCGCATCGAATGTGTACCACTGGCCGGACAGATAGACCTCGAACCAGCCCGAAAAATCCATCGGGTTCGGATCGACGGGAATGCCGATGTCACCCATATAGCCCGTGCAATAACGCGCAGGAATGTTCATGCAGCGGCAGAAGGTCAGCGCCAGATGTGCGAAGTCGCGGCACACGCCCGTCTTCTGCTCATAGACGTCATGCGCCGATTTCATGTGATGCGCGTGCTGATAGCCAAAGGTCACATGATTGTGGACGAAGGCGACAATGGCGGCGACGCGCTCCCAACCGGGCGTGGTGTGGCCGAATAGATTCCACGCCACATCCGTCAGCTTGTCGGTTTCGCAATAGCGGCTCGGCATCAGATACAGCAGGCATTCGTCCGGCAATTGATCGACCGGAATTTGCTGTGCGGTCGGCACATACAAATCCGGCTGGCCGGAGTCGCGCACGAGCGTATTGCCCGTGAAGGTGATGCTGCCGGACGGCGCGATCAGACGACCGCAGACATTGCCGAAAATGTCGCGGTAATAGCTGATCGGTACGTCGCGATCATTGGTGATGCTTTCAAGGCCGACGATGTCGCCGAAGCGTGACGGATGGATGCTGAGCATCAACACCATCGGCGTCGGATTGTTGGCGAAATAGGTGATATCGAACCCGACCCGGATTTCCATAATATTAAGCTCCCGCCTTTTCGCTTACCGAAACAACGTTGATGTTGACGTCCATGCCGAGATACGCGTCCGCCGAACCCAGATAAGTGCCATGCAGCGGGATCGCCTGACGCGGATCGCGCGACACAGCGACGCGAATGAGATCGCGGCTGCCAACGATGCCGTTGGTCGGATCGAATTCGATCCAGCCGGCGCTCGGCAAATAGACCTGCACCCAGGCATGGGTCGAGCCGCCGCCGACATAGCCGCGCTCGCGATCGCCATGCACGAATAGATAGCCGGATACGAAACGCGCGGCGATGCCTAAGCGTCGCAACGCCTCGATCATCAGCAGCGCGAAATCCCGACAGGTGCCGGAGCCGATCTGCAAGGTATCGAGCGGATGTTGCGTGCCGTGCGCGTGGCGCTTGCGATAGGTGAATGCGCTACGGATGCCATGCGTCATGTTGCTGAGAATGTTGAAGGTCGGCGTCGGACCTTCAGCATCGAGAAAACCGCGCGCCCAAAACGACAACTCGCCCTGCGGGTCGCCATATTGCGGCGTGATGAATTGCGTGAGGTCTGGAAATTCCTCGGCGTCATAAAGAAAGGGATAGAAATATGCGCGATCATCCGGCGTCAGCGCGAAATCCTCGATCGGCGTATGTTCGACCGTCGCGGTGCTGCTGAAAGATAAGACGCTCGCGCGATCGTCAAATCGCGCAATCGCCACGGTGTTGCCGAAGACGTCGTGGATGTAGCGCAGCGACATCGGCTCGGGCGTGATGTCGAGCGTCGAGCTGAGAACGCGCAAATCATACCCGTCTCGCGGGCGCAGCATGATCCTGTGCTCGCCGAACGCAACCGGATGCGTGTAGCGATATTCGGTCTTGTGATGAATCGTCAGCAGCGGCATCGTCGCAACAATCATGTGATAACTTTGTACAATCAAACCAGTAGCGGTCTTTGCGCAAACAAAGGGACGCCGCTGCCGCGAAAAAAGGCATGTCAGACCAAGTGTATGTAACCGGCGCCCCTGATACATCCTTACGCATGGAACTCGAACAGGTTCCTCCAGTTCATGACCGAAATGTTGCAGGGCACTCGCCGTTTTTGCTGACCTGCGATCATTTTGGCCGCCGAATTCCGCAGGTGCTGCAAGATCTTGGCGTCGCGGACAGTGAACTGACACGCCACATCGCATGGGATATCGGCATTGCCGGCGTCGCCGAACGATTATCGACGATGCTCGATGCCCATCTGATCGCGCAGGTCTATTCGCGGCTGGTAATCGACTGCAACCGGCCCTTCACGTCGCCCGGATCGATTCCGGTGATCTCGGAAGCGACAGCCATTCCCGGCAATGAGCGACTGTCGGATGTAGCCATTGCTGAGCGCCGCGATCTGATTTTTGCGCCCTATCATCGGCGGATTGCCGAGGTGCTCGATGCGCGCCTGAAAGTCGGTCAGCCAACGGTGCTGATCGCGCTGCATAGTTTTACGCCCGTTTATGACGGGGTTGAACGGCCGTGGCATATCGGCACGCTGTATCATCGCGACGATCGGCTGCCGTCGCTGCTGCTCGCGGCTTTGCGGGCGGAGACCGATCTCGTCGTCGGCGACAACGAGCCCTATGCGGTCGATGACGCGACCGATTACGCGATCCCCGTTTACGGCGAAGGGCGCGGGCTGATCCATACCGGCATCGAAATCCGGCAGGATCTAATTTCCGATGCGGCAGGAGAGACCGCGTGGGCGGAGCGGCTGGCGCGGATATTCAAGGGGATCGAGAAGGCGTTGACGGCGAAAGGGTGGGTTTAACAAACCTCCGTCATTCCGGGTTCGCTCGCGCAAGACGGCGCGTGCGCCCCGGAATGACGACGTCAGTTCAACGCCGCTTTCACGAAACCGCTGGCTTTCGCAAAATCCATCTGGCCGGCGAATTTGCCTTTCAGCGCGGCGATGACCTTGCCCATGTCCTTGATCCCGGCCGCGCCTGTTTCGGCGATGATAGCCGCGATCGCGGCCTTGACGTCGTCGTCGGACATCTGTTTCGGCAAATAGCCGGTGATGATCGCGATTTCCTCGCGCTCCTGAGCGGCGAGTTCGGCACGGCCGCCTTTGTCGTAGAGTTCAACGGATTCCTGCCGCTGCTTGATCATCTTTTGCAGTACGCTGAGAATGTCGCCATCGGACAATGGCGGCTTGCTCTGACCGCGCGCCTCGATGTCGGCATTCTTGATGGTCGAATTGACCATCCGCAGCGTGGATAGTTTGCGCTCGTCCTTGGCGCGCATCGCATCCTTGACGGCGTTGTTGATGTCGTCGCGCAGCATGTGTCAGTCCTTCCTTGCAGCCATCCCTCAAGCTCGCCAAGACCAATGGCTCGCACCTCAGGATGATGGTGTTCGCGTTGCCGTCACTTATTGAGGTGTCCGGCCGTCTTGGGCGGGCCTCATACGGCGGCGGCAACACATGATCGATCTGTGTTTCGCTTTAGAACGAGGCAACGCCGCAGACAACTCACATCCGCAGCCAATCGACCAGCGCGGCGGTCGTCTGGTCGGGTCGTTCGAATTGCGGCATGTGTCCGCATTCGGGGATCGTGACGAGCTTTGCGCCCGCGATGCCCTGCGCCATTTCTTCCGACAGATGATGCGGCAGCAGCAGATCCTGATCGCCGGTCAATACGAGGGTGGGGCAATCAATGGCATTCAATGTAGGGCGTGAATCGGCGCGGCCGATGATCGCAGTCTGCTGGCGCACGAACTCGTCCGGCGTCACGTCTGCAAACATGGCGTGCGTAACTTGTCTCAAGTCGGCGTCGTCGCGCCGCGTCGGATGCACCAGCATCGCATAAAATGCCTCCATCGCTTTGTCGTAATGGCCGCTTTGTGCCGCCGCCATCTGAAGCCTGCGGTTGGCGGTTCCCTCAGGCGTATCGGGTCGCGCCTGTGTGTTGATGAGAGCGAGTTTCACGACGCGCTCCGGGGCCTGCCGCATGATTTCAAAGGCGATGTAGCCGCCCAACGAATGGCCGGCGAGGGCAAAACGCGGCGGGGCCTCGTCGAGAATCCGCCGGGCGATCGCGCCGATGCTGTCGTCGCGGAGATGATTGGCGATCGTGACTGGCCCGATGCGCCACAGCGCCGGCAGCACTGGCAGATAGACCCGCGCCGAGGAGGCAAGGCCAGGGATCAGCAAAATCGGCATCGTATCGGGTGTCGTCATGGGGGCCATGCCTGCTGTCGTTACGGTCTGGCGGCACCGTAGGTCTCGCGCGCGCCCTGTCAAATCGGCCGCCAGACCTGCCGCGATCGCATGTGAATTGGCAATTCCCGGCTTTGACGACGGCCCGCGCGCGCGCTATGTCATGCGCTCATGACCACATCACATCATTCAGAAGCCTGGCCGGACCATAAACCGACCGCGCTACTCGTGCTTGCCGACGGCACCGTGCTGGAGGGCTTCGGCCTCGGCGCGGAAGGAACCGCGGTCGGCGAAGTCTGCTTCAACACGGCGATGACCGGCTAT
>JAYUEY010000185.1:0-15019 GCA_043739005.1 Tardiphaga sp.
GGTTAGTTGTCATTCCGGGCCTGCACAACAGGCCAGCTCGACGACGGGTGCCGCATCTTGGAATGACGAAACAAAAAAGTCCGGACACTTGGTCCGAACTTTCTCATTCACAACAGTCGCAAAATTACTTCCGGTCGCCGACCACGACGTAATCGCGCTTCGGTGCGCCCGTATAAAGCTGGCGCGGACGCGAAATCTTGTAATTTGGCTCTTTAATCATTTCGTTCCACTGGCTGATCCAGCCAACGGTGCGTGCCACGGCGAAAAGCACCGTGAACATCGAGGTCGGGAAGCCGATCGCCTTCAATGTGATACCCGAATAGAAATCGACGTTCGGGTACAGCTTGCGCGAGATGAAATACTCGTCCGACAGCGCGATCCGCTCCAGTTCCATCGCGACCTTGAGCAACGGATCATTGTCGTGACCCATCTCCTTCAAGACCTCGTGGCAGGTCTCCTGCATCAGCTTGGCGCGCGGGTCGTAGTTCTTGTAAACGCGATGACCGAAGCCCATGAGGCGGATGGTGGAGTTCTTGTCCTTTACGTTTTTGATGAATTCGGGAATGTTTTTCACGTCGCCGATATCAGCAAGCATCTGCAACGCTGCTTCGTTGGCGCCGCCATGCGCCGGTCCCCAGAGGCAGGCGATGCCGGCCGCGATACAGGCGAAGGGATTTGCACCCGACGAACCCGCACTGCGAACCGTCGAGGTCGAAGCGTTCTGCTCGTGATCGGCATGCAGGATGAAGATACGGTCCAGCGCGCGCGCCAGCACCGGATTGATTTTATACTCTTCGCAGGGCACGGCGAAGCACATATTGAGGAAATTCTCAGCATAGCTTAGCGAGTTCTTCGGATACACGAAGGGCTGGCCGATCGTGTATTTGAACGCCATCGCAGCCAGCGTCGGAACTTTTGCGATCATTCGCATCGACGCGATCATGCGCTGCTGCGGATCCTTGATGTCGGTCGAGTCCTGATAAAACGCGGCCAGCGCGCCGACGGTTGCGACCATCACGGCCATCGGATGGGCGTCGCGGCGGAAGCCCTGAAAGAAGCGAGCCATCTGCTCGTGGACCATCGTGTGCTTGGTCACGCGGTCGTCAAAATCCTTTTTCTGCGCGGCGTTCGGCAGCTCGCCTTCGAGCAGCAGATAGCAGGTTTCGAGGAAATCGCCCTGGGCGAGCTGTTCGATCGGATAGCCGCGATACAAGAGTACGCCTTCGTCACCGTCGATATAGGTGATTTTGGACTCGCAGCTTCCCGTCGAGGTGTAGCCGGGATCGTAGGTGAAAGCGCCGGTCTGCGCATATAGCTTGCTGATGTCGATGACATCAGGACCGATCGTCCCACTCAGAACCGGGAAATCGAGGCTCTTGTTGCCGAGCGTCAGCGTGGCGATTTTGGTGTCTGTTTTGGCGTCCATCGCGTAGTCCCCGATGAGATCGTTGGTGAAAACCGGCTAGCCCGCAATTTTATTTCAAATGCGAATGGCGGGGCAGTCCGGTTGGTCTGTTAGCCTTGCCACTGGGGTATCGTATTGCTTGGTGCGCTGCAAGATCGCCAAATGGCGGTTGCATGCCGCGCCGTCATGCGTTGGTTCTGGCAACCGTTTCACGCGCCTGATCGTCCAGCCTTGCAATGCTTTCCGCGCGGCCCAGCACTGCGAGAACTTCAAAAATCCCCGGCGAGGTGGTCCGGCCCGTCAGCGCCACGCGCAAAGGCTGCGCCACGCCGCCGAGCTTCAGGCCGTTGGCGTCGGCATAGCTGCGCAATGCGGCTTCAGTTCCCGTGGCATCCCACGATGCAACATTGGCAAGCGCGTCGCGCAACTGCGCGATCAGATCGCGCGTCGCATCTGTCAGGACGGCAGACGCCTTGGCATCGATGGGCAACGGCCGGTCCGCGAAAATGAAGGCCGCGCTGTCGATCAGTTCGACCAACGTCTTGGCGCGCTCTTTCAGGCCCGGCATCGCCTGCAGCAACTGTGCGCGTGTGGTATCGTTCAGCTTCGCCATGATGGTCTCGCCGCCCGGCAAGAAGCGCAAGACATCCTCGAACTGCATCACGAGCGATTGATCGTCGGCCTGCCGAATATAGTGGCCGTTAAGGCTTTCCAGCTTGGCGAAGTCGAACCGCGCCGCCGACCGGCCGATGCTGGAAAGATCGAACGCATCGATCATCTCCTGCGTCGAGAAAATTTCCTGATCGCCATGCGACCAGCCGAGCCGCACCAGATAATTGCGCAAGGCTGCGGGCGTGTAGCCCATTGCGCGGTAGGCTTCGACGCCGAGCGCGCCGTGGCGCTTCGACAGTTTCGAGCCGTCCGGGCCGTGGATCAGCGGGATGTGGGACATGCTGGGCAATGTCCAGCCCATCGCGTCGTAGATCTGCTTCTGGCGCGCGGCATTGATGAGGTGGTCGTCGCCGCGAATGACATGGGTAACGCCCATGTCGTGATCGTCGACCACGACCGCGAGCATATAGGTCGGATTGCCGTCGCCGCGCAGCAGAACCAGATCGTCGAGATTTTCGTTCTGCCAGACGACGCGGCCTTGGACTTGGTCGTCGATGACCGTCTCGCCGGTCATCGGAGCTTTCAAACGGATCGTCGGCTTGACGTCGGTCGGTGCCTGCGACGGATCGCGGTCGCGCCAGCGGCCATCATAGCGCAACGCACGGCCCTCGGCCTTGGCGAGTTCGCGCATCTCCTTCAACTCGTCGGCGCTGGCATAACAGTAATAGGCCTTGCCCTCGGCGAGCATTTGCAAGGCAACGTCGCGATGCCGGTCGGCGCGGGCGAACTGATAGACCACGTCGCCGTCCCAATCGATGCCGAGCCATTTCAAGCCGTCGAGGATCGCCGCAATCGCTGGCTCCGTCGAGCGCTCGCGGTCGGTGTCCTCGATCCGCAGGAGCATCTTGCCGCCGTATCGCTTGGCATAGAGCCAGTTGAACAAAGCGGTACGTCCGCCGCCGATATGCAGGAAGCCTGTCGGCGAGGGAGCGAAACGGGTGACGACGGGAGTGGTCATTTGCAGGGTCAATCGATCTCAAGGGACGGTCGGCGGCGATGTAACATACCGCTTGCACTCTGTCCCAGCCGGAAAGCTGTCCCGGAACCGCATAGCCCTTGGCGTCGGCCCTCACATCCGGGTATTAGGGGCCAACTCGAAAGGCACGCAATGACAGACGAATCGACCCCCGACGCAGGCCGTGATTTTATTCGCGATATCGTCGCGGCGGACCTCGCGTCCGGAAAACATCACAGCGTTGTGACGCGGTTTCCGCCGGAGCCGAACGGCTACCTGCATCTCGGCCACGCCAAATCGATTTGCCTGAACTTTGGCATCGCCGAGGAATTCGGCGGACGTTGCCATCTGCGTTTCGACGACACCAATCCCACGAGAGAAGAGCAGGAATATATCGATGCGATCCAGCGCGATGTGCGCTGGCTCGGCTTCGACTGGGGCACGCATCTGCATTATGCGTCGGATTATTTCGAACAGCTTTACGACTGGGCGGTGCATCTCATCACAGCCGGCAAAGCCTATGTCGACGACCAGTCGCAGGACGAGATCAGGCTGACGCGCGGCACGCTGACCGAGCCCGGCCAGAACAGCCCGTTCCGCGAGCGGTCGGTTGACGACAATCTTGATCTGTTCGCGCGGATGCGCGCTGGCGAATTCCCCAACGGCACGCGCGTGCTACGCGCAAAAATCGACATGACATCCGGCAACATCAATATGCGCGATCCGGTCATGTACCGCATCCTGCATGCGCATCATCCACGCACCGGGACGGCATGGAGCATCTATCCGAGCTATGATTTCGCGCATGGCCAGTCGGATGCGATCGAGCACGTCACGCATTCCGTCTGTACGCTGGAATTCGCGGATCACCGGCCGCTTTACGAGTGGTGCCTCGACAATCTGCCGGTGCCGTCGCATCCGCATCAATACGAGTTCGCGCGCCTCAACATGACCTACACGCTGCTGTCGAAGCGCGTGCTGACCGAACTGGTGCGCGGCGGCCATGTGACGGGCTGGGATGATCCGCGCATGCCGAAGCTCGCCGGGATGCAACGGCGCGGCGTGCCGGCCGAAGCGTTGCGCGAATTCGTCAAGCGCATCGGCGTGGCGAAAGCCAATTCCACGGTCGATATCGGAATGTTCGATTTCGCGGTGCGTGAGACGCTGAATAAGAGCGCAGCGCGACGCATGGCCGTGCTGAAGCCGCTCAAAGTCGTGATCGAGAATTATCCCGACGACCAGATCGAGCGTCTCGATGCGGCGAACCATCCAGAAGATGCGTCGCTCGGCGTACGTCAGATTCCATTCGGCCGCGAACTCTACATCGAGCATGACGATTTCATGGAAGAGCCGCCGAAAAAATTCTTCCGGCTTGCACCCGGCCGCGAGGTGCGTTTGCGCTACGGCTATTTTATCACCTGCCGTGAGGCCATTAAGAATGCGGCGGGCGAGGTTGTCGAATTGCGATGTTCGTACGATCCTGACACGCGCGGCGGCAATGCGCCGGACGGACGGAAAGTGAAGGCGACGATCCACTGGGTCGCGGCGGCCGAGGCCGTGCCCGCGGAGGTGCGGATTTATAACCTGCTGTTCACCACGCCTGTGCCGGACGCTGCCAACTTCGCTGCGCAAATCAATCCGGAGTCGCTGGACGTGCTGACAGGCTGCATGGTCGAACCGGCCTTGGCGGATGAGACCGAGACCGGTGCCATCCAATTCGAGCGGCAGGGCTATTTCTGCCGCGACAAGGACTCTACGCCTGGAAAACTCGTGTTCAACCGCACGGTCGGGCTGCGCGACAGCTACGCCAAGGATATTGCCAAAGACGTTGCAAAAGACGTCGCCAAGGACGTTGCGAAGACATAAACTTAAAGTTGCGTTTTCTGCATCTGTTCCGCTAGCCGCGTCATGCGCTGGTCCGGTAGCATTTCGCCCGTCGAACATGTGTATGCGGGCGTGCGATGGCGGAGCGGGGTGGCGAGCGTCGGCGACCACGCGGAGCGACGGCGACGACTTGGCCGCCGCGCAGTGCTGCGCCCACGTCCGGCGCTTTCTCGACTGACAGCCCGTGGCGTGGCTGGCTCGCACAGCTGCAAGCATGGGCGCGTGCGGAAGCCGGGGCCGGGCGGTTATTACCGTGGATTCCTGTCGCTTTCGGTGCGGGCATCGCTCTGTATTTTGCCGCCGAGCGCGAGCCGGTGTCATGGGTCGTCTGCATCACGGCGTTGATGCTTTGCGCAGTCGTAGTCGCCTTGCGACGTACGCGATTTTTCGTGAGCGCAGTGATCCTCGCATCGCTCGCATCGGGCTTCACGGCGGCGACGTTGAAAGCCAACCGCATTGCTCATAGCGTGCTATCGCGGCCGGTCTATACAGCCTCCATCAAGGGCTTCGTCGAAACTCGCGAGGAGCGCGAACACACCGACCGTTTCGTGCTGCGCGTCACCGACATGGAGATGCCGCGCGGGCAGGCGGCGCTGACGCGCGTGCGGCTGTCGGTCAAGAAGACGACCGCGCCCAAAGTTGGCCAGTTCGTCGCGTTGAAAGCGCGGCTGCTGCCGCCTTTGCCTGCGTTGCGTCCAGGCGCTTATGACTTTTCGCGCGATATGTATTTTCAAGGCATCGCCGCGTCGGGCTTCGCGATGGGCGCGATCAATGTGCGCGATCCGCCAGCGGGCGCGCAAGGCGGTTGGTCGCTATCGTACGCTGCGACAATGCAAGGGCTGCGCGACGCCATCGACGCGCGCATTCGCGAGGTGTTGTCCGGCGATACCCGCGCCATCGCCACAGCCTTGCTCACCGGCAAGCGCGACGCGATCTCGGCGCCGGTCAATGACGCGATGTTCATTTCCGGATTGGGCCATGTACTGTCGATCTCCGGCTATCACATGGCCGTCGTCGCGGGCATCGTGTTCTTTGCCGTGAGGGCTCTGCTGGCGTTGATCCCGGCGCTGACGGTCACGTTTCCGATCAAGAAGATTGCGGCGGCGGCGGCCCTTGTCGCATCAGCTTTCTATCTCTTACTGTCCGGTGCGGAGGTCGCGACGCAACGCTCGTTCATTATGACAGCCGTGGTGCTGATCGCTGTGATGGTCGACCGCCGCGCCATCACGTTCCGTACTTTAGCCATTGCTGCAATGATAGTACTGGTGCTGACGCCAGAGGCGCTCGTGCATCCAAGTTTTCAGATGTCGTTCGCCGCGACGCTCGGCCTCGTCGCACTCGTACAACTGGGTATGCCGCTCTTGTTCGCGACACCGGACAGTTCACGCACCGCTCGCATTTCATTGTGGGGCGGGCGCGAGATCGCGATGTTGGCGTTGGCGTCTTTCATCGCCGGTCTCGCGACGATGCCCTATGCCGCCTTTCATTTTCATCGCATCACGCCCTACGGCGTGCTGGCCAATCTGGCCGCGATGCCGGTGGTCTCGGCATTGGTGATGCCCGCCGGGATTCTCGGCCTCGTCGCGATGCCGTTCGGCTTTGACGGGATTTTCTGGCGGGTGATGGAATTCGGCATCGTCTGGATGATCGTGGTGTCGCAATGGGTCGCTTCGCTGCCGGGTGCGATTGGTCGGATGGTCGCGTTCGGGATCGGGCCGCTGATCGCGGCAAGCGCCGGAATCATTATGCTCGGCTTGCTGCGCACGCCGTTGCGTTTGGCGGGAGCGGGCATTCTGGCGGTTTCCATTGTGTGGGCGCTGATGACGCCGCAACCGGATATTTTAGTTTCCGGTGATGGACGCAGCGTCGCCGTACGCGCCAAAGATGGGCGCTTGCGTCTGATGCAAGCGGGCAAGGATGCGTTCTTGCTGCGCGAATGGCTCGGCGCTGATGCGGATTCGCGGGTTGCCGGTGATGCGTCGCTAAGGGATGGCGTGTCATGTGACGAGAGCGGCTGCGTCACGGCTATGGCCGATGGTCGGTTGGTGGCGCTGGCCTTGAAGCCGGAGGCGCTGGCCGATGATTGTGCGCGTGCCGCTTTCGTGGTTTCCGCTCGGCCGGTGCCGGCGGATTGCGCCGCCTTTGTCATTGGACCGGAGGCATCACGCGCGCGGGGCGCGATGACGTTGCGGCGGCAGGGCGACGGCTTCGTGGTCGATGCCGTCAGGCCGCGTGGCACGGATCGTCCATGGTCGCCTGCAGCGATCGAACCTGACGACGCGATACTATCACCGCGTGCTGTTCAACCGCCGCCTGCCGATGCGACGCCGGCGGAAGCGGATGTGCAGGCGGAAGAGTAGCGAACGCCTCAATACTTCCGGTACAGCCCCACCAGCTTGCCTTGGATTCGCACGCGGTTCGGCGGCAGGATGCGAACTTCATAGGCCGCATTGGCGGGCTCAAGCGCGATCGATGCGCCACGACGACGAAACCGCTTCAACGTCGCTTCTTCTTCGTCGATCAAGGCCACGACGATATCGCCGGTGTCAGCGGTGTCGTTGCGCAGGATCAGCGCCATGTCGCCATCCAGAATGCCGGCGTCGATCATCGAATCTCCGCGCACTTCCAGCGCGTAGTGATCGCCGCTGCCGAGCATGTCCGGCGGCACGCCAATGGTGTGGCTGCGGGTCTGCAAGGCTTCAATAGGCGTACCCGCTGCGATCCGGCCCATCACCGGCACGGAGATCACGCGGGTTTCGCCATCATCGTCCGAATGGTGATCGCGCGCGGAAGACGACGGGCGTCCCTTGCCGAGGTTGCCTTCGATGACGCTGGGCGTGAAAACCCGACGGCCATTGCCGGCGACGGGATTAGCGTTGCCGAGTTCGGGCAGCTTGATGACTTCGATCGCGCGGGCGCGGTTTGGCAGCCGGCGGATGAACCCACGCTCCTCAAGTGCCGTGATAAGGCGGTGAATGCCGGATTTGGAGCGCAGGTCCAGCGCGTCCTTCATCTCGTCGAAGGAGGGCGGCACCCCGGCTTCCTTGAGCCGTTCATTGATGAAGCGCAACAATTCATACTGTTTGCGGGTGAGCATAAACCGATCCTTCAAAAGAGCTGCGCGTCAAAAGCGTTACGAGCACAACATGCGGCACGAACTCGAAACAAATCATGAACCGGACACTATATGTTCCATACTTGTTCTGCAACTCGTTAATTTCGCGTCAATGTGCAAGCGAGCCGTCATTGTGGCAGGCGGATCACCTCGCAACGATCGCCGGCCATCGCCGCGTCGGCAAATGGCGCGCGCAGCAGAAGTCCCTGTGCAACAGACAGATTCCCCAGCAACGAGGAATCCTGATGCGACACCGGCATGGCAACGAGCGCGCCGCTTGCATCGGTATCGAGTCGCGCGCGCAGATAGTCGGCGCGCTGGTCGTTCGGTTTCAGATCGCGGCCAAGCGTCGCCGTCTCAACGGCATGATGGATGTCGATTCGGCCGCTCAGCGCCCGTATCAGCGGCACCATGAACAGGAAGGCGCAGACATATGATGAGACCGGATTGCCGGGCAGGCCGACGACGCGCATCGGGCCGTGCGGTGCATCCAGCCGGCCATGCATCATCGGCTTGCCGGGGCGCATCGCGATCCGCCAAAAGGCCATCGTCACGCCTTCGGATTCCAAAGCCTGCTTGACGAGATCATGATCGCCGACAGACGCCCCGCCGGTGGTGACGAGAATATCCGCGCCGGCATCGCGCGCGGCGCGGATTGCGGCTGTGGTCGCCTCCAGCGTGTCGCCGGCGATGCCGAGATCGATTGTCTCGGCCCTTTCGGCGCGGGCCAGCGCCCGCAGTGCATAGCCGTTTGAATACACGATCTGGCCGGGGCTAAGCCTGTCACCCGGCATCACCAATTCGTCGCCGGTCGCCAGCAGAGCCAGCTTCGGCCGTCGCACGACCGGCAGCAGCGGGTGGTTCATGCCGGCCGCAAGCGACAGATCGCGATCGGCGAGCAGTCGTCCGGCCTGCAGTAGCACGTCGCCGGTGTTGAAATCGATGCCGGCGGCGCGAATGTTTTTGGTTGGCGTTGCCGCTTCGTTGACGGTGACGCGGTCGCCTGCGCGCGTGGCGTCTTCCTGAATGACGACCGCGTCCGCGCCACCGGGAATCACGCCGCCGGTGAAGATGCGCGCGGCTTCTCCCGCCCGAATGGCGCGATCGAAGGGCCGCCCGGCGGCGACTTCACCGATCACAGTCAGCGTCGCGCCTGATGTCGCGTCGGCCGCACGCACCGCGTAACCATCCATCGCGGACATCGGCAGCGGCGGCTGTGTGCGAAGCGCCGCGACATCGCGCGCCAGTACGCGATGCCAGGCGTCATCGAGCGCGACCATTTCTTCGGGCAGCGCCGAAGCGCCGTCGAGCACGGCAGCCAAGGCATCCGCAAGCGGCATCAACGCCATCAGGTCACATCTCCCACATCACGCGCCTGCTTAGACCAGCGCCTGTTGAAGCGCAAAATGCCGCGCGAATTTTTTTGAATGGCCTGTGCGACAAACAAAAAGGCGACCCGAACAGGCCGCCTTTTTCGATTAAATTTTGTTTGCTTAGGATCGGGAGCGCCTGGCCCGGCGTTCGTTGCCGCCGTTGACGATGCCGCCATTCCATTCGGGATTGTTGAAACCGAGCGGACCAGACGTTCCGCCACGGCGTTGATAATCGCCGCGATAGGGGCTGTTCTCGCCGTTGTTCTGGCAATTGGCATTCGGATAAAACTGCGCGCAATAGCCGGGATTCGAGATCACCTGTTGCGCCGACGCGGGCAGGGCAAATGCGGTCGCGGCCAGTGCTGCGGCGCCGAGAAGTGCGAATTTTGTCATTGGTCTCTCCATAGGTTGCAAAGAGAACCAGACAATGACCTCAGCGTTCCGCTGCCGATCTGTCACTCTGCCGTGACCGCTAGGCTTTGGCTTGTCTAAGAGCCGGAGACGTAATCGCCGGATTTGCCGCCGCGCTTCTCGACGAGATGGATGCCTTCGATGCGGCCTGAGCGCTCGACGGCTTTGATCATGTCGTAGATCGTAAGGCACGCGACCGACACGGCGGTCAGCGCTTCCATCTCGACGCCGGTGGGGCCGGTCACTTTGACGCCGGCGCGTACGCGGCAGCCCGGCAAAGCGTCATCGAGTTCGATGTCGAGCGTTACCTTCGACAGAGCCAGCGGATGGCACAGCGGAATGAGGTCCGAGGTTTTCTTCGCGGCCATGATGCCGGCGATGCGGGCGGTGCCCAGCACATCGCCCTTTTTGGCATTTCCCGAACGGATGATCGCAAGCGTCGCCGCCGACATCACGACGCAGCCTTGCGCCACAGCGATGCGCTCGGTCGCGGGCTTGTCCGAGACATCGACCATTCTCGCCTCGCCACGCGCGTCGATATGGGTGAGCTTGTCGCTCATGTTCGCTCTTTGTCGCGCGCCAGTAGCGTGCGCGTCGCAGCAGTCACATCGTCCTGTCGCATCAGGCTTTCGCCGACCAGAAACGTTTCCATGCCGACGCGAGCCAATCGCGCTAGATCGTGCGAACTGAAGATCCCGCTTTCGCCGACCATCAAGCGGTCGGACGGAATATGCGGCGCGAGCGTCTCGCTGGTCGCAAGCGTCGTCTCGAAGGTGCGCAGATTGCGATTGTTGACGCCGATCATCGGCGATTGCAGTTTCAGCGCGCGGTCGAGTTCGGGCCGGTCGTGGACTTCGAGCAGCACGTCCATGCCCAGTTCAAGTGCTGCGGCCTCGATCTCGGCGGCGTCGCTGTCATTGAGCGCAGCCATGATGACGAGAATGCAGTCCGCACCATGCGCGCGGGCCTCGACTACCTGATAGGTGTCGAACATGAAATCCTTGCGCAAGACGGGAAGCGCCACGGCGGCGCGGGCGGCCACCATGAAATCGAGATGGCCTTGAAACGACGGCGTGTCGGTCAGCACGGACAGACACGCCGCGCCGCCGTCCTCATAGGCTTTGGCGAGTGCCGGCGGATCGAAGTCGGCGCGAATGAGCCCCTTCGATGGCGAGGCTTTCTTCACTTCGGCAATCAGCGCGTAGTGTCCCTGCGCGATCCTGGCGCGCAACGCGGCGAGAAAGCCGCGCGGCGGCGACGCTACTTTTGCCACAGCTTCGATCTCGCTCAAGGACATCGCGCGCTTGGCAGTCGCGATCTCGTCGCGCTTGTAGGTCTCGATCTTGGTCAGGATGTCCGACATGGCTCAGCCGTTCGACACGGTGATGAGATGTTTCAGCTTGCCGAGCGCGGCACCGGAGTCGAGCGACTGCGTGCCCATCGCGACGCCATCCTTCAAATCGGTCGCTTTTCCGGCGACGATCAATGCGGCGGCCGCATTCAGCAACGCAACATCGCGAAACGCCGACGGCTTGCCGTCGAGCACGGCGCGCAAAGACGTCGCGTTTGCTTCCGCGTCGCCACCCTTCAGCGTGTCGCCATGCGCGCGCGTCAGCCCGGCATCTTCCGGCGTCACTTCGAAACTGCGGATATGTCCCTTGTGCAGTTCGGCCACAAATGTCGGTCCCGTCAGGGTGATTTCATCAAGCCCATCCGAGCCGTGCACGACCCAGACGTGATCCGCGCCGAGATTCTTGAGCACTTGTGCCAGTGGCTGCACCCATTGCCGCGAAAACACACCAACCATCTGGCGCGTGACGCCAGCCGGGTTCGACAGCGGCCCGAGCAGGTTGAAGATCGTGCGGGTAGCGAGTTCGACGCGGGTTGGGCCGACATTCTTCATCGCCGGGTGGTGCGACGGCGCGAACATGAAGCCGATACCGGTCTCACGCACACATTGCCCGACCTGATCCGGCGTGATGTCGATCCTGACGCCGAGCGCGGCCAGCACGTCAGCGGCCCCAGAACGCGACGACAGCGCGCGGTTACCATGCTTGGCGACAGGCACGCCACAGCCCGCAATGATGAAAGACGCGCAGGTCGAGACGTTGACCGAACCGGAGCCATCGCCGCCGGTTCCGACCACATCGACGGCATCGGCGGGCGCCGAGACGCGCAGCATCTTGGCGCGCATGGCGGAGACCGCGCCGGTGATTTCTTCGACGGTCTCGCCACGCACCCGCAGCGCCATCAAGAGGCCGCCCATCTGCGAGGGCGTCGCTTCGCCGGACATCATGCTGTCGAAGGCGGAAGCCGCCTCGTCACGGGTCAGCGCCGCGCCGGTGGCGACCTTGCCGATCAGGGATTTGAAGTCGTCCATCATGGGCTTTCAGCGCAGCGTTCGACGCCGCGTCATTTCATTAATTGTTCGGGCCGGCTGCGCCTGTGACCTGCGCGAAAGCGTTCTGGTTGATCGAGGTGCCAATCTGCTTTTCGACGGTCGCAATATATTCCGCGATCTGTTCCTCGTTGAGGGCGCGGCCGAGCGTCTCGGTCAGCTTCTTGACGGCATCGGAGGCCTGATCGATTGGCGGCACTGAAATGTCGGTGACGCGATAGACGATCCATTCCGATGCGCTGGTGCCTTGTGTCTGGCCTGCAGCGTCCTTGGCGGCCCGGAAAGCTGCTTCGATCGTTGAGGTCGGGAGACCCGGAACAGTCGCGTCACGCTTAACAGTCGCGGCGGTCTCGACCTTCAGAGCGTCGGCTGCCGCGAGGCTCGCAAGCGTCGTGCCTTGCGTCAATTGCTGCACCATGTCGGCGGCCTTGCCGCGCAGGCGATCCGTGATCTGCTGGTCGCGCCAACGCGCGGCGACCTGCTCTTTGACCTCGTCAAGCGGACGTTCCCGCGACGGCGTGATGCCGATCACGTCGAAATAGACATAACCGCCATTGAAGATGATCGCCTCATTGTCGACGCCAACATCGCTGGCGAATCCCTGCTGGACCACATTGACGCCTTGAGGGATGCCGGCGACCGGCTGGCCGTCCGGGCCACGTCCGGATCGATCCACGGCTTCGATCGTCACTGGCGTAAGGCCGAGTTTTTTTGCTGCTTCGACGACGCTGGAGCCACCGCCGCGTTCGTCTTCCATTTTGTTGTGCAGGTCCGAGACCTGCGCTACGGCGCGCTCGCGCGCGAGGTCGCGCTTGATCGTCGCGGCGAGGCTTTCGTAACTCGGCGTGGTGCCCGGCGTGATTGCGCCGACCTTAACCAGCACCGTACCGAAGCGGCCCTGGACTGGCTGGCTCACGTCGCCTGACGGCAGCGCGAAGGCTGCATCCGCGACCGCAGGATCGATCACTTCGGCCCTGGTTATCTGACCGAGATCGATGTCGGCCGCAGTCGAGCCGCGCTCTTTGGCGATGTCCTCGAACGACGTGCCGGCGGCGATTTTGTCGCGTGCGGCCTTGGCGTCTTCGGCGTTCGGAAACACGATCTGAGATATCTGGCGCTTCTCGGGAGTCGCGAGCTTGGCTTGATTGACTTCGAACGCCTTCTTGGCGTCTTCGTCGGACACGACGGTCCATTTCGACAATTCGTCCGGCGTCATCACGACAAATCCGAGTTTGCGCAGTTCAGGCGCACGAAACTGGGTCTTGTGGTCTTCGTAGTAAGCCGAAAGCTGCTCGGGTGCCGGATCGGGGATGGTGCCCGCTTGCGCGGCCTCCAGCTTCACATAGTCGATCGAGCGCTGCTCGTTCTGGAAGCGCGCGAGCGCATCGAGTTGCGTCTTCGACGGCTCAAGTCCTGCGGTGATCGTTCCGGCGATCTGACGGCGCAGCCCCACTTTACGCTGCTCGGCGATGTAGCGCTGTTCGGTGTAGCCGATCTGGCGAATGATCTGCGTGAAGCGTACGCCGTCGAACTGACCACTCGGCCCCTTGAAGTTCGGATCGTTATAAATCGCTCGCATCACCTCGGCGTCGGATTGCGCGAGGCCCATGCGGCGCGCGTCCTCGTCCAGAGCGGCTTCGGAAATCACGGTTTGCAACACCTGACGGTCAAGGCCGAAGGCGCGCGCCTGATCCATTGTCAGCGGACGGCCGAACTGGCGTCCGACTTGCTGCAGCCTGTCAGTAAAAGTCTGACGGAATTGCTCGATGGAAATTTCGGTACTACCGATCTTTGCGAGCGATGATTGCCCGAAGCCCTTGAAGATGTCGGCAATGCCCCACACGCCGAACGAGACGATGAGGACGCCCATCACGATCGTCATGATGGTCTTGCCGATCCAGTTGGATGAGGCTTTGCGCATTCCGCGGAGCATGGTGTCACTTTTCAGCGAGAGGGTTGTGAGAAACTTGAGAGACGCCAATGGCGCGGCGGACGAGCGGGCGGCGCGGGCGCAGAGACATTCGCTGCGTGCGGCAACGGTGTCGGTCTTAGCACAGGCCGGGTTCCGCTTCGCCCGAACCGCGCAAATCGCGTCGCCGAATTGGTGTCACAGCATAAAGTGGCGTGCTTCCGCCCGCAACCATGCCTGCGCGCGCCAGCGGGCGGTCTGATGACGCGCCCCAAAATGGAACTTTTAGGACGTTGCGACCTTTGTTTTTGATACAGATTAAGGGCTGGGTATGATGCGTCATCAGATCATTGCGGTTGCGATCGGGGCCGCGGCGCTGCTCGCGGGGCCGCTCGCCGCTCAGGTGCCGTCGGCGGCGCAATTGCAAAATCCAGAACTCGAAAAGAATCTGAAGCCCGGCGCAAACTCCTTCATGGAGAGTCAGGCACGGGAGCTGCTCGAACAGCAGGGCTACTCCAACGTCTCGTCGATGATGAACGATAAAAATGGAATTTGGCACGGCAAGGCGATCAAAAATGACAAGACCTTCGACGTCAGCGTCGATTATCAGGGCAAGATCGCTGCGAAATAGCTCGCGAGTCGTGAAATTCGAGGAATTGCAGTGACTGTTATTATTTCGCGCCTGTTCAAGGATTATGCCGCCGCACAATCCGCCGTGAAGGCGCTCGAGGACGCTGGCATCCCCGAGGATGACATCAGCATTATCGCCAACAATGCCGACAAGTGGTTCAATCCAGACCTCGCCTCCGCTGCGGGCAAGGGCGCTGCGGTCGGTGCCGGCTTTGGTGGTTTTGGCGGTCTGCTGGCGGGCTTAGGGCTGCTGGCGGTTCCTGGACT
>JAYUEY010000186.1:0-8325 GCA_043739005.1 Tardiphaga sp.
CGCCCCTGTCAGCCGAGCCACCACATGCCGCTGAGCATCACGATTTCGCCGGTCGCTACGCCGACAAAGATCGATCGACGCACCCCGAGAAACGCAAGAAATCCCACCAACACCGCAGCGTATCGCAAGGCCGCCGGGACTGTCGCCAGCGCGCCCGGCGGCACAACTAAAATCTGCGCGATCACGCCGGCGAGGATTGCAGTCGCCGTCGCCTTGACCCAGACCAGAAGCTCTGAATTTTCATCGATGCCGCCGCCGAGCCACAGTCCGAGCATGCGCCAGACTTCGTTCGGCAAAATGCCCGCAAGCAGCAACACCAACAGCGCATGCCAGTCTCCGACGATGGTGTTCATGCGCTGCGCTTTCGCAGCCAATGCACACCGTAAGCGATGGTACCGGCGGAGACGCCCGAAATCAGAATATCGACGCCGGTGTTGAGCATCGACGCCAGCGGAAACAGCGCAAGGCCGAGCAGGAGCGCCAGCATATCGACGAGGCGATGGCTGTTGCGTGCGGTCGATAGCAAAAACGCCAGCGGCGTCAGCATTAGGATCGCGGCACCGAGCGTCTTCGGCAAATTCGCGGCGAGCAAATAGCCGATCGTCGTCGCGATCGAACTCATCGACACGAGGCCGACACCGAGCCCATTGGTAAAGGCGATGCGGCGTTCGCGCGGCACCAGCGGCAGCAGGCGGAAACACTCGACCCACAGCGTCACGGCGGTGAAATGCGCCGGCAAAATCATCTCGCGTTTCTTTGTCGTCGGCAGTCGCAGCATCGGCATGACCGACACCACCATCGGAAACAGCCGGATCGCGCTGACGGTGACGGCGATCGCCGCCTGCACTGTCGTGGCCCCTGAACCGAGTGTGGAAATCAGAATAATCTGTGCTGGGCCAGCCCAGAGAAACACCGTGCTTGCCAGCACCCAGATCAGGCTGAAGCCGGTGTCATGGGCAAGCGCGCCGATGCCGAGATAGGTCGCGAACAAAACCAGCGTCAGCACGGTCGAAAAGATCGCACGCATGCCCTGCACAAAAGCGCGCGGCGCGGTCTGCCAATTGGGAGAATCGAGAGCGGGAAGCGACACGAGAGACCTGCAATGTAATGACGCTATACGCCGTGCAACAGCGAAGCCGTCAAGGCCGGTTTACGCATCCTTGGCATGATCTGATCTGAAACCGGAAAGCCACTTTTCGGAATTACGCGCGCTTGTTGCGTAACACAAGACACGCCTGCCCGGCCTTGCGGATCTGGCCGCAGAGATCGTCGGCGGCACCGCGCGTATCGGTGCCGATCCGCACCTGATAAAACGGCCGCGTGCCGCGGCTGCGCAGCAAGGTGCTCAGCAAATTCGGATCGCGATCGCCGATCACTCCGCTGAGGCGCTTCATTGATCGCGCATACATCGCGAGCGCCTTGTTGCGCGAAAAACCAGCCGCAAGCTGCACGCCCCAGGGGCGCGCTTCGCCGAGCGCGACGCGCGTTTCAAGTTGCGACACGAACGGATTCGGCGCACGGCGCAGCAACGCCATCAATGCGCGGCAATTGGTTTGCGGTTGAACTTGTGATTGGATTTGCGGCTTGACCTTTGCGCCGTCGCGCCAATCCTCAATCGCCGAGCCCGTAATCGCAAGCACATAATTGCGCGTTTCGGGCGGCATGCCACCGCTGCCGTCGAGCCAGTCCTGCACGCGGCGCGGCCCGGCATTATAGGCTGCCGCCGCCAGCCCGAGATTGCCGAAGCGGTCGCGCAATTCACTGAGGAACTCAGCCGATTTCGGCAGCGCCTGCACCGGATCGAACGGATCGAGCAGCCGCCGTTCATCCGCCGTCCCCGGCATGAATTGCGCGATGCCTTGGGCGCGCTGACCGGAGCGTGTCACCGGGCCGACCGCGTTGGGCTGAAACCGGCTCTCCTGCCAGATCACGCGGGCGAAGAATTCCAGCGGCAGCATATGCGAGGTCGCGGCCGACTCGATGATCAGGCACAAAGAATCCCGCGTATCGGCTTTCGATGCCGATGGGTCAATTTGCGGCTCGCCGCGCGGCTCCGCCATCGGCGGCGCTTCCGCGCCGCCGGGCGCGGTGATCTCCGCCCGCGCGACGCTCGCAATGAACGCGGAGAAGACAAGCAAGATAATCCGACACAGCATCATGCGCGCAATATAGCGGCTTCGATGCATGCGCGCTCGTTACAAGACTTCGTGTTGCAAGACTGCGCGTTGCAAGGCTTCGTGTTGCAAGACTGCGCGTTTCAAGACGAAATCTTGACAGACCAGCCCGGCGGTTTAGCAATCAGGGCAAAGATCATTCGGGACCACACCTCATGACGGACCATTCGCTCAGGCTCGCACCCGATGACGACGTGCCGATCCAATATATGGCGCGGACCCGCGCGTATTATCAGGCGATCGGCTACGACACACCCTATCGCTGGGCGCATTATACGGACGTGCCATTCCATCCGCTAACCAAGCCATTGTCGGAATCGCGCGTCACGCTTGTAACCACTGCGGCTCGCTTCGATCCGACCAAGGGCGAACAGGGACCGGGTGCGGCCTATAACGGAGCTGCGAAATTCTTCGATGTGTTTGACGGCGATACATCGACGACGCCGGATTTGCGCATTTCCCACATCGCTTATGACCGCATCCACACCAGCGCCGACGACATCGGAACGTATTTTCCGCTGGACCAGCTCAAGCTGCTGAAAGCCACCGGCCGTATCGGCGAGATCGGACCGCGCTTTTTCGGCGCGCCGACCAATCGCAGTCACCGCGTCACCGTCGAGACCGACGCGCCGAACATTCTGGCGCGCTGTCGCGCCGACGCCATCGACGCCGTCGTGCTGGTGCCAAATTGCCCGGTCTGTCACCAGACCATCGCGCTGACGGCGCGACATCTCGAAGCCGGCGGCATCGCGACGATCGTGATGGGCGCGGCGCGCGACATCGTCGAACATGCCGGCGTTCCCCGATTTTTGTTCAGCGATTTTCCGCTCGGAAATGCCGCCGGCAAGCCGCACGATATTGCGTCGCAAGCGTTCACGCTTGAACTGGCGTTGCGCGTGCTGGAGAGCGCGCCTGCCCCGCGCACGACCGTGCAATCGCCGCTGCGCTGGGCCGCCGACGCGGCTTGGAAGCGCGATTATAACAATGTCGAGGCGCTGAGTGCCGAGGAGCTGGCGCAGCGGCGGCGCGAATTCGATGCGCAAAAAGTGCGCGCGAAAGCTGTCACCGGCGCCACCTGATTCAAATGGTCAGCTCGCGTGTCAGAATCGGTTCCTGATATTCTCAGAGACCGCTGCATATCAGCAGGAAGAAAGCCCGCTTTCTGACGCGTCAGTTCGCGAGTTGATCAGCCACGATCGATAAGCCAATAAAAGTTCGCGGCCTAAATCGCAAAGCCGAATTCGCGTTGAAAGCCGCTGCGGCCTTTCGGCGTGATCGCCAGTTCGCGCGGATTGCGTTCACGCCTGACCCAGCCGAGATCGAAGCAATGGAGCGCGATCGCTGCACCGACAACGCCGGCGATGTGCGGCCGCCTCTCGGTCCAGTCGAGGCACGCCCGACAGAATGGCCGCTTGCCTGAGACCGACACGTCCGCACCGAAATTCTTCAGAAATACGAGGCCGGTGTCGGTGACGTGCCCGCCCTCGTCACCGAGCACGAGATGGCCGCGCGTGCACAGCGAATCCGCAATCGAGACGCCGAGAAGGCCCGCGAAATGATCGTAGCACGTTCGTGCGCGGCGCAAGATTTCCTCGTGCGCGGAACGCGGCTGATGCCGTGGCGGCGCCAATGATGCCACTGCCATGATGCTTTCCAACATCTGCGCCACCTGAGGCGTCGCCAGTCGGTAATAGCGATGGCGACCCTGCTTCACAACCAACAGCAAGCCCGCTTGGGTCAGCTTGGCCAAATGGCCGCTGGTCATCTGTGGCGAGACGTTGGCGGCAAATGCAAGCTCGGTCGGCGTCTGCGCACGCCCGTCGAACAGGGTCGACAGGATATTGGCGCGGGCCGGATCGCCCACAAGCGCTGCGATTTCGGCCATCTGCGGTGCTGTCATGGCTACAGATTACGCCGATGAAACGCGCCCGCAATCAAGAACGCTTCGGCGGCGGCCGAAACGTTGGACGTTGCCTGCAAAGCAAAACGGGCGGCGATGTTGCCATCGCCGCCCGCCTGTTACGTCACTGCGATCAGGCCTTGACCAACGGCCGCTTCGAGCCGCCGCCGGCACCGCCCGAACCGCCGGATTTCGGCTTCCGCAGACGCGCCTTCGGCAGTTTCTCCGGCTTCGGCGTCACAGGACCATCGACATATTCGAAGCCGATCGTCTCATGCTCGATGCCGAGCACGGGTTCGCTCTTGTCGAGCACCACGCGAACATGGCCGCCATCCTTGAGCTTGCCGAACAACAGCTCGTCGGCGAGCGGCTTCTTGATGTGCTCCTGAATGATGCGCGACATCGGCCGTGCACCCATCTGTTCGTCGTAACCATGCGTGACCAGCCAGGCCTTTGCGGGCTCGGACAGTTCGATGGTGACGTCCCGATCGGCAAGCTGTGATTCGAGTTGCAGCACGAACTTCTCCACCACCATGCCGATGACATCGGCATTGAGATGCGCGAAGGACACGACAGCATCGAGACGGTTGCGGAATTCCGGCGCGAACTGCCGGTTGATAGCTTCGTGGTCGTCGCCTTCCCGCTTGCTGCGCGTGAAGCCAAACGCCTGACGTGCGAGATCGGCCGCACCGGCATTCGTCGTCATGATGAGGATCACGTTGCGGAAGTTGACCTGCTTGCCATTATGATCGGTGAGCCGGCCGTGATCCATGATCTGCAACAGAACATTGTAGAGATCGGGATGCGCCTTCTCGATTTCGTCGAGCAGCACCACGCAATGTGGATGCTGATCGACACCGTCGGTCAGCAGACCACCCTGATCGAAACCGACATAACCGGGCGGCGCGCCGATCAGGCGCGACACGGTATGACGCTCCATGTATTCGGACATGTCGAACCGAATCAGTTCGACACCGAGCGAGGCCGCAAGTTGCTTTGCGACTTCGGTCTTGCCGACGCCGGTCGGACCCGAAAACAGGTAGCTGCCGATCGGCTTTTCCGGCTCGCGAAGGCCAGCCCGCGCGAGCTTGATCGATGCGGTCAATGCCTCGATCGCGCGGTCCTGCCCAAACACGACACGCTTCAGCGTCGTTTCCAGATGCTTCAGCACCTCGGCATCGTCCTTCGACACGCTCTTAGGCGGGATCCGCGCCATGGTCGCGATCGTGGTCTCGATTTCCTTGATGCCGATCGTCTTCTTGCGCTTGTTCTCGGCCACGAGCATCTGCGCCGCACCGGATTCGTCGATCACGTCGATCGCCTTGTCCGGCAGCTTGCGGTCGTGGATGTAACGCGACGACAATTGCACCGCCGCCTCGATCGCCTCGGCGGTGTATTTCAGCTTGTGATATTCCTCGAAATACGGCTTCAGGCCCTTGAGGATCGCGATCGCATCTTCGACGGTCGGCTCGTTGACATCGATCTTTTGAAATCGACGTACAAGCGCGCGGTCCTTCTCGAAGTGCTGGCGATATTCTTTGTAGGTCGTCGAACCCATGCAACGAATTCCGCCCGACGCCAGAGCCGGCTTGAGCAGGTTCGAGGCATCCATCGCACCGCCGGAGGTTGCGCCGGCGCCGATCACTGTATGGATTTCGTCGATGAACAGGATCGCATTGGGATGCGCTTCCAGTTCCTTCAGCACCTGCTTCAGCCGCTCTTCGAAGTCACCACGGTAGCGGGTGCCCGCCAGCAATGTGCCCATGTCGAGCGAGAACACTGTCGCTGCGGCAAGCACCTCTGGCACTTCCGAATCGACGATACGTTTTGCCAAACCTTCGGCGATCGCGGTTTTGCCAACACCGGCTTCGCCCACGAACAGAGGATTGTTCTTCTGGCGGCGGCACAGCACCTGAATGGCGCGGTTGATCTCGGAATTGCGTCCGATCACAGGATCGATCTTGCCGTCACGCGCCTTTTTGTTGAGATTGACGCAATAGGTGTCGAGCGCTTCGCCCTTCTTCTTGGCGTCATCGCCATTCTTGGCTTCGGTTTCTTCATCGACACCGCGCACGGGGCGCGCTTCGGATACGCCGGGACGCTTGGCGATGCCGTGGCTGATGTAATTGACCGCGTCGTAGCGCGTCATATCCTGCTCCTGCAGGAAATACGCGGCGTGGCTTTCACGCTCGGCAAAGATCGCGATCAGCACGTTCGCGCCGGTCACTTCCTCGCGACCAGAGGACTGCACGTGAATCACCGCGCGCTGAATGACGCGCTGGAAACCCGCCGTCGGCTTTGCGTCATCCGCACCGTCGGTCACGAGGTTTTCGAATTCAGTTTCGAGATAGTTGACGAGGCTGCCGCGCAGCTTGTCCAGATCGACGCTGCACGCTCGCATGACGGCGGCCGCATCGCCGTCATCGACCAGCGATAACAAAAGATGTTCGAGCGTCGCATATTGGTGGTGGCGCTCATTCGCGATTGCGAGAGCACGGTGAAGCGATTGTTCAAGGCTTTGAGAAAAAGTTGGCATTCCGCGTCCTCTTTGGCCCCCGTCATCATGGTCATCGTTGCCGGGCGAGGCAACAAGAACCTTTTTGAGATATAGGTACCCGCGATCGTGGCGAAAGGTCAGCTTCCGTCAAGCCGCACAGAGCAGTTTGCTGCGATGGTTCGACGCAACGCCACCATCGACACAATCGGAGACCAACGTGGTTCCAATTGAACTCACCGTCTGACAGGTTTTGCGATGCAAGACGCGGGCCCAAATCGGCCGCGCGCATCTGAAACTCAGGGCGTATCGGTCTTTTCCATCACGCATTGCAGCGGATGCTGGTGCTTGCGCGCGAAATCCATCACTTGCGTCACCTTGGTCTCGGCGATCTCATAGGTGAAGACGCCGCACTCGCCGATGCCGTGGTGATGGACATGCAGCATGATCTTGGTCGCCGCGTCGGCATCCTTCTGAAAAAACTTCTCAAGAACGTGAACGACGAATTCCATGGGTGTGTAGTCGTCGTTGAGAATCAACACACGATACAGATTCGGTCGTTTGGTCTTCGGTTTGGTTTTCGTGATGACCGACGATGACGGCCCACCCGGCTGATTGCCGCGATCGCCCTCGCCCGCCATGCGAACGACATCCACGGATGGACAATCGACAGATCGAGTCGGCAAATGATTTATGGATGTCGTGCGGATCGGATGAGTTGGCTGCGGCATGGCTTTGGCGTCTATATTCCCCGTCGGTCGCACCAATGGCCACGGACCAGCCTTGAACGGCGGTCCCGGATGTCCAACGGTGCATGTCCCGCATCCGGTGATTGGGCGGTCCGATTACCGCAATATGGGTCGGCATCGGCCCGCCTGCAAGCCGATGTGCGACGCCGCGCATACGGTCGCCGCAGATCTCATGGTAAACTGATTGCGAAACGATTGGCCAGATGTTTGCCGATCTTTTCAGACCCGCTTGACGACGACCGGAGCGGATCAGATCGACGCATCGATACACCAGCAATTGAGCCTGTTTATCTGGACGTTTTTACCGCTTGTTTAGTCGTAACAATCGAAATGCACCGAGGAAACTGAACAAAACCCGGTGAGAACACCATGTCGAAACCCTCCAAGTCCGAGTTCGCCCGCGACGTGTGTGGACGCTTCGCGCATGACAAAAGAGGCAATATCGCGGTGCTGTTTGCAATTGCAGCCCTGCCGATGATCATCTTCGTCGGTGCTGCCGTTGACTTCACCCGCGCCAGCGCCGCGCGGACCGCGATGCAGTCGGCGCTGGATTCGACATCGCTCATGGTCTCGAAGGATCTCGCCTCCGGCGTCATCACGTCGGCGCAGGTGTCCTCGAAAGCGTTGGCCTATTTCAATGCGCTTTACGCAAACAAGGATGCGACAGGTGCTGCGATCACGGCAACCTACAACGCTACGAATGGCAGCGGCACATCATCCGTATCAGTGACAGGAACGGCACAGGTCCCCACCGCATTCATGAAAGTTGCCGGCTATTCGCAGCTCGACATCAACAGCGCCTCGACCTCGACTTGGGGCGGCACCCGGATGCGTGTCGCGCTGGTGCTGGACGTGACGGGCTCAATGCAATTCGACGGCAAAATAGCTGCGATGCAGAGTGCTGCGAACAATCTGGTCACAACGCTAAAAGGTCTGGGGAAGACCGCCGACGACGTCTATATCTCGGTCGTGCCGTTCGCCGAGATGGTCAATGTCGGTGCGAGCAAT
>JAYUEY010000187.1:0-3176 GCA_043739005.1 Tardiphaga sp.
CAAGGTCATGGCCGCCGCGATCGAGAACGCGATCAAAAAAGCCGGTGGGAAAGTCCCGACCGACATCAAGGTGTTCCGCAAGGCCGTGCGCGACGAGATGGAGGCGCTGAAGGATTTCGACACCGGCGGCATCACACCGCCGTTCACTTACGCCGATCATCAAGGTTCCGTGCAGGCGCGCGTGGCTGAAATCAAGGACGGCAAATATGTGCCGATCGGATCGTGGATCGATGCCCGCTGAAGCCAAAGCAATTGCTGGCGGCAAGCCGTTGTTGAGCGTCACGAACGTCGCCGTCCGCTATGAGGGCGCGGTCGTCGCGCTTGACGGCGTTGACATGATGGTGTCGGAGAGGGCGTTGGTCGCTCTCCTCGGCGCCAATAGCGCGGGCAAGACGACTTTGTTGAAAGCCATTGCCGGCATGTTGCAGTTCGAGCGCGGCGAGGTAACAGCGGGCGACATCAGGTTCGACGGTCTATCCTGCGCGAGCGCTCATCCTGCGGTGATCACGCGGCGCGGCATCGCGCTCGTGCAAGACGGTCGTCAGTGTTTTCGCTCCATGACCGTCGCCGAGAACCTGCGCGCGGCAGCGCTATTGAAGCCGGCAAAAAGCCGCGAGATGTTCGATCTCGTCTATGGCTACTTTCCGATGTTGAAAGAAATGGGCTGGCGGGCCGCCGGCCACCTGTCCGGCGGGCAGGCGCAGATGCTCGTCATCGGCATGGCGCTGATGGGCCAACCAAGGTTGCTCCTGCTCGATGAACCGAGCCTGGG
Source organism: Tardiphaga sp. (assembly GCA_043739005.1). Taxonomy (GTDB): domain Bacteria; phylum Pseudomonadota; class Alphaproteobacteria; order Rhizobiales; family Xanthobacteraceae; genus Tardiphaga. The sequence goes on from JAYUEY010000187.1 coordinate 773, forward strand.
CTTGTCGCCTGTGATGGTTCAGTCGGTGTTCGACGCTATCGAACGTGTCCATCGCGACCTCGGCACAAGCGTCATCATCGCCGAGCAAACCGTTCCGCGCCTGTTGCGGATCGCGACCGACACCTACGTCTTGTCGCGCGGACGCGTCGCAATCCATGCGCCGCCATCCGAGGTGACCGAAGACCAGTTGCAGAGCGTCTATCTCAGCTAATCGCGAAGCAGGATACATTATGGGCAAGGTCTGGATCGAAGCGGCATTGAACGGCCCGTGGAGCCGCGAGCGCCAGCCGGGGATTCCCGTTACGGTCGAGGAGATCGTCGCAGATGGTTTGGCGGCGGCCGATGCCGGCGCGGCGATCGTTCATGTCCATGCGTATGACCCATCCACCGGGCAACAGAATGACACATGGGAAACTTACGCACGAGTCATCGAGGGCATCCGCGCAAAGGTCGACGTCATCGTTTATCCGACCATTCCGCTTGCGGGCTCCGGCTATGCCAGCGCGAACGTGCAGAAACGCTTCGCGCACACCGCCGAACTGGCACGGCGCGGTCTGCTCGAATGGACGGTGTGCGATCCCGGTTCGTGCAATTTCGCGCGGTTCGACGACCTCGCGGATCCGCAGGCCGGCTTCGTCTATCAGAACCCGATGGACGACATTCGCGAAGGTTTGCGGCTATCGCGCGAGCATCGGCTGCATCCGGGTTATGCGATCTATGAGCCGGGCTTCACGCGCCTTGGTGCCGCACTTGCGCGCACCATGCCAACGCTACCGCAGCCGATCTATCGCTTCATGTTTTCCGATGAATTCACATGGGGCTTTCCGGCAAAGCCCGAATATCTCGATGCACATCTTCGTTTGCTCGGCGAAGCCGCGCCGGCTGCACCGTGGATGGTGGCCGGTCTTGGCGTCGATATCAGGCCGCTGATCGGCGCTGCGGTCGAGCGTGGCGGGCATGTCCGCGTCGGCCTCGAAGACGCGCCTTGGCGTACTGATTTGACCAATCTTGAATGGGTTAACGAAGCGGCGTCGCATATCCGCAAAGCAGGTGGTGAACCGGCGACGGCGGCCGATGTCCGCGCTGCACTTCGATCGTAAATTGAAACGCCTCACGCGCCGTCGCGGGCTTTTACGAAGAAGTCCGCCGCGCCGACCTGCCCACCTTTAAGCGCGATCTCAAGGCCGTCACGGTCCTGACGCTCCGCATGCGCGCGACAGAGCGGCGCCCCCGGCGCGAGCGGCGCGATGGCGGTCAAGGCATCGATGCCAAGGAGCGACGCCGCGCGACCGGACGTGTCTCCACCGGAGATGACCACGCGCGGCAGTCGCGTCTCGTCCACGATCCGTTCGAGAATTTTGCCGAGCCCTTCGCCGATCCTTTCGTTGACGATTTCGATTGCGATACCGCACGTCGCGACGGAATTCCTGAATGCCGCAACGGCTGGATCGTCGGGACCGGCCGCTGTGTAGACCAGCGCATCGCGTCCGGCGCTCAGTTCGGCAAGCGCGCTGGTCGTCGCGCGCGCGACTTCATCCTGCCAGCCGCGCGGATCGACAGCCCGCGCGGCATCCAGCGCGATCGTTGCAAAGCCCTTATCGCGCGCGCAGGCAATCTGCGACGCTGTGACAGGGGAGACGGAGCCGGATACGCAGGCAATGCGATCGACGCGGGTCGGCCCGCGCACCGGCGGAACGTCCGGGATCAGATTTGCTTTGCGCCAATGGGCCACAAGTGCCGCCTCGACGCCTTGCGACCCCAAGCAAAACTGCTGCGCGCCGGGCGTCGTCCAGATCAGGCGGCCCGCTTCAGCAAGCGTCTCGGCATCGAGCACGTCGAGCGAAATGATTTTGGCACCGCCGTCGATTTCCGCGCGCAGAAGCGCATCGGAGCCTGCGCGTTTCATCGCGACGAAATCGACGAGGCCGATTTTGATGTCCGTCTGTTTGGCGAGATGACGGTTGAGGTCCGCTTCATCCATCGGCGTAACAGGATGGCGAGACATCACCGGATGCCGGTCGAGCCGATGAATGCCGTCTTGCGCGAACGCAAAGAGATTGCCGCAGGCTTGATAGCGGCCCATGCCGGGATCGGCGACGACAAGCGGAAACCAGCCGTCAAAAAGTGTCGCCGCGATGTCGGCCGCGCGCCCGATCGAACCGATCGTCGGCGCAGAGTCAAATGTCGAGCAAAGCTTGTAGTGAATGATTGGCGCGCCGGTGTCGGCCAGCAGCCGATAGATCGCGGGCAGATGCTCGTCCATCCAGGCGGGGCTTTGCGCGCGGGAAATACCGGCCACGCCGATAGCGCGGTAATGCGCGAAGGCCGTAAGACGCTCAGGCGATGGCGCCGACAGAAACAGAACCGTCTCGACGCCGGCAAAGGCGGTGGCTTCCATCGCAGC
>JAYUEY010000188.1:0-9358 GCA_043739005.1 Tardiphaga sp.
GACTTGGGCCGTCCGGATGTCGCGCGCTTCGTCAATCGCACAACGCCCGTCCACCGCATCCCCGCCTCGCAATCGTGACGATCGCGCTCGCCCCTCTCATTGAGGCGGGATGACCTAGGACTACGATCATATAGGACTTTTGTCAAGAGCGTTGTTGCTCATTGCAACTTGGATTCATTCGGCCTTATCGAGCATCGCGGTCAAAAACTGCGGATCAGTCGAGATCAAGACGAAACGGGCGACCTTCCACAGTCATGCTGCCGGGGCCGATGTCGTCCAGTGCGCGCACCATGCGGCCATGACGATTGAGCGCCTTGTCGGCGAGTGTGACGATCAGCCGGTTCGGATAGGCCGATGGTGACAAAGCGCGAATCTGTCGCGCGATCGAACCTTCGTCGCGGCCGGGATTAAGCGCGCAGATCGCGGTGAAGGCACTGGCCGTCGAGCGGCTGATGCCGGCATAGCAATGGATCACCAGCGGCGCTTTTTGATCCCATTCGCGCACAAAGCCCAACACCTGCGCGACGTGGTTTTCGGACGGCGCGGTGAAGCCCTGCATCGTCTCGTTGATATCGTCCATCTGCACGCGAAGATGATGTTCTTCCCTGACCGAGGCCGGGCGCTGCACCTGCGCGACATTGGCCATCACCGTCAGGATATGACTGGCGCCCGTGGCCGCAACGGTCGGATGCAGATCGGCGAGCGAACAGACGTGAATCATGAGAGTCCTCGGTTGGGCGCGAGTATAAAGCGACTTGTCCTACGGACAAACCATTGCGAACCGCGCCAGAAACCGTTTCGCGGCCTTGCCCGCCGGCCACGGCGTCAGATAATCGGTTTGAACGGCTTCCGGCAAACCGGGGTCGCGGCCAAACAGCCGCCGTGCCTCGGGTTGCTTGAAGCCGGCAAGGATCGTGGCTTCGAGATAGGCCGCGCCCATATCGGCGGCCTTGATCTGGCGGGTGATGGCGTCGGGCAAAACCGCTGGCAGGCCGAAGCGGATGTGGATCGCCGCCAGCAGGCGCTTCTCGACGCTTTTGTAGGATTCGCCGATCACCACCTTGAACGGTGAGATCATATCGCCAACGACATATTCCGGCGCATCATGCAGCAGAGCCGCGAGCCTGACCGTGTGATCGACGCGCGGGCTATGTTCGCGCATGACAGCTTCGACCAGCAACGTGTGCTGCGCCACCGAAAAGATATGAGTGCCGTGGGTCTGGCCGTTCCAGCGCGCAACCCGCGCCAGACCATGCGCGATGTCGGCGATCTCCACGTCGAGCGGCGAGGGATCGAGCAGATCGAGCCGCCGCCCCGACAGCATGCGTTGCCAGACGCGCTCGTTGCCCGCCGGGGTCGGCTTGATGCGGCTCATGTCGCTTTCAGGCGCGGCTTGCGCGGCTCGGCTCCGCAGGTCGCGTGGCAATGGCACGAGACCAGATGGTCGTTGACCAGTCCCGTCGCTTCCATGAACGCATAGACGATCGTCGGGCCGACGAATTTGAATCCGCGCGATTGCAAATCCTTCGACATCTTCGTTGACAGAGGTGTCGAGGGCGGCACGTCCGCAGTGGTCTTGAAGTGATTGATCTTCGGCTTGCCGCCAACAAAATCCCACAGATAGGCCGAGAAACCGGCGCTTTTCTCCATCATATCGAGATAGCTCTTGGCACTGTTGATCGCGCCGACGATCTTGGCGCGGTTGCGCACGATGCCGGCATCGTTCATCAGCGCGTGCACTTTCGCATCATCGTAACGAGCGATTTTGTCCGGCTGGAAATCGTCGAAGGCTTTTCGGAAATTGTCACGCTTGCGCAGGATCGTGATCCACGACAAGCCCGCCTGAAAACCGTCGAGGATCAGCTTCTCATAAAGCGCGCGGTCGTCATAATCCGGCACGCCCCATTCGGTGTCGTGATAGGCGACATACACAGGATCCTCGCCCGGCCACGGGCAGCGCAACTTGCCGTCGGCATGTTCACGCGCGGCACTCATGCGACGGTCTGATGCTTCGGCGGCAGATGCAGATCGTTCGCGTCGGTCACCGTTAGTGCAACACCATCAGCGCTGAACGCAGCACCGGCCTCGATCGCATCGGCGGCACGATCGAGCCGCAACAAAGCCAGGCCGCGGCCGCCGCCTGCTGAGCCGAGCACGCCGATGATTTTGTCGCCGGCTGTAATGGCAGTGCCGGGGGCAGGCGATAACCCGTCGATCGTCATACGGACGATGCGTGTGCGCGCGGTGCCGCGATGCTGCATGCGCGACACGACCTCTTGCCCGACATAGCAACCCTTGTCGAAATCGACACCGTGCAGCCGGTCCATATTCGCTTCGTGCGGAAACGCATCATTATAGCCGAAATCGACGCCGCCACTGGGCACGCCAAGCGCGATGCGATGCGCATCATAGGCGGCAGCATCCACCATCTCAGCGCCATCGATCCCGGCTCGCTCCGAAGGCGCGATGATGCGGTGGCCAAGCCGCGCATCGCGCGGGTCGATGAAAATAATATCAGATGTCGCGGGATCGCCGTCCCAGCCCGCGATGACGGCAAAGCGATCCGATATATTTTCGACCGTCACTTTCGCGCGCAATTTGTAAAAGCCGAGCTTTTGCGCGAGTGGCGCGGCTAACATGCGCGCGCAATCGAGATACAGATCGCCATTTGTCGATTCGGTGACCAGAAAATCCGTCACGATCTTGCCCTGCGGCGTCAGCAACGCGCCGAAGCGTGCGCTACCGGGCACGAGCTTCGTGACATCGCTCGTCACCAGCCCGTTGAGAAACGTCTTGGCGTCGTCGCCAGACAATTTGACGACGCCGCGATCGGCGAGCAGGGCTGCCTTCATGCGACGACCAGGTGTGCGATGCGATTTTGTGTCATGCAGGGCTTCATCACGCAAAGGTATGCCGCTAGAGTGGGCACGACAAGGTCTTGCACCGCTAAGACCTGCTGCGAGGACGCATGGCGATCAGTTTCGATACAATTCTAAAGGGTGGCACGATCGTCAATCAGGACGGCGAAGGCCGCGGCGATATCGGCATCGTCGGCGGCCGGATTCGCGAACTTGGGTCGCTCGGTCAGGCGTCGGCCGGCGAGGTGATCGACTGCACCGGACTGCATATCCTGCCCGGCGTGATGGACACGCAGGTGCATTTCCGCGAACCGGGACTGATGCATAAAGAGGATCTGGAAACCGGATCGCGCAGCGCCGTGATGGGCGGCGTCACGGCTGTGTTCGAGATGCCGAACACCGATCCGCTGACCATCACGGCCGAGACATTTTCCGACAAGATCAAGCGCGCGCATCATCGCATGCATTGCGATTTCGCGTTCTTTATCGGCGGCACCCGCGACAACACGCAGGATTTGCCTGAACTGGAACGCGCGCCGGGCTGCGCGGGTGTGAAAGTCTTCATCGGCTCATCGACCGGCGCCTTGCTGGTCGAGGACGATGACAGCCTGCGCAAGATATTCAACGTGATCCGCCGCCGTGCTGCGTTTCATGCCGAAGACGAATATCGCCTCAACGATCGCAAGCATCTGCGCATCGAGGGCGATCCGCGTTCGCATCCGGTGTGGCGCGACGAGGTCGCGGCCTTGATGGCGACGCAGCGGCTGGTGGCGCTCGCGCGCGAAACGGGGAAACGGATTCACGTCCTGCATATCTCCACGAAAGAAGAAATCGACTATTTGCGCGACCACAAGGATGTCGCCTCCTGCGAAGCGACGCCGCATCACCTCACGCTCGCCGCACCCGAATGCTACGAGCGGCTCGGCACCCGTGCGCAGATGAATCCGCCGGTGCGCGATGCGAGCCATCGCGCCGGCATCTGGCGCGGCATCGAACAGGGCATCGTCGATGTGCTCGGCTCCGACCACGCGCCGCATACGCTTGAGGAAAAATCCAAGACCTACCCGGCGTCGCCCTCCGGCATGACCGGCGTCCAGACATTGGTGCCGCTGATGCTCGACCATGTGCATGCCGGCCGGCTGTCGCTGGCGCGATTTGTCGACCTCACCAGTGCCGGGCCGGCGCGTCTGTTCAACATGGCGTGCAAGGGACGCATTGCGGCCGGTTACGATGCCGATTTTACGGTGGTCGATCTGAAGCGACGCGAGACCATCACCAATGAGTGGGTGGCCTCGAAGGCGGGGTGGACGCCCTATGACGGCGTGACCGTGACCGGTTGGCCGGTCGGTACGCTGATACGTGGCAAGCGCGTGATGTGGCAGGGGGAATTGACGACATCAGCACAGGGCGAAGCCGTGCGGTTTCTGGAAACGTTGAAAGCGTAGGGCTCAGGCCCTATTGCTTCGCCAGCACGATCGAGAACTCGCCGTTGCGGACGCGGCCGGCAAGGCCTTCCACGAAAGTCGCGACGGCTTCCTCGCCATAGGTGCCGACCAGTTCAGCAAAGGCCGCAAACAGGCTGGCTTGCGCGAGACAATCGCCATCGACGCCTTCGTGCCGCGCTTCCGCCCATGCCTCGTTGAGATAGCTCAGCGCTGCCTGCTTCTGTTCGTGATCGGGCAGCAGGCCGCGGGCGGTGGCATAGGACGACGGATGGCTCATGAGGAATCCCGATTGCTTGAGAAAAGCGGGCTTGAGAAGGCAGGCTTGAGAAAAGCAGGCTTGAGAATGGCTGCGCAAATCAGCGCAATCGTTCGGCTTCCGTTTAGCATGCGTCGTCATGCGCGCGAGCAGGTTCTTTAAGAACGGTTAACGCGGGCGTTCAAGCTTGTTCTAAATCACGCTATGCCCTGAAAACAGCAAGGAATTCGATATGGTGAGCGGCATTGGTTTTATCGGTCTTGGCGTCATGGGCGAGCCGATCTGCCGCAATCTGGCACGCAAAAGCGGGCGGGTTGTGATCGGCTTCGATCGCACTGACGCATCGCTGCAACGACTGGCGGACGACGGCGTTGCGCGCGCCGACACCCTCGCCGATCTCGCCCGGCAATGCGACGTGATCTTCATGGCCTTGCCGAGCGGCCAGCATGTCGAGGCCGTTTGCGCTGGGCCGGACGGCCTGTCGGATCGCGTCGGCGCGCATCACACGATCGTCGATCTCGGCACATCGCCCGTCGATGCCACGCGGCAACTCGCCAAACGTTTTGCCGACAAGGGCGCTGTCTATGCCGACGCGCCAATCGCGCGCACCCGGCAGGCGGCCGAGGACGGCACGCTGAGCGTCATGGTCGGCGGCGACGACGCGACATTCGCCAGGTTGAAGCCGTTGATCGCCACCTTCGCGACAGAGATCACGCATTGCGGTGCAGTCGGCGCGGGGCAGGTGGTGAAGATTTTGAACAACATGGTGCTGATGCAAACGGTGGTCGCCTTGGCTGAAGCGCTTGAGACGGCGAAGCGCGCCGGGCTCGATCCAGTGGTTCTGTTCGAGACGCTGGCCAAGGGCTCCGCCGATAGTTTTGCGCTCCGCAACCACGGCATGAAGGCGATGCTTCGCGATACGTTTCCCGAACGTGCGTTTTCGACGCATTACGCCCGCAAGGACATCGGCTATGCGCTCGATCTTGCAAAGTCCGTCGACATCAAACTGGACGGGGCCGAACTTGCGGACAGGCTGTTGGGCGAGACGATCGACGCCGGTTATGGCGATCTATACTGGCCGGTGCTGGCGCGCATCATCGCGTCCCCGACATCCGGCGGTTGATCTCACATCAAAGACGGCGGGCAACGAATTGCCCGCCGTTTTTGTTTTCGTGGTTACTGCATCGTCAGTTCATGACGCCCGACGACCATCCAGTGCACCTCGTCCGGGCCATCTGCAAAACGCAAATGGCGCACGTCGGTGTACATCTCGGCCAGCGGCGTCCACTGCGAAATGCCGGTCGCACCATGCATCTGGATCGACTGGTCGATGATCTTGCAGGCGCGTTCCGGGACCATGGCCTTGACCATGCTGACCCAAATGCGCGCCTCCTTGTTGCCGAGCACGTCCATCGCCTTGGCGGCCTTCAGAACCATCAGCCGCATCGCTTCGATTTCGCAGCGCGCCTGCGCGATGATCTGCAGATTGCCGCCGAGATGCGCGATCTGTTTGCCGAAGGCTTCGCGCGTCAAGCCACGCGCAACCATCATGTCGAGCGCCTTTTCGGCCTTGCCGATCGTGCGCATGCAGTGATGGATGCGGCCCGGGCCGAGGCGCACTTGCGAGATTTCGAAGCCGCGTCCTTCACCGAGCAGGATGTTGGCCTTCGGCACGCGCACATTGTTGAAGCGCATATGCATATGGCCGCGCGGCGCGTGATCGTGGCCGAACACATGCATGGGGCCGAGCACTTCGACGCCGGGGGTTTCGACCGGCACGAGAATTTGCGATTGCTGCTTGCTGGGGGCCGCATCGGGATTGGTCTTGACCATCACGATCATGATCTTGCAACGCGGATCGCCGAGGCCTGAGATGTAATACTTCTCGCCGTTGATGACCCATTCATCGCCATCAAGCACCGCCGTGGTCGAGATGTTCTTTGCATCCGACGATGCGACGTTCGGTTCGGTCATCGCATAGGCCGAGCGAATCTCGCCGGCCAGCAGCGGCTTCAGCCACTTTTCTTTCTGGGCGGACGTGCCGACGCGCTCCAGCACTTCCATATTGCCGGTGTCCGGCGCGGAGCAGTTCATCGTCTCCGAGGCCAACGGATTTTTGCCGAGTTCAGCCGCGATATAGGCGTAATCGAGATTCTTGAGGCCTTCGCCGGTGTCGGCATCGGGCAGAAAGAAATTCCACAGGCCTTCTTCCTTGGCCTTGTTTTTTGCTTTGCCGAGAATCTCCAGTTGCTCCGGCGTGAACGACCAGCGATCGGTCTTTGTTTTGCCGGCGCTGTAAAACTCGTGGGACATCGGCTCCACGGTCGTCGCGATGAATTTGCGGACATGGTCGAACAGCGGACGGACCTGATCCGACATGCGCAAATCGTTCAACTCGTCGCCGGGCGTGAGGGCATAGGATGTCTGGCGGGCTGCGTAAGCAGTCTTCATTTTTGTATCCTCCCGATGCGATCGTCTCGTTCATGATGGTCTCGAACGGATCGTCGTGCGTGTCTTATAGCCGGGAAGGGGCCGTCTTGTCGAAGAGCGATCGAGGTGCAGCAGTCACTCCAGATCATGGCCGCAACGGAGATGATGCAGCATGGCAACTAGCTTTGGCAGGCCGTAGATTGGCTGAGAATGACGACGGAGCAGCTCGAAAAAGGCTACGGCTATTGCCATCCGGATTTCGAGAGAAGCAACTGGAGCGTCGGGTGGTCAACGACAGCTCTAAATTTCTTCGGAATTTCTGGTATAGGCAAAAAGCGCTGCGTTATAGCGCTCAACAGTTGCACGGGCGACGTACTGCTTTTCGTCAGCAGACCCATTGCGCATGAAGTTGCGCTTCAAAATCAGGAACATGCTAACTATCTTAAAATCTTGGTCGGAGTGGCAGGATTCGAACCTGCGACCCCTGCGTCCCGAACGCAGTGCTCTACCGGGCTGAGCCACACTCCGACAAGAAGGCGGCTTATAGCCTTGGGCTTGGCGGACCGCAACACCCCTGTGCGCAGATTGCCCACGGCCTCCGACGGCAAAAAAAGCCGCAAGCGATGGACGAAACTGCTATGGCCGTGCGCAGAATTCACAATTTTGGATCCTGACGGATGGATGTGGCGCTGACCACACGCATGATAGATGCGGACGACGATGGTGCGGCCGAGGCCGCGCTATGTCTGCGCGCTGGCGGGCTGGTCGCGTTCCCGACCGAGACGGTCTATGGGCTCGGTGCGAACGCCGCCGATGCCGCCGCCGTCGCGCGGCTTTATCAGGCCAAGGGCCGACCCGCTTTTAACCCGCTGATTGCCCATGTCGCCGATCGGCATGCCGCCAGCCGGATCGCCATTCTCAATGATGATGCGCATAAACTTGCCGATGCGTTCTGGCCGGGGCCTTTGACATTGGTGCTGCCCAAAACGCGCGACTGCGACGTTTGCGATCTCGCGACCGCCGGTCTCGACAGCGTTGCGGTTCGGATGCCGCGCCATCCTTTTGCGCAGGCCATGTTGCGGTCCTTTGGCGGTGCCGTGGTCGCCCCATCGGCCAATCGATCCGGTCATGTCTCGCCGACGACAGCCGCACATGTCCGCGACGACCTCGACGGGCGTATCGATCTGATTATCGGCGGCGGCGTCGTCGATGTCGGCGTCGAATCGACGATCGTGGCCTGTCTCGACCGGCCGACGCTGCTGCGTCCCGGTGGTGTGCCGCGCAACCTTATCGAAACCGTGCTGGGTTTTGCGCTGGCTGTCGCCGACGATCATCAGGCGCGTCCGCTCGCGCCGGGCATGCTGGCGTCGCATTATGCGCCGCGCACGCGGGTGCGGCTCAATGCGCGGATCCTGGAACCTGACGAAGCATTGCTCGCTTTCGGGCCACCGCTTGCAGGAGAGCCGCGCGCGGTGTTGAATCTGTCGCCGTCGGGTGATCTGGTCGAGGCTGCCGCCAATCTGTTCGGTTATCTGCGCCGGCTCGACGCGGAAGGCGCGACCATGATTGCCGTGATGCCGATTCCGTTGCACGGTCTCGGCGAAGCCATCAACGACCGACTGCGCCGCGCGGCGGCGGAGAGGGGAGAAACACAATGAACATCGTCTCCACCCAGTCAGCCTTGCAGCTCTCGCCCGATCTGATCGCGCAGTTCGCCGCCATCGTCGGCGAAAAATATGCGCTGACGCAGGTCGAGGATGTCGCGCAATACGTCACCGAGGAGCGCAATCTGTTTCAGGGGCACTCACCATTGGTGCTGCGTCCCGGTTCGACCGCCGAAGTGTCTGCGATTTGTAAGCTCGCCAATCAACACAAAATCGCCATCGTGCCGCAAGGCGGAAATACCGGCCTCGTTGGCGGCCAGACGCCGCATCATGGCGAGGTGGTCATCTCGCTGCGCCGCATGGACAAAGTCCGCGACATCGACACGCAATCCAACACCATGACGGTCGACGCAGGATTGGTGCTGCAGACCGCGCAGCAGCGCGCATCCGAGGTCGATCGATTGTTTCCGCTATCGCTCGGCGCGGAAGGAAGCTGCACGATCGGCGGCAACCTCTCCACGAATGCCGGCGGCACAGCCGCTTTGGCTTACGGCGTCGCCCGCGAAATGGCGCTCGGGCTCGAAGTGGTGCTGGCCGATGGCCGCATTCTCAATGGCCTGTCGAAGCTGAAGAAAGACAACACCGGCTACGACCTGCGAAATCTTTTCATCGGCGCCGAAGGCACCCTCGGCATCATTACCGCGGCGACACTGAAGCTGTTTCCAAGGCCACGCGCGGTAGAGACCGCATTCGTCGGTCTCAAGT
>JAYUEY010000189.1:0-5959 GCA_043739005.1 Tardiphaga sp.
ATTGGCTTCATCAAGTGGGTTGCGGCCGGCTTCGCCCAGCCGCTCGCGACGATGTCGCCGACACTCGGCATGATCCTGCTGGTAGCGTTCTTCTTCTGGATTCACTATTTCTTTTCCAGCATCACGTCGCACGCGGCAGCGGTTCTGCCGGTCGTGCTTGCGGTCGGGACGGGGATCCCCGGTCTGTCAATGCCGACACTGACGCTGCTGTGTGTGTATTCGCTGGGATTGATGGGCGTGATCTCGCCCTATGCGACCGGACCGGCACCGATGTATTATGGCAGTGGCTATATCGGGAAGCGCGACTTCTGGAAGTTCGGCCTGATCTTCGGACTGATTTATTATGCCGGGCTATTGCTGATTGTTCTGCCTTGGCTGCAGCTGATCTTGTAACTCAGGCAAATCTTCCGGCTTAGGCAAACCTTCTCGCTCAAGCGGGTGTCGCGGCGCTGCCATGAGGCGGCGCGTGAACAATCTTGGCACAGCGGAATTTCAACACGATGCGGGTGCCGCTGTGGTCGGGGTCGCGCTCGACGGTGGCTTCCAGCTTATTGGCCATGGCGTTGACAATTCGTTGGCCCATGCCGGTGGAGCGCGGATCGATCTTGACGTTGAGGCCGACGCCGTCATCGGTGATGGTCAAACGCACGTCGTCGCCATCCATCGTCATCTCTACATAGATCGGCCCGGCGGCATCCGGATAGGCGTATTTGACGGCGTTCATCACCAGCTCGTTGACGATGATACCGATCGCAATGGCGCGGTCCGGGTCAATTTCAACCGGGGTCGCCTTCAGCGTTAGACGCGACATGCGATTGCCCTCGGCGGAGCGCCGGAGATCTTCGAGCAGGGCTTCGAGATACTGGTTCAGCAACACGCTATTGAGGTCGTGCGACGTGTAAAGTCGGCGATGCACCTGGGCTACGGCAGCGACGCGGCCCATCGCATTGGTCAGCGCCGCCTTCACGTCCTCCTGCGTCGCGGAATTGGCCTGCAAATGAAGCAGCGACGCGATGATCTGAAGCGAATTGCCGACGCGGTGATTGACCTCGCGCAAGAGCATCTCGCGCTCGGCGGCCAATGCCGCGAACCGGTCGCGCGAGGCGTGAACCTCGGCCTCAGCCTCGTTACGCGCCTTGCGGATCGTCGCCTGCCTGATCGCGCCGTCGATCGCCGCATGCATCAGCGGAATAAACTCGCCCTGCGCGTCCTTGACGAGATAATCGGCGGCACCAGCCTTCAGCGCAGTAATCGCGATCTGACTGTCCTGCGAGGCGGTGACGAACACGACGGGCGGCGCGCCCGGCATGTCCATGATCCGCTCCAGCGTCTCCAGCCCATCGAGGCCGGGCATGTGCTGGTCAAGCGCGATCACATCGATCCCACCCTGCGCCAGCCGTACAAGGCCGGCTTCGCCATCGCCGGCATGCTCCACGGTAAACCCCAGCCGCGTCAGCCCGCGCTGCACGAGCCGCGCCAGACCGGCATCGTCTTCAATATAGAGCAGCGTGGGCAGGGAAGTTGTCATGAATTGACTTGCGGAACCTGGATGACTGAAAAGAACAGACCGAGCTGGCGGATGGCGTTGGCGAAACTTTCGTAGTTCACCGGCTTGGTGATGTACACGTTGCAGCCGAGTTCATAGCATCGCTTGATCTCTTGGGCGTCGTCGGTCGTGGTCAGCACCACGACGGGTGCCGACTTCAGATACTGGTTTTCTTTCACGCGGCGCAGAATGTCGATACCCGTCGTGTCCGGCAGATTGAGGTCGAGCAAAATCAGCAGCGCATTGCCCTTGTTGTCGATGCCGCTGCCGTCGGCGCCGAACAGATAGTTTAGGGCGTCGGTCCCGTTGGTGAACGGCTTGATCTCGTTATTCACGCCGGAGCGGCGAATGTTGCGCTCGATCAAGCGGGCATGACCTTCGTCATCTTCGATCATGATGATGGTGACGGGATTGCTCATTCGACTTTGCCTCGGTTACTGAGAGTCCATTTTGCGGGCAGCGTGATGGTGAAAGTGCTGCCCTCGTCGAGTTTTGACGACACGGAGATGGTGCCGCCCAGCCGGCGCACCAACGCGCGGACATGCGCCAGCCCGATACCTTGGCCCTGGCGGTCCTGCGTACCGGCGCGACGAAACAGATCGAAGATGCGCTGGTGATCCTTGTCGTCGATACCGCGGCCGTTGTCGGTGATTTCAAAAATCGCGAAGCCGAGCTTCATTTTGCCGCGGATGGCGATATCGCCGGGGACGCCCTTTTTCAGATATTTCAGCGCGTTGTCGATCAGATTGCCGAAAATCTGTTCTAGCGCCAGCCGGTCGCTGGTGATGATCGGCAGCGGCTCGACCCGGATCGTCGACTCGGTCTCGGCGGCCTGATGTGCGACGGTCGAGGCGATGCTTTCGATCAGTTCGCGGGCGTCGATTTCGACCGGCTTGAATTCGCGGCGGCCTTCGCGCGTCAGATTGAGGATCGCGCTGATCAGGCGATCCATCTTGCCGATCGACGATTTAATGAAGCCGAGCGCCTCGTTGAAATCCTGCGAAAGTTGCTTGTCGGGGCCCTGCAATCCGAGGTCGTCCGGGTCGTCAGTAGCAGATGCCGACACCACCGGTGGCTCCGAGGCTTCCGCCTTGCTCAAGGTGGCGATGCGCTTGAAGATATCGCCGCGCAATTCCTGCAACTCGCTGGTAAAGCCCATGATGTTCACAAGCGGCGAGCGCAGATCGTGGCTGACGATATAGGCGAAACGCTGGATTTCCTCATTGGCCTCGCGCAGATCGGCCGTGCGCTCGTCCACCGTGGTTTCAAGGTTGAGATTATTGTCACGAAGGCGCGCTTCGGCTTCGTCGCGTTCTCCGGCGGAGCGCCGGATCAGCACGATCGATATGATCGCCAACAAGATGACCAGCGCGCTGCCTGCGATGGTCACAAATGACGCCATTTCCTGCGTCTTGTCGGCTGTCGTCGTACGCAGATCGAGCAGGCGGTTTTCTTCCGCACGCATCGCATTGGAGATGTCGCGAATGTCGCGCACGGCGTTGCTGCTGCCGGCCTGACGCAACATCGCGACACCGCCCGCCTGATCGTTGTTCTTCACAAAATCGATGGCGCTTTTAAATTCGCTCAAGCGGGATTCAATCGCATCACTCAGCTTTGCCGAATTGGCGACTTGAACGGGATTGTCGTCGACCAGGTTGCGCAGTTTCACCATGCCGGGCCGAATCGCTGCGACAGATGCATCATGCTCGGTGAGAAATGGCATTGTACCGATGAGCAAATAGGCGCGAGACGAACTTTCCGCGCGCCGAATGTCTAGCAACAGTGTTGCCAATTGACTCTGCACTTCGACGGTGTGGACAACCAGGCCGGAGTCGTGTCGCGCTCGATCGACCAGGATGACCGACGCTGCAGATATTGCGACCAACACCAGAAATCCCGCCGCGAGCAGGATGATCTGACCAATCGCGCGTTTTCGTGACCCTTCTGCAGTCACGCGTGCCATTCCCTCATGATGTCGCTTTCTGTCCGCCGGCAGCGATCTTCGCCAGATATTGTTCGAGCCAATGAATGTGATAATCGCCATCGATGATGTCGGGGTCGCGTACCAAATTCCGGAACAGCGGCAGCGTGGTTTCGATGCCTTCGACCACCATTTCGTCCAGCGCGCGGCGCAGACGCATCAGGCACTCCGCGCGGGTTTTGCCGTGGACGATCAGCTTTCCAACCAGCGAGTCGTAATAAGGCGGGATGACATAGCCCTGATAGACGGCAGAATCGATGCGGACGCCGAGGCCGCCGGGCGGGTGGTACTGCAAAATCTTGCCGGGCGATGGCCGGAAGGTTGACGGATTTTCGGCGTTAACGCGGCACTCGATAGCATGGCCGTTAATGACGACTTCGTCCTGTGTGCAAGGCAGATCGCCGCCGGCGGCGACGCGGATCTGTTCAAGCACGAGGTCGATGCCGGTAATCATCTCGGTGACCGGATGTTCGACCTGAATGCGGGTGTTCATTTCGATGAAATAGAACTCGCCATCTTCGAACAGGAATTCGATGGTGCCGACGCCGAGATACTGCATCTCCTGCATCGCCTTGGCGCAGGTTGCACCAATTTTGGCGCGTGCTTCCGCCGACAGAATGGGCGACGGGCCTTCTTCCCAGATTTTCTGGTGACGACGTTGCAAAGAGCAGTCGCGCTCGCCGAGATGGATCGCGCCACCACGGCCGTCGCCGAGCACCTGAATTTCGATATGGCGAGGTTTCTGCAAGTATTTTTCGAGATAGACCGAAGCGTCGCCGAACGCAGCCTTGGCTTCGTTGCCGGCGGTCGAGAGCGCCAGCATTAAGTCGTTCTCGGTTTCCGCGACTTTCATGCCGCGCCCGCCGCCGCCCGACGCAGCTTTCACGAGTACGGGAAAGCCGATCGATCTGGCGATCGCCATCGCATCGTCTTCCGGGCCGACGCCGCCGTCGGAGCCCGGCACCACGGGAATGCCAAGGCGTTTCGCGGTTTTCTTGGCTTCGATCTTATCGCCCATCAGGCGAATGTGCTCAGCCTTCGGGCCGATGAAATGCAGATTGTGCTCGTCGAGGATTTCGGCGAAGCGCGCATTCTCGGACAGGAAGCCATAGCCGGGATGCACGGCATCCGCGCCGGTAATTTCGCAGGCCGCCAGCAGTGCTGGAATGTTGAGGTAGCTGTCCTTCGATGCCGGCGGGCCGATGCAGACGCTCTCGTCGGCAAGGCGCACATGCATCGCGTCAGCGTCGGCCGTTGAATGCACCGCCACGGTCGCGATGCCGAGCTCCTTGCACGCACGCAGAATGCGCAAAGCGATCTCGCCGCGATTGGCTATCAGGATTTTGTCGAACATTATTCGATCACGATGAGTGGTTCGCCGTATTCGACCGGCTGGCCGTCTTCACAGAGAATCTGCGTCACGGTGCCGGTGCGCGGCGACGGAATCTGGTTCATCGTCTTCATCGCCTCGATGATGACCAGCGTGTCGCCGACCTTCACCTTGCTGCCGACATCGACGAAGGGTTTGGCACCGGGCTGCGACGACCAATAGACCGTGCCCACCATTGGCGAGGGAACCATGCCCGGATGTTTCGCGATATCGGCAGGCGCGGCGGGCGCTGCTGCGGCACCGGCAGCCGGCGCGTACCCCGCAGGCATCGAGGCCGCGACCGTCACATTGCGTGCGACCCGCACGCGCAATCCCGCGCGCTCAATCTCGATCTCGGTAAGCTTGGTCTCGTCCAGCAGGTTCGCGAGTTCGCGGATCAAGGCGCTGTCGGCGCTGGCAGGCTCGGTTGTCGGTTTGGTGTTGTTAGCGTCGATCTTGGTGGCGTCGATCTTGGTGGCGTCGTCAGGCTGGCTGGCCATGTCTGGATCCGAACTGGTCTGAGGAAAGGAGGAGCGCGTCAGGCTTTGGCCTGCGCACCGATTTTTGCGGCGAGGCCGGTGATGGCAAGGCGGTATCCATCGATGCCGAAGCCACACAGGCTGGCAAAGGCGGCACGCGCGGTGAAAGAGTGATGGCGGAAATCGTCCCGCGCATAGACGTTGCTGACATGGACCTCAACCGTCGGCACTTGCACGGCGACCAACGCATCATGAAGCGCGATCGAGGTGTGCGAATAGCCACCGGCATTGATGATGATGCCCGCTGCCTTAGTGCGGGCTTCGTGGATGAAGTCGATCAACTCTCCCTCGTGGTTCGACTGTCGGCAGTCGGCCTCAAGCCCGAAACGCCCAGCGGTCTCGCGGCACAGCGCCTCGACATCGGCTAAAGTCGCCGAGCCATAGATCGCGGGCTCGCGGGTTCCGAGCAGGTTGAGGTTCGGTCCATTCAGGACATAGATCGTTGTTGCCATCAGAATTCCGGCTGGCCCGGCGATCGAGCGTGTCTGGCAGGTTTATAGGTAGAGTCGACTGAGAGGGAAAGC
>JAYUEY010000190.1:0-3948 GCA_043739005.1 Tardiphaga sp.
GATTGTCGGTGAGTTCCGCGACGACTTTCGAGAAGACCTCCGCGGCGCCGTAGATCGTGTCGAGCGACTTCGGGAAACTCGAGGTCAGTCGCCACCTGATCTCGGGCGAGGATTGCGCGATCGCAGGCGAAGCCACCGCGGCCATCGCGGCGCCGGTTGCCGAAACTTTCAGAAAATCACGACGCTTCATTCAATCATCTCCTTTTGCGGGCGTTTCCCAGAATCCCGCAGCATCTCAACGGTCTTGCTGACCGACGGCGCCATGGTGGACGGTCTCTATCACGGATATGCCGCCGCTGAAAACGTGCTGCGCACCTGTCAGGGCCGAATTGAACGAAAGTTCTATGCGACAAGATTGCTTGCCGCGTTGCAGTGCGGGTCAGGCGGGCAACGTGACTTTCAGTTTGGCGTGCACCTGTGCTGCAATCGCGCGGTAAATTTTGGCATGCGGGCTATCCGGTTCGCTCTCGACCACCGGCGTGCCCGCATCTGAATTCTCGCGAATTGCCATGTGCAACGGCACTTCACCCAAGAACGTGACGCCGAGTCGTTCGGCCTCATGGCGCGCTCCGCCATGACCGAAAATGTCGGAGCGCGTGCCGCATTCCGGACATTGGAAATAGCTCATATTCTCAATGATCCCGAGCACAGGCACATTGACCTTGGTGAACATTGCGAGCCCCCGGCGGGCGTCGATCAGCGCCAGATCCTGTGGCGTCGAGACGATGACCGCGCCCTTTAACGGCACGTTCTGGGCCAATGTCAGTTGCGCATCACCGGTGCCGGGCGGCATGTCGACGACAAGAACATCGAGCGCACCCCAAGCGACATCGCGCAGCATCTGCGTGATCGCCGACATCACCATCGGGCCACGCCAAATCATCGCGGTTTCTTCCTCGACGAGGAAGCCGATCGACATGATCGACAGGCCGAAACGAGCGATCGGAATCATCTTGCGCGCGTCGTTCAGTTCGGGCTTGCCTTTGATCCCTGTCAGGCGCGGCACCGATGGGCCGTAAATATCAGCATCGAGCAACCCGACTTTTAGTCCGAGATCGCGCAGCCCCAGCGCCAGATTGAGTGCCGTCGTGGATTTGCCGACACCGCCCTTGCCCGAGGCGACGGCGATGATCGCTGCGACGCCGGGGATTTCCGACTGCCTCGCCATCGCCGACGGTGCGCCCGGCGGCTGGTGCGGCTTATGTGCAGAGATCGGCGCGATGCCGCCTTTCTGACTCACATTTTGCGCCGGAGGAGCAGCCTTGCGTTCGGCGGTCAGCGCAACCATCGCGCCGGTGACGCCCGGCACCGCGCGGATCGCGGCCTCGGCCTGCGCGCGTGTCGTCTCCCAGGCCCGCGCCTCGGCGGCTTCAACATTGATCGACAGCATGACTTTGCCGTCCGCAATCGTGATGTCCGAGAGGACATTGGCTTTGGTCAGCGCGATGCCACGCGGCGACGGTACACGATCGAGAGCGTCGGCAATCTGCTGCTTGGTGATGGTCAATTCCGGATCCTTCGTGTCGGGATGATGCGCGCGGACCCTAAACGCTTTTGCAGCGCAAGAAAATCATCGCCGAAAATCGACCTGGTCCAGGGGTTGCCCGCATTGCGGCCGCGACTATGCTGGCCGCCCCTTCACGACGCGCGCTCGACTCAAGAGCGACACCTTTCCAAGGATCAGAATATGGCCAAAGTTGCTTTCATCGGTCTCGGCGTTATGGGTTTCCCGATGGCGGGCCATCTTGCCCAGAAAGGCGGCCACGACGTCACGGTCTACAACCGCAACGCCGCAAAGGCCGCAAGCTGGGCCGAAAAGTTCAAGGGCAAGACCGCTGCCACGCCAAAGGAAGCCGCCACGGGTCAGGACTTCGTCATGGCCTGCGTCGGCAATGACGACGATCTGCGCGCTGTGACGATCGGAAACGATGGTGCGTTTGCCGGCATGACCAAAGGCGCGATCTTCGTCGACCACACCACCGCCTCGGCCGAAGTCGCGCGCGAACTCGACGCCGCTGCCACAAAGACCGGATTCCATTTCATCGACGCGCCCGTCTCCGGCGGGCAGGCTGGTGCAGAGAACGGCGTGCTGACCGTAATGTGCGGCGGTGCCGAAGCTGCTTACAAGAAGGCTGAGCCGGTCATCGCCGCCTATGCGCGGATGTGCAAGCTGCTCGGACCGGCAGGCTCCGGCCAGCTCACCAAGATGGTCAACCAGATCTGCATCGCGGGTCTTG
Organism: Tardiphaga sp.; assembly: GCA_043739005.1. Taxonomy (GTDB): domain Bacteria; phylum Pseudomonadota; class Alphaproteobacteria; order Rhizobiales; family Xanthobacteraceae; genus Tardiphaga. Next base: position 2,238 of record JAYUEY010000190.1, read on the forward strand.
TCGAAGGCCTGTCAGAAGGCATCCATTTTGCCAAGAAAGCCGGCCTCGACGTCAACGCCGTGATCGACACCATCTCCAAGGGCGCTGCGCAGTCCTGGCAGATGGAGAACCGGCACAAGACCATGAATGACGGCAAGTTCGATTTTGGATTTGCCGTCGAGTGGATGCGCAAGGATCTGTCGATCTGCCTGACTGAAGCGCGGCGCAACGGGGCGAGTCTCCCCGTCACCGGCCTCGTCGATTCCTTTTATTCGGAGGTCGAGACCATGGGTGGCAAACGCTGGGATACGTCGAGCCTGCTGGCAAGGCTGGAGCGCAAATAACGCAATCGGTGGAAAACTGCGACGCGGCGGTAGCGAATGCTGCCGCCGTTTCAGTTTGGCGGGGCGTTTTCAGCTTTTGTTAACCCGATTGGTCGCGTTCTTAAGGCCGCCCTTAATCATTTCGCGCGAGAGATAGACGCTGCGAGACCGTGCGTTGCGTCCAGGATTTGTAGCCGTTCATGAGTGAGTCTGCCGATAGGCCCGAGGTCGTCCAGCTTCCGGTCGAAGCTGTCGCGGCACCCGCGCGCAACCGCCGCGCGGCGTCGCAGCGCGTGCGCGAGGCGCGTGACCGTCTGACATCCACCAGCGGTACGCGCCCCGCCTTCGATCGCGAACTGCTGCGCCAATATGCTGAGACCCGGCTGTCAGCCTCGCTGGTCGTCATCCTTCTCGTGGTTTCGACCGGCGTGCTGTTCGCGCTCTGGATAACGCCGATAGTCGCCGCCGTGTGGACCTGTGGCATCCTTTGCCTGCACGCCGTCATCATCCGACATTGCAATCGATTTCTGGCTGAGACGGCCTCTCCGGCCGATGTCCGTCGCTGGCGCAGGCGTTTCGTATTGCTCGATCTGCTTTACGGGCTTTGCTGGACGGCTATCCTGTTGAATCCAACAAACGTCGATGTCGTGTCCAACACGCTGATGATGTTTCTGATGCTGCTCGTCGTGGCCGTGTCGAGCATGCTGGCGGCGAGCCTGCCGATCGCAGCCTTTGCAGCCACTGCACCTATGGCACTGGCCATCGCACTGAAATTCGTTTCAAGCGGCACCTTCGACAATTACATCCTGGCCGTTCTCGCCATCGCGGCTGAAGGTTATTTCGCACTGCTCGCCCATCGTCTGCATTCAACTACGCTGGCCACGCTGGAAGCACGCGCCGAAAAAGATGCGTTGATCGGTGAACTCGAACAGGCGAAAGCGATCTCGGACGAAGCGCGCCATCGCGCCGAATCTGCCAATGTCGCGAAGTCGCGCTTTCTCGCCCAGATGAGTCATGAGCTGCGCACGCCGCTCAACGCCATTCTCGGTTTTTCCGAAGTAATGAAGAGCGAAATCTTCGGCGGCCATGCGGTGCCGGTCTACAAAGACTACTCGTCGGACATCCACAATTCCGGCGTTCACCTGCTCAACCTCATCAATGAAATCCTCGACCTCTCGCGTATCGAGGCCGGCCGCTACGAGTTAAACGAAGAGTCGATCAACGTCGTGCATGCCGCCGAGGAGTGTCATCATCTGCTCAAGATCCGTGCCACCGGCCGCGGCATCACAATCCACGATCACTATGAAACGGATTTGCCGAAAATCTGGGCCGACGAGCGGGCGGTCCGCCAGATCTGCCTCAACCTTCTTTCCAACGCGATCAAGTTCACGCCGCAGGGCGGCGAGATC
>JAYUEY010000191.1:0-19226 GCA_043739005.1 Tardiphaga sp.
CTGTATCGCGCGCTGTCGGCCAAGCCGACGCAATCGATGGCGGCATGTTTCGTGGCCGCGATGCGCGAATGGAAACGCTCTTTTGACAGTCAGGCGCGCTCTTTTGCCGGCTTGCAGATGCGCATCGAGAAGGTGATGAACGTCTCGATTGCGCGCGAGATCGAACGGCTGGAACGGCGTCTGCTGGTGCTGGCGACGGTCGGCTCGGCCGGGCCGTTTGTCGGCCTGTTCGGCACGGTCTGGGGCATCATGTCGAGCTTCCAGTCGATCGCGGCGTCGAAGAATACCTCGCTGGCGGTCGTCGCGCCGGGCATCGCGGAAGCGCTGTTCGCCACGGCGGTCGGCCTTATCGCCGCCATCCCTGCGACGATATTCTACAACAAATTCCAGTCAGAGGTGAACCGACAGGCGCAGCGCCTGGAAGGCTTCGCCGACGAATTTTCCGCGATCCTGTCGCGGCAGATCGATGAACGGGCCTAACGGCTGTTAGAATGGACGCACGCGAATGGGCATGAGTTCAACGGGATCGGCTGGCGGCGGAGGCGGACGACGCGGACGCCGTCGCGCGCCTGTGATGGCCGAGATCAATGTCACGCCGATGGTCGACGTGATGCTGGTGCTGCTCATCATTTTCATGGTGGCCGCGCCGATGCTCACGGTCGGTGTGCCGCTCGATTTGCCGCAGACGGGGGCCAAGAGCCTCGAACAGGATAAGACGCCGCTGCAATTGAGCGTCGATCTCACAGGCAAGATCTTCATCAATGACGCCGAAGTGCAGATGACGGACCTCGTCACCAAGCTGAAGGCGATCACAGATGCGCGCGGCGGCATGGACGAGCGCATCTTCATGCGTGCGGACAAGAAGGCCGATTACGGGACTGTGGCGAAGGTGATGGGGCAATTATCCGGCGCGGGCTTCAAGCGTCTTGCGCTGGTGACGGAAGCGGATCAGGGGTCGTAGTGGTGTGAAGATGGTCAAGGTCGACAAGACTCTGGCTGCGTCAATTGCCCTGCATCTGGCTGTGGTCGGATGGGGGTTGATTTCGTTTCAGTCCAAGGCGTTCGAGATCACGCCCGGCGAATCCCTGCCGGTCGATGTGATTTCCGCCGACCAGCTCGCCAAGGTGATGGCGGGCATGAAGTCCGGCAAGAAAGAAAATCCAAAGCCACTGGTCGAGAAGGTCGCCGAGGCCAAGCCGCCGATCGAAGATCAGGTCGGCAAGATCACCGAGAAGCCGCCGGTCGTCACCGAAGCGGCACCGAAGCCCGCGCCGCCGGTCGAAAAGCCCGTCGAGAAGAAGCCTGATCCGCCAAAGCCTGAACCGCCGAAGCCGGTTGTCGAGAAGAAGCCAGAGCCGCCGAAGCCGGTCGAGAAGAAACCCGAGCCCGCCAAGATCGATCCGATCGCCGAGGCGCTCAAGAAAGAGACGCCGAAGGAAAAGCCGAAGCCGGTGCAGAAGGCGGCCGTGACGCCGCCGCCGCAGGAGCGGATTCAGGAACGGCATTTCGACCAGTCGAAGATCGCGGCCCTGCTCGACAAGCGCGACCCGACCCGGAATGCGGCAACCGGATCGACGCTGAATTCCAACGCAGCGTTGGGTCTAGCGAAGGGTGCGGCTGCGGATAATTCCGCGACGTGGGGCGCGCTGTTCAAAAGCCAAGTGGAACGCTGTTGGAAGAAGCCGTATGGCGGCATCGAAGCGCAAATGACGGAAGCGATCTTCTCCATCAAGCTCAAGAAGGACGGCTCGCTCGAAGCGCAGCCGGCGTCGATCAGCAATCCGACGTCGCCCTATTTCCGCGTCTATCAGGAGAGCGCGCTGCGCGCGATCATCGAATGCCAGCCCTATAAATTGCCGGCGGCCTATTTCGAGGAATGGAAGTTCTTCGAGCCTGTGTTCACCGAACGACGATCATAAGGCAGCGCGTGTACCCGCGCAGCCGCAACATGAAAAGCCATCACTATGACCGACCGTGACATGACCGATCGCTTCGACAGCCCATCTGCGCTGATCCGCCCGAGCCGCCGCCAGTTCATCGCCGGCGCGGCTGCAGCCGGCTTGATTCTGCCCGGCGCGCAAAGCGCATTCGGTCAGGCGCGGGTGCAGATCACCGAAGGCAATGTCGCGCCGCTGCCGATCGCGATTCCGAATTTCGTCGCCGGCACGCCGGCCGACAATGAGGTCGGCAATGGCGTCTCGCAGGTCATCACCAACAATCTCAAGCGGTCGGGGCTGTTCGCACCGATCGATCAGGCGGCCTTCATCGAGAAGGTCGTGAACATCGACGCACCGCCGCAATTCCAGAACTGGAAGACCATCAACGCGCAGGCGCTGGTAACCGGCCGCATGACGCGACAGAGTGACGGCCGGCTCAAGGCCGAATTCCGGCTGTGGGACGTCGCCACCGGGCAGCAGCTCGCCGGCCAGCAATACTTCACATCGCCGGAATATTGGCGTCGCATTGCCCACATCATTTCCGATCAGATCTATGAGCGCCTGACCGGCGAAAAGGGCTATTTCGACAGCCGCGTCGTGTTCGTCGATGAGACCGGCCCGAAAGAACGCCGCGTCAAGCGGCTGGCGATGATGGATCAGGACGGTGCCAATGTGCGCTACCTCACGCGCGGTGCGGACCTCGTGCTGACGCCGCGGTTTTCGCCCTCGACGCAGGAAATCACCTATATGGAATTCGGGCAGGGCGACCCGAAGGTTTATCTCTTCAATATCGAAACCGGGCAGCGCGAGATCGTTGGCAATTTCCCCGGCATGTCGTTCTCGCCGCGCTTTTCGCCGGACGGCCAGCGCGTCATCATGAGCTTGCAGCAGGGCGGCAATTCGAACCTGTTCGTCATGGACCTGCGCTCGAAATCCACCACGCGGCTGACGAATACGCCGGCGATCGATACCTCGCCGTCCTATTCGCCGGATGGCGCGCGCATCTGTTTCGAGTCGGATCGCGGCGGCAAGCCGCAGATTTATGTGATGGCGGCCGCAGGCGGCCAGGCGCAACGCATCTCGTTCGGCGACGGCAGCTATTCGACGCCGGTATGGTCGCCGCGCGGCGACTACATTGCTTTCACCAAGCAGGGCGGCGGCCAGTTCTCGATCGGCATCATGAAGACGGACGGCTCCGGCGAACGCCTGCTGACCTCTGGCTTCCACAATGAAGGGCCGACCTTTGCGCCGAATGGCCGCGTCGTGATGTTCTTCCGCGAGCAAGGTGGTGGGCCGTCGCTGTATTCGATCGACGTCTCCGGGCGCAATGAACTGAAAGTGCCAACGCCCGGATTTGCATCTGATCCGGCATGGTCACCACTTTTGTCTTGATCAACGAGAAAACCACTCGTCTAGTTGTATATTTTATTTTTGCTAGTTAAAGATGTATAAATATCGTTTTGCATCGGTGGCATTTTTTGAAAGTTCCGGTGGCGGACTTAAGGCGGCGGTAAGAATGTTCCCTTAGGGTTGCACGACCAGAGCGCGGTAAAATGGCGTCTGGAAAGGACGCTTGCCGTCGATGCAGCTCGCCGAACGTAAAAATGCTGAGATGATGTCGCCGTCGATTTACGCGGCGCTTGTCGATTCCATGTGTCAGAATTTCTGGCCGATGCTGATCGGCTCGATCAGCGCCGGTCTTGCGGCCTTGATGACTGCGTTCAAGACCGGGAACGTCTGGATCTGGCCCTGCGCCATTTTGATCATCGCGATCGGGACGACGCGCGCATTCCAGATGCGCAAATATGAAAAACGCACGGCCATGCTGACGCCGGAACAGGCGGCCGAATGGGAGCCACAATATCGCGACAGCGCCATTCTCTATGCCAGCGCGCTCGGGCTGTGGTGCTACGTGACGCTGGTCGGCACTAGCGACCCTATTGCGCATATGCTCTGCACAACGGTCACGATCGGATACACCGCCGGCGGCGCGGCGCGCAATTACGGACGGCCGCGGATCGTGCATTGGCACATCCTGTGCGCTTGCGGGCCGATGTTGGTCGCGCTCGCGTTTCAGGGCGATATTTATTATTTCGGACTTGCCGGCCTTCTTGTGCTGTTCTTTTTCGGCCTGCGCTTCATCAATCTCAATCTGCATTCGATCTTCGTCGAGGCGCTCGTTGCACATGAGAGCAAAGCGGCACTGGCGCATCAGTTCGATACGGCGCTGAACAATATGCCGCTCGGATTGTGCATGTTCACAGCCGATGGCCGGCTTGCTGTCGTCAATCAACGCTTCGGCGCAATGATGCGTCTCATGCCCGATCTCGATGTGCGCGGCTGGAGCATCTCGGATATGATCACGCTCTGCGTTCAAGCCGGATCGCTGACGCCGAAGAGTTGCCGCGAGGTGATCGCGGAAATCCAGGCGTCGCGGGTCGCCGAGATCATTACGATTGATGGCAACATTCTGGGCCGCGCATTGTCGTGGACATTCCAGCCGATGCCGGGCGGCGGTACGGTCGTGCTGGTCGAAGATATCACCGAGCGGCGCAGTGCCGAAGCGCGCATCACGCATATGGCAACCTATGATGACCTGACGACGCTGCCGAACCGCGTTAGCTTCCGCGACGAGATCGAGCGACTGTTGGCGCTGACGCATCATGACGACCGGCGTTCGGCGCTCTTGTTCATCGATCTCGATCAGTTCAAACAGGTCAATGATACGCTGGGCCATCCCTGTGGCGACCAGTTGCTGTGTCTCGTCGCGAACCGGCTGCGCGAAATGCTGCGTCCGGAGGATTTCGTCGCGCGATTCGGCGGTGACGAATTCGTCGTCTTCCAGCAGGGCATCAGCTCCTGCGAGGAAGCGGCGGCGCTGGCACGGCGGATCGTCGAGCGGCTGAGCGAGCGCTACAAGATCGACAATCATCTGGTCGAGATCGGCGCCAGCATCGGCATCGCGATGACGTCGTCGGACATCACAGCGGATACGTTGCTGAAGAACGCCGACATGGCGTTGTACCGCGCCAAGGCCGACGGCCGTGGCCGGTTCTGTTTCTTCCGCGACGAGATGGCCCTCACCGTCGAAGCGCGCCGCATGCTGGAACTCGACCTGCGCAAGGCACTCGTCGACGAAGAGTTCGAGCTTTATTATCAGCCACTCGTAAATCTGAAGTCCGGCAAGATATCGACCTGCGAGGCGCTGTTGCGCTGGAACCATCCGGTGCGCGGCCCGGTATCGCCGATCGACATCATTCCGGTCGCCGAGGACATGGGCCTGATCGTCGATCTCGGACGCTGGATTTTGCGCAAGGCTTGCGTCGAATGCATGAAGTGGCCGGACGCGGTTAGCGTCGCCGTCAATTTCTCGCCGCAGCAGTTCCATCAACGCGATGTCGTCAGCGAAGTGCGTTACGCGCTAAAAGTGTCGGGCCTGCCGGCACACCGGCTCGAAATCGAAATCACGGAAACCTCGTTGCTGCGCAATACGCAGTGGACGCAGGATGTGCTGGCGCAATTGCGCGCCGAAGGCGTGCGGATTTCGCTGGATGATTTCGGAACCGGCTATTCGAGCCTGAGCTATCTGCATAACCTGCCATTGCAGAAGGTGAAGATCGATCGCTCGTTCCTGCAAGGCATCGACACCGCGCGGCCGCTGATGCTGCTGCGCGGCGTGGCGCGCCTCTCGTCCGATCTCGGCATGTCCGTTGTCGTCGAAGGAATCGAGACCAACGAGCAACTCGAACTCATCAGCGCCGAAGGCACCGTCTCCGAGGCGCAGGGTTATCTGTTCAGCCGCCCGGTGCCGGCACCTCAGGTGCGGCTGTTGCTCGATGCGTCACACGGCCGTCACGCAATCGCATATGACGAGACGTCACGCTCGATCGCCTAATCACTTCATCAATCACGTTGAACCCATTGACATGATCGATGGAACCGATCGCGTTCACGGTTCCGTCAAGTTGATCGGATTAACCCTAATGTACCGAACCTTTTGCATCTACATTAGGAAAGGCTTAACCTTGTTGAAGTCGATCAAGCGCAGCAACGTTTGTTCACGGAGATCTTTGTATGAGTACGGCGCAACCCATTGATCTGAGGCCGCTAAACCGTGGCATGGAAGTTCTGGAACGGGTCGACTACCGTCTCGCCACCACCATCGAAGAGAAACAAGAGATTTATCGTCTGCGCTACCGCGCCTATTTAAATGAGGGCGCGATCGGTCCAAATGCCGAGGAGATGACCTCCGATCGTTTCGACGACATGCCGAATAGTTGGATTTTCGGCATCTATTACGATGGTGTTCTCAGCAGTTCGATCCGGATCAGCGTCGCATCGCAAGAGTATCCCGATACGCCGTCGATGGGCGTGTTCGGCGACTTACTTTATCCCGAGGTCGCCAAGGGCAAGGTCCTCATCGATCCGACCCGATTCGTCGCCGAGCCGTTTCCTGATCGCCGACTTCCCGATCTGCCCTACATGACGGTCCGGCTTGCTTACGTCGCCTGCAATTACTTCAATGCCGACCTTGGTCTTGCGACCGTCCGCGCCGAGCATCAAGCGTTCTATCGTCGTGTCTTCCTGCATGAGTCGATGTCGGTCGCGCGGACCTATCCTGGTTTATTGAAGCCGATCTGCCTGATGGCGGTCGATTTCCCGACCCAGCGCGAGAAGGTGTTCACCCGCTATCCGTTCCTACGTTCCAGCCATTTCGAGCGACGCATGCTGTTTGGACGCAATGCCGAGACGGCGCAGTTGTCGACGACCTTGCAGGAGATGCACGGCGCGATGAACCAGATGGCCGAGAAGACCGCGATCGCCCCGGCCGCCTGATTACCCGACAGACTGATTTTCAAAGCCCGCCGGCACATGCCCCGGCGGGCTTTGACGTTGCCGGGATGCCACGGTCGGCCTGAAAGCTGCCGTGGCGGTGGAGCAGGGCGGGCCGATCCACCGTCGTGCCACATTTGTCGATCATTAACCATGACACTTGCTTTCCGCCGAAAGCATGCATTTGATGTGTTTCGGCAACACTGCATCAAGGTTGACGGAACGATCGCTTAACCATCGCCCTGTAGACCAAATGTAGTTGAAAAAACCAGAGCGTGGAGGCTCCGGAATGATTATTCAAAAGCGTATCCTCCAGGGATTCAAACTGGCCGCAGTGCTCGCCTTGGCATTGTCGATGGGCGCATGCGCCAACAAGAACCCGCTTGGCGGTGTCGACGGCGCGATGGCCAATGCCGCCACGCCGGGCTCGCAGCAGGACTTCGTGGTCAATGTCGGCGACCGCGTGTTCTTCGAGAGCGACCAGACCGAGTTGTCGCCGCAGGCGATCGCGACGCTGGAAAAACAGGCGCAGTGGCTGCAGAGCTACAACCGCTACTCGTTCACGATCGAAGGCCATGCCGACGAGCGTGGAACGCGCGAATACAACATCGCACTCGGTGCCCGTCGCGCCCAGTCGGTGAAGACTTATTTGTCCTCGCGCGGCATCGATGCCGGCCGGATGCGGACGATCTCCTACGGCAAGGAACGGCCCGTTGCGGTGTGTAACGACATCTCTTGCTGGTCGCAGAACCGCCGCGCCGTGACGGTGCTGAACGCCGGCGCCTGATCCGTCAGAGTTATCGACATTCAACCGGCGCTCACCTCATGGAGAGCGCCGGTTTTTCTTTGCCGATGGTCAGAATGCGCCGGTGTCGCTGACACAATTCCGGCTTAGTCCAGCCCTCAATGAATTCAGGTCTATTTCTCAACCCATCGGGTCACCATGCCGTTGCAAACATCCGTCCTCGTTCGCACTCTGTTGCTGTCGACCTGTCTTGTTGTTGCGGCACCCGCTGCTTTCGCGCAGCAGGGCTACCGGCAGCAGCAAGGTTATGGCCAACAGCAGGATTACGGTCAGCAACAGCAGGGCCAATCGGATACCGGTGAGGTCGACCCCGAGACACGGGTGCAGCAGCTCGAAGTCGAGTTGCGCAAATTGACCGGCCAGAACGAAGAGCTGCAATATCGCAATCGGCAGCTCGAAGAGCAGTTGCGCGCGGCACAGGCCAATGCGCCGGCCGCAGGCCCGGCGTCGCGTCCGAATGTGGCTGCTGCACCGATGCAGGCCGCTCCGCAGCAGCAGGCGGCAGCGCCGATCGTTTTGGAGCCGGCCGTTCCCGCAGCACCGCCATCGGACGGCCGTCGCCGCCGCAACGATGCGTTCGATCCCAATGCCAATCCAGCTGCGCCGGGCGCGCCGCGTGCACTTGGCGGCGGTCAGATGCCCATGCAAGCTCCACCCCAGGCAAATTTAAACTCCGCCGGTCCTGCAACCATTCCCGGCGGCCGCGATGCCGGCCAGCCGTTGCCGCTCGAAAGCCCGCGCGGTGCGCCCGCTTTGACGACGCTGCCGCCCGGCGCGACGGCGAAGGACGAATTCGACCTTGGCATCGGCTACATGCAGCGTAAGGATTTTGCGCTCGCCGAAGAAACGATGCGCAACTTCGCGCAGAAATATCCGAACGATGCGCTATTGGCGGATTCGCAGTATTGGCTCGGCGAGAGTTTTTTCCAGCGCCAGAAATACCGTGACGCGGCGGAGTCATTTTTAGTCGTGACGACGAAATACGACACCGCTGCGAAAGCGCCGGATTCGCTGTTGCGGCTCGGTCAGTCGCTGGCGGCGCTGAAGGAAAAGGAAGCCGCCTGCGCCGCGCTCGGCGAAGTGACGCGCAAATATCCGCGCGCCTCGAATGGCGTGAAGACAGCGGTCGATCGCGAGCAAAAGCGCGTCAAATGCTAGGCATTCTGCGGATGTGTTGTTGACGTTGCCAACCCATCGCGCACATCTGGTTTATTAAGCACATGCTGATGTTTGTGAACATGAACCCGAATTGAGTTGTATCCGCCGCGATAACGTCGTTGAGTTGTGTCCAACGGAGGGCGCGATGCGACGGCTAGCGATCGACTGGGTGGAAAGCAAGATCCTCAATTTTCAGCTCAACGGACAGAGCGTGTTCCGCTTCGTCATGCATATTGTCTGGCGCGCGATCGTCGCGACAGATTTGGTTGTTCTTGTTGTCCACCTCTTGCTCAATGCCCTTCATCTGTTGCCATATCCGCTCACCGATGCGCTTTTGATCGGGTTGAGCGTTTCAACAGTGACGGCCGGCGCGGTGAGTTTTCTTCTGGCTTATTATGTCGGATGCGCCATCCGCGAGTTGAGCATCAGCCGCGACGAATTTGCGCGGCTGAGCGAGACCGATATGCTGTCGGGTCTGTTGAACCGGCGGTCTTTTTTCGCGCTGTTAGAGGCGGCCGAACCAGGCTCAAAATTCGTCATCTTCGACATCGATCGCTTTAAGGCGATCAACGACACCTACGGCCACTCGATCGGCGATCAGGTGATCTGCGACGTTGCGCGCGCGCTATCGGAGATGCTTGGTCCAGTCGCGCTCGCTATCGCACGCATTGGTGGTGAGGAATTCGCGGTTTTGTTGCATGCAAATGCCTCGCGTCAGCATAGGGGAATGATCGAGGCGGCGCGCGAGCAGGTGGCGGCGATGGTGCGAGTGTCCGAAACCAGCGATGCCAGGGTGACGGTCTCCGGCGGTTTTGCCGACATCATAGCGAACCGCAATGCGCTCGACACTTACAAGGCCGCCAATCGGGCGCTTTATGTTGCAAAGGCGGCTGGTCGAAATCGCATCGTCGATGAGCGAGACTTGTCGGACGCCAAACTCGCGGCGGCGTGACGACCTCGCGCGACCTGAAAATTGCAGGTTAGGCTTGAAGGCGTCATGGTCGCGCGACCGCGTCTGTTTGACCTCAGATGACGGCGGTGCTTTCGAGAAATCATCGGCCATTGTCTATGTCTGCCTCCCCCATCACCGCTCCTGAAGCCCGCGCGCTCTTTGCGCAATGGCGCTATGCGCCCGCGCTGATTCTGGCCGTCTCCGGTGGGCCGGATTCGATGGCGTTGCTGTGGTTGCTGGCGCGATGGCGGGGCGCGCTGACGGACGGACCCTATCTGGTGGCCGTCACCGTCGATCATGGATTGCGTCCTCAGTCAGCCAAAGAGGCGCGCGACGTCAAACGCCTCGCGACGTCGCTCGGCATTCCGCACGTGACCAAGCGCTGGACCGGCGCAAAGCCGACATCGGGACTGCCGGCGGCGGCGCGGGCGGCGCGTTACGATTTGCTGGCGCGGGTCGCGCAAGCCCATCAGGCGCATCATATCGTCACCGCGCACACGCTGGACGATCAGGCCGAGACGCTGCTGATGCGCCTGGTGCGCGGCAGCGGTCTCGTCGGGTTGAAGGCGATGGCGCAGGAGACCGCGCGAGGCGGGATGACGATCGTGAGGCCGCTGCTGACAATTCCCAAGGCGCGGCTCATCGCCACGCTCGGGCGGGCGAAAATTCTCTTTGCCGACGATCCGACCAACCGGGATGTGGCCTATACGCGGCCAAGGCTGCGCGAGCTGTTGCCGCGACTTGCCGCCGAAGGCCTCACGGCCGAGAGCCTGTCGCGCCTCGCAAAACGCCTGCAACGGGCTGATTTTGCGCTCGCTGACGCGACCGCCGCCGCCGCACAGGCGGCTGCGCTGCCCGATTCGGCCGGCTACGACGCTTTTTCATTTGCCGAGTTCCCCGATGAAATCCGGCTGCGGCTGCTGCAAAAGTCGATCGCCGCGACCAGCACCGAAGGCCATGCCGATCTGGGCCAGACCGAGACTCTTCTTGCCGCCGTTGATGCCGCACCCCAGCCCGGCAAAAACGGTGTCCGGCTGCGCCAGACGCTGGGCGGCGCGCTGGTGACGCTGACGGCGACCCGCTTGCTCATTGCGCCGGCACCGCCGCGCCGCAGCACGAGAAAAGCGCCGTCGCTTTAATCAGTGCCATCTTTTGAACGGGAACAGATCTATGATGTGCGAAATAGTCCAGTACGGTTCCCTTGGCAGGGACCGAAAGCACACCTAGATTGATATCTGAATTCAGACTCAGCCGACCTCGGCTCCACCCGCGAACGTGCGCGGTCCGCAGAGCACGCTTGAATGACACAGCCGCGAACCGCGCGGCGACGAAGGAAGACAGATGAACGCCAATCTGCGGAATTTCGCCCTCTGGGTTATTATCGTGCTGCTGCTTCTGGCGCTGTTCACGCTGTTCCAGAATCCAGGCCAGCGCGCCGCCTCGCAAGACATCACCTTCTCGCAATTGCTGAGCGAGGTGGACCAGAGCAAGGTGCGCGACGTCGTGATCCAAGGGCCGGAGATCAACGGCACCTTCACCAACGGCTCGACCTTCCACACTTACGCGCCCAGCGATCCGACGCTGGTCAAGCGCTTGTATGACGGCAAGGTGCAGATCACTGCGAAGCCGCCCGGCGACAATGTGCCGTGGTTCGTCTCGCTGCTGGTCTCATGGCTGCCCTTCATCGCGCTGATCGGCGTCTGGATCTTCCTGTCCCGGCAGATGCAGGGCGGCGCCGGCAAGGCGATGGGCTTCGGCAAATCGCGGGCGAAGATGCTGACCGAGGCGCATGGCCGCGTGACGTTCGAGGACGTCGCGGGCGTCGACGAGGCCAAGCAGGATTTGCAGGAGATCGTCGAATTCTTGCGCGATCCTACTAAGTATCAGCGGCTTGGCGGACGAATCCCGCGCGGCGTGCTGCTGGTCGGACCTCCCGGCACGGGTAAGACGCTGATCGCGCGTGCGGTCGCGGGCGAAGCCAATGTGCCGTTCTTCACGATTTCGGGTTCGGACTTCGTCGAAATGTTCGTCGGCGTCGGTGCGTCCCGCGTCCGTGACATGTTCGAGCAGGCCAAGAAGAACGCGCCCTGCATCATCTTCATCGACGAAATCGATGCTGTCGGTCGTCACCGTGGCGCAGGCCTTGGCGGTGGCAATGACGAGCGCGAGCAGACTTTGAATCAGTTGCTCGTCGAGATGGACGGCTTCGAGGCCAACGAGGGCGTGATCCTGATCGCCGCCACCAACCGCCCCGACGTGCTCGATCCGGCGTTGCTGCGTCCCGGCCGCTTCGACCGTCAGGTTGTGGTGCCTAACCCGGACGTCGTCGGCCGCGAGCAGATCCTCAAGGTTCACGTCCGCAAGGTGCCCTTGGCACCAGACATCAACCTCAAGACCATCGCGCGCGGTACTCCCGGTTTCTCGGGTGCCGATCTGATGAACCTCGTCAACGAAGCCGCGCTGACCGCTGCCCGCCGCAACAAGCGGATGGTGACACAGAGCGAATTCGAAGAGGCCAAGGACAAGGTGATGATGGGTGCCGAGCGCAAGTCGCTCGTCATGACCGAGGAAGAAAAGATGCTGACGGCCTATCACGAGGGTGGTCACGCCATCGTCGGCCTCAACGTCGTCGCCACCGACCCGATCCACAAGGCAACCATCATTCCGCGCGGCCGTGCGCTCGGCATGGTCATGCAGTTGCCCGAGCGCGACAAGCTGTCGATGTCGCTTGAGCAGATGACGTCGCGCCTCGCGATCATGATGGGTGGCCGCGTCGCCGAAGAGCTGATTTTCGGCCGCAACAAGGTGACGTCGGGCGCATCGTCGGACATCGATCAGGCCACGCGCCTCGCCCGGATGATGGTGACGCGCTGGGGCCTGTCGGAAGAACTCGGCACGGTGTCTTACGGCGAGAACAATGACGAGGTGTTCCTCGGCATGCAGATGAACCGCCAGCAAAGCATCTCGGAAGCCACCTCGCAGAAGATCGACAATGAGGTGCGGCGTCTGGTCGAGACCGGTTACAAGGAAGCCACGCAGATCCTCACCGACAAGCGCGCCGATCTCGAAGCGCTCGCCAAGGGCTTGCTGGAGTTCGAGACGCTGAGCGGCGACGAGATCATCGATCTCATCAACGGCAAGAAGCCGAACCGGGAATCGGTGCTCGAGCCGTCGACGCCGCGCTCGTCCGCCGTGCCGCCTGCCGGCAAGCCGCGCACGCGCCCCGATGGCGGGCTGGAGCCGCAGCCGCAGGCTTAAGGCCTGATCTGGTGTGAATTGAAAACGCGGCCGAAAGGCCGCGTTTTTTGTTGCTCCCTCGTCACGGCAAAAGCGGGGAAGGACGACAGCCGCGTCGTTCACAAAAAAGACAGCACGCAAACGAAAAACGCGACCTTGCGGCCGCGTTTCACGTGATAGATGCGCAATGCTCATGATCAACGGCTGATCGATGGTGCAATGACAATCAAGACAGCGATGAAAGGCTGTACGCCTTACATCTTGTCCTTCTTCATCATCATCATCTTCTTCTTTTTCATCATCATCATCTTCTTCTTGCTCATCTTCATCGCATTTGCGTTCATCGAGTCGTTGGTGGTCGCGGTCGTCTGACCTGACGGGCCAGTGGTCTGAGCCGTGGCGGCTGACACACCACCGAGGAGAGCAACGCAGCACGCGGCAAGCAAAATCTTCTTCATTGGACGCTCCTGTTGAAACCATTCACCGGAGATGGACGCCCAGACGAGCAAATCGTTTCAATTCTCACATGTGAATTGTGAAAAATTGTCACATGCGACATCGGGCCACGTCGTGGTGACGACCTTGATTTGGACGGTCGAAGCCGCTGCGCTCGCTCCGTTCCGCTTGCCGCCCCGCTTGGCATTCCAAAGAGGTATTTCAACATAACGATTATAATTCGCTTCTAAATCGCGTGCATGTCATCCTGCATCAAGACGAGCGCGGAGCAACCGCGCCTGTCCTGAAAGCGGCAGGCGATGATCTGTCGCGTGACAACATTATGAAGCAGGCGCTGGCGATCAAGGAGATGGCATTGCCGATGCTGCTGCCCGGTATCACCGTCACCACCGGGCCGGACGATCATCTGCCTGTCGAGCAGATGCAGTTCATGCGCTTCACCGGCAAGCAGTGGGAACGGTTTGGCGATCTGCAAAGCGGTCAATAGACTGCGGCCGGCGCGAACATCACGCGCGCCGGAGTTCTTTCATTTGCGCATCCTCCTGATCAATCCGAATACGACATCTGCCGTCACCGACATCGTCGCCGGCCATGCGCGACGCATCGCCGGGGACGGTGTTGCGTTCGTGCCCGTCACCGGGCGATTCGGGGCACGCTATATCGCCAGCCGCGCGGCGGCTGCAATCGCCGGCCATGCCGCACTCGATGCGATGGCCGCGCATGTCGATGGCTGCGATGCGGTCTATCTGGCGTGCTTCGGCGATCCGGGACTCTTGGCATTGCGCGAGATCGCGCCGGTGCCGGTGGTCGGCATGGCCGAGGCGGCATGCCATGCGGCCTGCGTGCAAGGGGAGCGTTTCGCGATCGTCACGGGCGGCGCGTTGTGGGGGCCGATGTTGAAAGAGTTCGTAGCGATGATCGGGCTGGCGGATCGTTTGGCTGCAGTACGGACGATCGCGCCGACCGGCGGGCAGATCGCCGACAATCCAGAGGCGGCCCTGGCCGATCTGGCCGCTGCCTGCGAGGCGTGTGCGCGCGACGACGGCGCACATGTTGTCATCCTCGGCGGCGCGGCTCTGGCCGGGTTGGCCGAACGCGTTCAGCCGCATGTGTCGGTGCCGGTGATCTGCTCGGTCAAGGCCGGAACACTGGCGGTCATCGAAGCGGCGCGGGGCGGTCTGTCTGGCGTATCCAAGCCGCAGGTCGACAGCGTGGGTCTGTCGGGCGCGCTCGCCGCCTATCTGGGCTAGTCAATATCGCGTCCACCGTTGGATCTTTCGGACGTGCGTTTCGGTTTTGTTAAAGAGATTTTGACCAAGATCGCCGGGCGCAATCCAGGTGTTGCATGACCGAGCGGGACGTTTCGTCTTCGTGGCGATTTTTCAACCTCAACTGGCTCCCTGTCATGGTGATGGGCGGGCTTTTGCTGCTTGCGACGTGCGAGTCGGACTTTTCAATCGGACCGCTGGGATTTGGCGTCACGTCGGCGACCGCTGTGGTCTTGGCGCTGCTCGCCTATCTGATGAACGGTCGCGCCGCACAACGGCTGGCATTCATGTTCGGCGCGCTCGGTCAGGTCGTTTTGTTGACCGCAATCGCGGGGCCGTTGAGTTACGTGGCATGTGCGTTCAACTGGCCGCTTCAAGATGCCACGTTAGCGGCGTTCGATCACGCGATGGGATTCGATGCCAAACCTGCGATCCTTTTCATCAATGACAATGAGGTTTTAGCTGGTCTGCTCAATATCGGTTACGCGATGATCAAATGGCCGCTGCTCGCGATTCCGATCGTGCTGGCCGCCACATCGCGGTTTTTGCGTCTGCAACAGTTCATCGCCGCGCTGTCGATCGCGCTCATGATGACCATCGCATTGTCTATGGCGGAGCCGGCGATCGGCGTTTATCAGACGCTTGGATTGGCATCCGGCGACGTTCCCCACGTCAACATCCTCGCTTTCACGCTCGCGCAGCAGGACATCTTGGCCGTGCGCGACGGCTCGATGCGACATCTCGATTTGTTCAGCCTTGCTGGCATCGTGACGTTTCCAAGTTTTCATGCCGCGTCGGCGGTCCTTTACGCTTGGGCCTTCGCGCCAGTGCGCGTGTTCGGGCCGACCGCGATGGTGCTCAACATCCTGATGATCGCGAGCACCCCGGTGATCGGCGGGCATTATCTGATCGATGTATTTGCCGGCATCGCGGTGGCAATCGCTGCCATTGCTGCTGCGCATTGGCTTTTCGCGCGGCCGTCCACGGCAGCCAATCCTGCTTTTGCGGTGCCTGCCGAATAGGTCTCTCTTTCACAGGCGGCGCATTGCGCGCATTGCATGGCGCGGATGCAGCGCAAAACTTTCGTTGCACTCGACCGGCGAATGAGTCCTTGTCGCGGCGATCGTTTTCGCTGCGCCTGCACCGGATATCATGAAGACCACCGACGCCACACACCATCCTGCTTACTGGTCTCGTGACGCCCTGTGGCCCGGCATCGTCGCGATCGGGCCGATGCTGCCGGGCACGCTCGCCTTCGGCATGGCGTTCGGCGCGCTGTGTGCGCAAAAGAATTTCAGCCTCGCCGAAGTGCAGGTGATGATGGTCGTCGTCTATGGCGGGCTGTCGCAATTCGTCGCCGTGCAAAGCTGGCCGGATCACTTGACGGTCGGTTCGATCGCGACGCTGGCGCTGCTCACGACGACAGTGAACATCCGTTTCGCGCTGATGACGGCGACGCTGCGGCCTTGGTTCGGCACGTTGCCCGCTTGGCAGGCCTATCCGGCGATGCTGTTGGTGACAGATGGCGGCTGGCTCGCCGCGATGCGCTATCGCGAGCATGGCGGCGCCAATGCGATGTTCTATTTTTCCGGCGCGATGGTGCTGTATCTGTTGTGGGCGGTGGCGGCGATCCCCGGTTATCTCTTGGCCGAACAACTCACCGACCCCAAAAAATACGGCGTCGATCTGGTGATGCCGGCGTTCTACGCCGCGATGCTGGTGCCGGCGTGGAAAGGCCCGCGCCGCGCGATCCCGTGGGCTGTGTCGGGCCTCGTCGCGCTCACCGTGCATTATCTCGTGCCGGGCTGGTGGTTCATCATTGCAGGCGCGATGGCAGGCGCGGTCAGTGCGGCCTTCGTCGAGGACGAACCTGCCAAAAAACCTGTCAAAGACTCTGACAAGGAGCGGGTCGCATGAGCGACTGGCTGCGCAGCGACGTGATGATCGCCTTCGCCGTGATGACGGCCGTGACCGTGGCGTCCCGGCTCGGCGGCTATTGGCTGATGGGCTATGTGAATGTGACGCCGCGCGTGCGCCGGATGCTTGACGCACTGCCGGGGTCGATCATCGTCGCGGCGGCATTGCCCGTTGCGGTGAATGGCGGATTGGTCGTGATGTTTGCGATTTCGGCTGCGATGATCGTGACGATTATCCGCCGCAATGATTTCGTCGCGGTGATTACCGGCATGGCTGTCGCCGCGCTGGCCCGTGCGATCGGGGTTAGCGGGTAGCAGGCACTTTTCTCGTCAGGATGGTCTGATCCGAAAGCCGGAAGACTAGTTTTCGGGATCATGTCGCAACTCACTTGCATCAGTCTTTGAATAGGTGTTCACTCTTTCCCGGCCGCCTGGCTTCGGGCCGCTCAAAACATTGAATGCGCATGGATTTCGGCAGTGCTACCGATCTGCGCCGGGACGGAAACATGGTCTATCGACGGACCCATCAGGTCGTAAAACGGCTCGCGGCGCGTCGCAGCGCCATTTTGCGGGCGGCACGCGACGCGGCTTCGGAAGGCGGCATGGCCGCCGTTCAGATCGCGCCGGTCGCGACCCGCGCCAATGTCGCGGCGGGCACGGTCTATCGCTATTTCCCGTCCAAGGCTGATCTTATTTCCGAACTGATCGCCGACGTCTCGCGGGATGAGCTGGCCGCCATCCGCCGCGCCGCCGATGCCGCACCGGGGCCGTCCTCGGCGCTGGCTGCTGCCGTCACCACGGTGGCCGTGCATGTGGTGTCGCATCGCAAATTGCACTGGGCCATTCTGGCTGAGCCGGTCGATGTCGATGTCACCGAATCGCGGCTGACCTCGCGGCGCGAGATCGCCGGCGAGATCGAATTGCGGATCGGCGCTGCGGTGCGGGCCGGGCATTTGCCGGCGCAGGACACAGCGCTCGCCGCAACAGCTTTGCTCGGCGCGTTGCATGAATCGCTGATCGGCCCGCTGGCACCGGACAATTTGGAAGATCATGCGCGGTTGCGCGACGCCGTGCAGACCGTGACCCTGCTGGCGTTACGCGCGGTCGGCGTAATGGATGCCCGCGCGCGGGGGTTGGTCGTGCAGGCCGTGATGCCGGCGCGGGTGCTGGTGGGAGCGTAGATTCGTCATTCCGGGATGTGGCACGATGGCGGCGAAGCCGGCTCGTGACGCAGGCCCGGAATCCATAACCCCTGTCTGGGCGTATGGATTCCGGGCTCGCTCGTCTCGCTAACCATCGACGAAGGCGTCGATGGTGGCGCGTTCCGAGCGCCCCGGAATGACAGCGTTTGCCTTGGCTACTTTACCTTGCCCTCGGCATCGTATTGCGCAAGGAAAGCCCAGAGATCGTTGATCTCCTGCTCGCGCTTGATGCCGGCGAAGGACATCTTGGTGCCCGGAACCTTCGCTTTCGGATCCTTGATGTATTCTTTGAACGTTGCTTCGTCCCAGGTGATGCCCGACGCCTTGTTGGCTTCCGAATAGGAATAGCCCGCCACAGTTCCCGATTTGCGGCCGTTGAGGCCGTTCAATTCCGGGCCGACCTTGTTCTTGGCGCCTTCACCGATGGCGTGGCATGCCGCGCATTTCGCGAAAGAGCTTTTTCCGGCCGCGACATCCTGCGCCGATGCGCTGGCCATGGTGGCGATCAGAATAAGCCCGGCAGTGAGTGCGATTTTCATGCGTATGACCTGATGTGAGACTTGTTTTGAAGCATTCAAAAAGGATGTCGCATGGCTTCATCTGCATGTACAAGCGTTTGATATCCATCATGACTCACTCGTGATGAAACGCCGCAACGAAACGGAATTCGCATGTCCATTCTGATGCCGCCATCCGACAAAGCCGTGCTCGCGCGCCGCTCATCCATCGTGGCCGCGCTGCGCAAGATTGTGCCCGGCGAAGGCGTGATCGACAGCGCTGCCGAAATGCTGCCTTACGAGTCCGACGGGCTGATGGCCTATCGCCAGCCACCGATGGTCGTGGTGCTGCCGGATACGACCGAACAAGTGTCGCAAGTCCTCAAATATTGCGGCGAGCAGGGCATCAAGGTGGTGCCGCGCGGCTCCGGGACGTCTTTGTCCGGCGGCGCGCTGCCGCTCGAAGACGGTGTGTTGTTGGGCCTCGGCAAATTCAAACGCATTCGCGAGATCGATTTCGAGAACCGTGCCGTCGTGGTCGAGCCGGGCGTGACGAATCTGGCGATCAGTCAGGCCGTCGCGCATGCGGGATTTTATTATGCGCCCGATCCGTCGTCGCAGATCGCATGTTCGATCGGTGGCAATGTCGCGGAAAACTCGGGCGGCGTGCATTGCCTGAAATACGGCATGACGACGAATAATCTGCTCGGCTGCGAGATCGTGTTGATGTCCGGCGAGGTGTTGCGCATCGGCGGCAAGGCCACCGAGCCCGGCGGCTATGATCTGATGGGCATCATCACCGGCTCGGAAGGGCTGCTCGGCGTCATTACCGAAGTGACCGTGCGCATCCTGCAAAAGCCGGAGACCGCGCGCGCGGTGATGGTCGGTTTTGCCGATGTCGAGATCTGGCACGTCGTCGACCCGCATGACAATGCAATGGTCTCGACGCGGCGAATGAGTTCATC
>JAYUEY010000192.1:0-21751 GCA_043739005.1 Tardiphaga sp.
AAGGCATGATATTCCGGCCCACGCGGCTCGTTCGTGCCTTTCGAATTTGGTCGCGTCGCCTCGCCCGGCGTCTCGTCATCGCCGAGTTCACCGTCCTCAGGTGTGTCTGACGTCGCCGACTGCGCGCTCTCCATCGCGGCATCCGACATCTCGTCGGTCATCGCCTGCGCCTGATCAGCGCTCATTTCCTGCGCGGCTTCATTGTCCGGCGCGCCTTCGGCACCTGAATCGTTGTTCTCGCCGTTTTGTTCGTCATCCTGATCGTCGTCGTCGTCAGGCTCGGCGTTGCTCGGGTCGCCCATGTCCAACGCCTGCAATAGATCGTGCACCGCGTCGCCGAACTTGGCCTGATTTTCGGTCAGCACATCGAGCTTATCGAGGCGCGCCCCAATTTTGTCTTCCAGAATGGGCCGCCAGAGATCGACCATTTTCTTTGCAGCAGCGGGCGGTGCGAGGCCCGTGAGGCGCTCGCGCACCAGCATCGCCAACGCATCGGACAACGGCGCGTCGGCGCGGTCGGTGATCTCGTCGAACTTGCCGCGATGGAAATGATCGTCGAGCATTGCGGTGAGATTTTTCGCGACACCGGCCATGCGGCGTGAGCCAATCGCCTCGACGCGCGCCTGTTCAATGGCCTCGAAGACGCCGCGCGCTTGCGGATTGCCCGGCATCAGCTTGCGATGCACTTTCGGATCGTGACAGGCGAGTTTCAACGCGATCGAATCCGCATGGCCACGCACAATAGCGGCGTCGCGCTTGCTCATTTTTCGCGCGGGCTCGGGCAGACGAGCTTTGCCCGGCGCAAGGCCGGGGCGCTCGGCTGCAAAAGAGACCTCGATCTCAGGAGCTTTTGCGATCGCGCGCAAGCATGCTGCGACCGACCGCTTGAACGGCTCAGTCGGCGCTTCCTTCGGGCCGGTACGGAATTTGGAATTGGTGGTCATGTGTATTCGCTGCCAGACGGCGAGACGAAATTATCAAATCGAAACACGCGCCGACGAAGCGTTTCAAAATCATAGGGTGATTGCGCGGCAAAGATAGACTCCGCAAGTCCGCTGTCGCGCATGACGTCATAGGTCGCAACAGTATACGAATTGACGAGCGCCTCCCCGACATCGTTCATGAGACTTGGATTGCGCCGGAGGGTCGTATCTATTTGGTCACGATGAGCATCAATCGATAATACCGTGCTACCCGACCTGCGATCAGGCAGAAGATCCCATTTCAGAGTATGGAACGTTAAAGCCGTCAACGCTTCTTCAAGTTTGTCGAACTCACGGCTTGCAATATCTCTTATTTCTTCCGCGACGTGCTCAGCATCCACTTCATCTAAACGCCCTGTTTTCAAAAGCACGAGTTGATCTTCAAGCCAGCCGAAATAATCGGCCTGATAGGCTCGTGGAGTTTTGACTAACGCTGGATCGCGCGTCTCAGAAGTCATCTTTTGAATGCCGTTCGCCTGAGTGTTCGTCATCCCAAACAATTGGACGTGACGTTATCTCGTCCCAATTATACGGGCATCTTTCTGGAAATGTCGCTATTGGCAGCCCAGTTTCGCTTTGAGCGACAACGACAGCGTCTCCGTAAGCGAAGGTGATCGCTTCCAAAATTCTAGGCTTCAGGCTGGGACTGCTCTTTATCTCTCGTTCGATTAATCGACGCTGCGTCCGAACAGTTACAGCCCAGCTTCGTGAGCGACGTTTCGGCTGATGGTCCCATTTCAACATGTGATGCAGCCCGTTACGAAGGGTGCTGACGAGCTTGTTGAATTCGCTGCGTCCCAACTCTTCAAGCTCCTGCGTGATGTGGGACGCATCGATCGAGCCAATCTCTCCGGAATGCAGCAACGCCACCTGATCCTGGACCCAGCCGTAAAGATCGGCTTCGTGCAAACGGCCAACCTTTCCGATGTCTCGATCGATGATCTTTGCTGTCATCTCATTAGCTCAACGCGACGTTCACCGAGCTCTCCGGCAGTTCGGCGTTGAAGCAGCGCTGATAGAACTCGGCGACCAGCGGGCGTTCGAGTTCGTCGCATTTGTTGAGGAACGTGACGCGGAAGGCGAAGCCAATATCGCCGAAGATGTCGGAATTCTCCGCCCATGTGATGACCGTGCGCGGCGACATCACCGTCGACAGATCGCCATTGGCAAAAGCGTTGCGGGTCAAGTCCGCGAGCCGCACCATCTTGCTCACGATATCGCGGCCTTCGGGATTGCGATAATGCGGCGCCTTGGCCAGCACGATCTCGACCTCCTCATCATGCGCCAGATAATTCAGCGTCGTGACGATCGACCAGCGGTCCATCTGGCCCTGATTGATCTGCTGCGTGCCATGATAGAGGCCCGACGTATCGCCGAGGCCAATCGTGTTGGCGGTCGAAAACAGCCGGAACGACGGATGTGGCTTGATGACCTTGTTCTGATCCAGAAGCGTCAGGCGGCCGGAGACTTCGAGCACGCGCTGAATCACGAACATCACGTCCGGGCGGCCGGCGTCATATTCGTCGAACACCAAAGCGACGTTGTGCTGGAGTGCCCAGGGCAGGATGCCGTCGCGGAATTCCGTGACCTGCTTGCCGTCGCGGACCACGATCGAATCCTTGCCGACCAGATCGATGCGGCTGATATGGCTGTCGAGATTGACGCGCACGCAGGGCCAGTTCAGACGCGCCGCGACCTGCTCGATATGGGTCGATTTGCCGGTGCCGTGAAAGCCCGTCACCATCACCCGGCGATTGCGCGAGAAGCCGGCGAGAATTGCCAGCGTCGTGGCGCGATCGAAGCGATAATCCGCGTCGACGTCGGGCACATGCGGATCGCCTTGCGAGAACGCCGGCACGTTGAGATCGCTATCGATGCCGAATACTTTTCGCACCGAAACCATCTTGTCTGGAATTCCGGTGAGCGGCTCGGTCGGCTGCAAGCCGGCGGGTGCGTGAGATTTGGTGGTCGTGGCGGCGGTCATCAATCCTCCGTGGTTCCGGACATCCCGAAACCAGTCTGTGGCGCATGATCCGCCGACGTGTCAGCGGTTTGGCGTCAAGATCATGCGCAGTTCAATCATGGCTGCGGTTGAAGTGCTTGGTGCGAACCTAGCAGAGAGATGCGGCGGGCAGAAGCCCGCGCGATTGTCTGATGCCCGGCGCGCATTTCACTGCAATTTCATTAAGGTAAGCGCTGCCATGGATGAAGGGAAGCCTACCTTTTGAAAAGCAGCCTTGCGAATCTGCACGAATTTCAAGCGCGCGGTGTTGTTGACCGGCAAACGTGCTATCGCCGGGAGAGTTCACAAGCCTGACAGGACAATTCGTGTGACGGCTATTATCGAGCAATTGATCGCCTTCGTGTCGGCCCATGCCTGGCTGGCCTATCTCACAATTTTTCTTGCCGCCGTGCTGGAAGCCGTGCCGGTGTTCGGCTCGCTGGTGCCCGGTGCCACGATCATCCTCGCACTCGGCACGCTGATCGCTGGCGGCGAGTTACAACTGATCCCGGCCGTGGCATGCGCCTTTAGCGGCGCATTTCTCGGCGACGGCACATCCTATCTGATCGGCTACAAGCAACAGCGCAGCATCCTGTCGACATGGCCGCTGTCGCGCTATCCCGGCATCGTCGAACAGAGCGAGACATTCTTCCATCGCTACGGCGCGCTGGCGGTATTTTTCGCGCGCTTCGTCGGGCCGGTCCGCGCCATCGTGCCTGTCACCGCCGGAGCGTTGGGCATGCCGCCGGCGAAATTCCTTGCCATTTGTGCGGCGGCGGCGATCGCCTGGGCGTTCGGACATTTGCTGCCGGGTGCCTTGGCCGGGACGGTGCTGGAGCAACTCGGCGGCTGGCCGGGCGTGCGCGCCGATATCCGGCATTACTGGATTCCACTGGTCCTGGCCTGCGGCCTGATCGCGGGTGCGTTGGTGTGGTTCGTGCGACGACGCCGCGGAATCAACGTGCCCGTGAAAAGGAGACGAGACGTCGCTCCGCAATAGTCGTCATCACGCCGCGAAGGCGGGTCGCCCGGTCATCTGGGAAGGCACCGTTCACAACAAGCGTCACGGCGTATTCAGTCGCCCGGCCTGCGGGCGCAAAGATGAACCCTGCCGGACAATTTCGGCAGGGCTTGACGACGCCGCTAGGTAGCCGGGCGAACAACTGTCTTGAGGTAATTATACGCTTTGATGACCTCGATCAGGCGGTCCTCGGTCGAGCGGTCGCCGCCATTGGCGTCGGGGTGGTGCTGTTTCACCAGCGCCTTGTATTTCGCCTTCACCGTTTCCAGCGTCGCATCGGGCCCAAGGCCCATGACGATCAGCGCCTTCTTCTCGGCGTTCATGATCTTGCGGGCTTCGGCCTTTGGCGGCTCGGCGGTATTGGCCCCGGCGCGCCATTTGTTGCGGCCGTTCATCTCATTGAGCATCGCGAAGGGGTCGTTTGCGCCGTCGAGTTCGGCGTCCTTCGAGCCTTTGCCGTTGGCGCCCATTTTCCAGGTCGGGCGATGGCCGGTCAGCGCATCCTTCTGGTAACGCGCGACGGCGTCCGGGTTCATGCCCTGAAAGAAATTGTAGTTCGCGTTGTATTCGCGGACGTGGTTGAGGCAGAAATTCCAGTATTCACGCTCATGCCCACGGCCCTTCGGCGCGCGGTGCGGACCTTTGTTCTTGCACTCCGGCCACTCGCACAATTGTGCTTCTTCGCGCGCCTTGGCCTGCGCCTTGGCGCTGGTCTTATTCGGCTTGATGCGGATGGAGTCGAAGAATTTCGATGAATCGATGGCCATGGCCGACTATGACAACGCAATGCGGATGGCTTCAAGTCTTGACATTGCGAATGCCCTTTCAGGTGACGTGACTGGTGAAAATTTTTTCGTGAGCGGCACGTGATCCGCTTCGGGATTGACGACAATCACGGCCCGGCGCTAAAGCCGGTCCCATGACCATGCAGCAGACTATCACGGACAAGTTGCGCGAGGCTTTCACCCCGGCGCATCTCGACGTCATCGATGAATCACATTTGCACGAGGGCCACGCCGGCCATCGCGCGGGCGGCGAAACTCATTTCCGCGTACAAATCGTGGCCGACGCCTTCGCTGGCAAGAGCCGGATCGACCGGCATCGGCTGGTCAACGCAGCACTGGCGGCTGAACTGGCTGCCAGCGTCCACGCACTGGCTATCAAGGCACAGGCGCCGGGCGAAGGGTGATTTTTGTCATTGCGAGGTGCGCCGGTCCTCGCCTTCGAGGAGCGGCGGTCCTCGGCTTTGAAGAGCGGCCGCGACGCAGTAATCCAGTCCTTTTTTGGTCAGTCAGAAAGAGCTGGATTGCTTTGGTCACGCCAAATGGGCTCTGCCAATTGGGCGTGCGCTCGCAATGACGGACGCAATTCTGGCCTTACCGAAGTGAAAAGCGGCTGTCGAACGAGTTCGACGACACCACCGGTGTGGCCCCCGACATCGTCGTACGGGCATCTGAGGCCGCAGCTTCGTCGGCCGAGACAGATGGCTTCAATGCCGGGCGCGCAGCGGCGGTGCGGGTATCCGGTTTTTTCGGTGCAAAGGATTCGGCTGGACGCGCCAATACCGTCTCGGACGGCTTCGTCGTCGATTTTGGCGTGGATTTGGCAGCGACCGACGTCTTCGGCTTTTCAGGTGTGACCGGCGCGCGGCTGGCTGTCGCGGTCGGCGCCTCGCTGCTGCCGCCACCGATGCCGACCTTCCGGGCCATGGCGCTGAAGAAGCCGCCGCTTTCATTGCCACCGGCATTTGCGACCTGTGTCGTTGATGCCGCAGGCATCGAGAAGACCGACGGCTCTTCAGCAACGATGGCTTTCGGCGGATTGACATGGGCCGGGATGGTGCCGGGTGCACGGGCATAGGACGCCGTTTGCGCGCCTGGCGCGTCGGATTCGGACAGGCCCGTCGAGCCATCGGGAATCTTGGAGGCGAAGATACGGTTCATGCCGCCGTCGATGTCCGGACGACGCTGCGCCATCGGCGTGCCCTTCGAGATCAACTCGTTGGTCTTGGCTTCGTCATTGCGCTGCTTCGACAACACCGCATCCGCGATTTCCGACGGCACGCTGTAAGCGGGACACTTCGCACCAGCCTGGAAGGTCAGCGAACGGCCGTTCGCCGGCTGTGCCGGATCGAACACGTATTTGTTTTCGCAGAACTCGACCTTCGGCTCCTGCCGCGTCGCTTCGAAGTGGTCGTAGCCTTCTTTTATCATCTTCCAGAACGGCATGTTCGGATTGCTACGATGCTTTGCCATGTTCACCGGCGTGAACTTGAACGGATAGGCCTGCACCTGAAACGCGCGCGGGCCGCCAAAGAACGACTCGCGGCCGAGCGTGTAAATTTCAGAAATCTGTTCGTCGGTCATCGCGTAGCAGCCGCGCGACGAGCAATCGCCATGCACCATCAGTTGCGAGCCCGTACGACCCAGCGCTTTATCGAAAGCGTTCGGATAGCCCATGTTGAATGACAGGTAATAGGCCGATTGCGGATTCATCTGGCCGGGGCCGATCGAATAGAAGCCCTCGGGGGCCTGACGATCGCCTTCTTTAACCTTCGGGCCGAGATCGCCGGACCAGCGACAGATCGGATAGGTCTTGAGCAGTGCGAATTTGCCGGAGCGATCCTGTTTCCAGACTTCGAGTTCGGCTTCCTGCTTGAACAGCCGCACCAGCATCGGCGACTGAACGTCCATATCCTTCGCTGCAATATCAGCGACGAGCTTTTCCGGAATCGGCTTGTTGGCCTTGGCGTTGCTGGCGAGCGAAATGTCTTCGCCATTGCAGCCAGCAAGCGCGACCGCAGCCGCAAGCGCGACCGATGTCATCACCGCACGAAAAAAACCGCGATCGTTCAAGTCAAATCCCCACAGCCGACAGGCCGATAACGACGGGAAGCGTGCGATCCGATATCTCGACCACAGCACTTTTACCTGACGCCTAAATCTACCTAGTGCAGTTGAATAAATATTATCCTTAAAGGCCCCCGCCCCGCAAGCCGAACTGCTGCGCCGCAACAGGTTCCGCCTTGGCGTGGTGAAGATTACTCTAACAGGAACTTGCTTACGCAGGACCTCAGGCGGAATTGCGGCGTCGCCTTATTCCGGCCTGGAAAGCCTCCAACGGCTACAAATCACCAGCGATCAAGCGAGTTTGCGGCCGATATCGAGGAATTTCTGGCGGCGCTGCTGCCGAACGGTACCGCGGTCCAGCCCACGCAGGTCGTTCATGGCCCGTGCGATGGCGTCGCCGGTCGTCGAGATCATCGCCTTGGCGTCGCGATGGGCACCGCCGGCAGGCTCTTTCAGGATGGTATCGATCACGCCAAAGCGCATCAGATCCTGTGCCGTGATCTTCATGCTGGTGGCGGCTTCCTGCGCCTTGGTCGAGTCCCGCCACAGGATCGAGGACGCCGCTTCAGGCGAAATCACGCTGTAGATCGCATGTTCGAGCATCAGCACGCGGCTGGCCGTCGCGATCGCGATCGCGCCGCCCGAACCGCCTTCGCCGATGATGACGGCGACATTCGGCACGCCGAGCGACAGACACGCATCGGTCGAGCGGGCGATTGCCTCAGCCTGGCCACGCTCCTCCGCGCCGATGCCGGGATAGGCGCCGGCAGTATCGACCAGCGACAGCACCGGGATATCGAAGCGGTCGGCCATCTCCATCAGCCGCACGGCTTTGCGATAGCCTTCCGGCCGCGCCATGCCGAAATTGTGCTTGAGGCGGGTCTCGGTGGTCGACCCCTTTTCCTGCCCGAGCACGCAGACGGCCTCGCCGCGAAATCGGCCGAAGCCGCCGACCAGCGCTTCGTCGTCGCCGAATTTGCGGTCGCCGGCGAGCGGGGTGAATTCGGTAATCAGCTCTTGAACATAATCCATGCAATGCGGCCGCTGCGGATGCCGCGCGACCTGCGTCTTCTGCCACGGCGTCAGCGCGTCGTAGAGATCGGCCAGCGTCTGCGCCGCGCGCTCCTCGATCCGCACGATTTCGTCGCCGACGTCACTGCCGCCGGCGACGAGCCCGCGCAATTCGTCGGCGCGCGCATCAAGCTCGGCGACCGGCTTTTCAAAATCGAGATAGCTGCGCATGGGATCGGACATTCCCGACATATCAGAGCCCGCAGGGGCGCGGGCGAAACGGACGAAGACTGGATTGGGCCGCTTTTCAGGGTAATCGGGGTGTTAAGTCAAGCCGAGCGGCCGGGATAGACGTGGCGAATCAACGAGTTGATTTTGTGGCAGTCGATATCCGTGGCGCTTCCTTATTTATCCCCCAGCGGATGCAGATCGCGGACGAGGCTCTTGAGCCGCTCCTCGACAACATGGGTGTAAATCTGCGTCGTCGAAATGTCGGTATGGCCGAGCAGCGTCTGCACGATCCGCAAATCCGCACCATTATGGAGCAAATGGCTGGCGAAGGCATGACGCAGGACATGCGGGCTGACGAGCCGGGGCGCAATGCCAGCCGCCAGCGCCAGATCCTTCAGGTCGCGCGCGAAATGCTGGCGGGTCAGGTGGCCTGAGTCACCCGACGACGGAAACAGCCATTTCGTCGCGGCCGCGTTTTTCGTATTTTCGCTGCGACGGGCATCGAGCGCCGCGAGATAGCTCGTCATCGCCGCTTTCGATGATTGATTGAGCGGCACGAGGCGTTCCTTATTGCCTTTGCCGCGCACCACGATCATCCGGGCATCGCGCCGCGCCGCCGACACCGGAAGCGACACTAGTTCGGAGACGCGCAAGCCGGTCGCGTACAGCACTTCGAGCAGGCAATAGAGCCGCGCCGCACGCATGGTCTGCAAGGCCGGCGCATCAGTCTCGGCAAGCATTTTGGCTTGCGTCAGCATGGCATCGACATCCGCGATCGACAGCACCTTGGGCAGGCTGCGACCACGCTTCGGCCCGGACAAGATCGCCGCCGGATCGTCGGTGCGGATGCGTTCGTTCACGAGAAACCGAAACAGATGGCGCAGCGCCGACAGCCGCCGCGCTACGCTGGTCGATTTGAAACCGCGCTCGTCGAGGTCTTGCAGATAATCGCGCAGCGCCTGCGTCTCGACGCTATCGAAGGTAAGCCCGTTCCGGCCGATGAAGGCCGAGAGGTCGTCGAGATCGCGCCGGTAGGCGTCGACCGTATTCGCGCCAGCGCCCTGCTCCGCCGCGAGCATGTCGAGGAAAAGGTGGGTCAGGCGTGCATCGGATGTCTCAGGTCGCATGTGGCGCACCCTAGCTCAGGAATATGGCGCAGCCGTTAACGAGTTTGGCAATCATTTACCATCTTGCCCGGCCCGGATGATTGAAATCTCGCGGGTTTCTGCCATGTTCGCGCCCAAACGCGACCGCACCAATCGCGCATCGGTTTTCAAAAGGGATACTCATGGCCAAGCCAGCAGTGATCGTCGTCGGCGCCGACAAGGGCGGCGTGGGCAAGACCACCGTATCGCGGACCGTGCTGGATTATTTCAAAGCCAACAACGTCCCGACCCGCGCCTTCGATACCGAGAGCCCGCGCGGCACGCTGAAGCGCTTCCATCCCGACATCACCCAGATCGTCGACATGACGACGACCTCCGACCAGATGAAGATCTTCGATACGCTGAATTCGTCGGCACCTTCCGTCACGGTGATCGACGTCCGCGCCGGCCTGTTGTCGCCCGCGCTGGCCTCGTTGCGCGATATTGGCTTCCTCGATGCCGCAAAATCCGGCCAGATCACCTTCGCCGTGTTTCATATCCTCGGTCCGTCGATCGCATCGCTGGACGAAATCGCCGAGACCGCCGCCTTCATGGACGGCGCGAAATATTTTCTCGTGAAGAACTTCATCAACAATACCAGTTTCTTCGAATGGGATCAGGCGACCTACCAGTCCTATTTCAACCGCATCAAGGACGCGACCGAGCTGACGATCCCGAAGCTCAACGAAATGGCCTATGAGCAGGTCGAGGTCTCATCGGTGCCGTTCCTGAATTTCGTCGCGAATAAGGGACTGCATGACGAGCCGGCGAATTATTCGTTTGTGCTGCGCGGCTATGTGCGGCACTGGCTCGCCAGTGTCTGGAGCGAGTTCGACCGCATCAAGCTGACGGACATCGTCGCCGACAAGAGCGAGAAGAAATCCCGCGCGCAATCGAGCGACGGCGGCGAGAAGTAATCGCGACTGTCGTCATTGTGAGGAGCGATCATTCTCCGGCTTCGGCGAGTGATGGCGACAAAGCATCCAGTCTGCTTGGAGCCTCTGGATTGCTTTGCTTATCGTCCGGCCGGCAGCGCCGACCAGACAATGGCTCGCAATGACGGCGCGACTGGAATATCCTTGCGTCCTCAACAGATATTCCCCCGATGCGCCGCACGCCCGTTTACATCATCTGCTCGCCGCGACCGATGGTCGGCCGAACGCTGATCGCGCGGCTGCTGACGGAGTTTCTGAAACTGCAGCGCGGCGAGGTCGCCGCTTTCGACATCAACCTCAAGGAACCGTCGCTGCTGGACTATCTGCCGCGCCTGACGGAAACCGCCGATGTCGAGACCACCTTCGGCAAGATGGCTCTGATGGACCGGCTGATCGTTCATGACGGCATCGCGAAGGTGGTCGATCTCGGCTACCACGCCTTCGACGAGTTCTTCTCGATGTGCGCCGAAATCGGCTTCATGAAAGAGGCCGCGCGGCGCGGCATTGCGCCGATCATTCTGTTCGTCGGCGACAATGACCGCGCGTCGCAGCGCGGCTTTTCGACATTGCAGCAGATGATTCCGCGCACGGCGCTGGTCGTGATCGACAATGAGTTCGTCACGCATGGCGAATTGCCGGCCGCAATGAGGCAGGGACGCATGCTGCGGATCGGCGGGCTACCCGCTTTCATCAAGACCTATATCGACCGGCTCACGTTCTCCTTCACGCAGTATCTGCGCAACGAACCGGATACATCCACCGAGTTGCATCAATGGACGCGCGACGGCTATTTCAAGTTTCGCGAGCTGGAATTGGGATTGATTTTGGGCGGATGATGGGCGTGCGACGGTCGCGTGCGCGACCAACACGCGGCAAAGAAAAAGCCGGCCCTCGCGGACCGGCTTTTTTTAGCAACGCAGCAAGTGCAACCTCACTGCACCGCGACGTATTTGCCGCCCTTGACCGTCAGCAGGATGCGCGAGCGCTCGTCGACGCCGTAGCGATCCTTGTCGGTAAAGTTATAGACCGCCTGCGACGCCGCGAGGTCTTTCTCGCTCAACAACGCCAGCCGGATCCCTTCGCGGAATTCCGCCGTGCCGGGCTTGCCTGCCTTCAGCGCGACCGGGATGACGCGCTTCAACACCTCGAACGCATCATAGGAATGACCGGCGAATTGGCTGCGGCTGTTCGGGCCATATTTAGCTTCATAGGCGGCGTTCAGCGTCATTCCCGGTTTTTTCGTCAGCGCCGAATCTGCCTGACCTTCCGGGTCCATCACCGGGCCGGACACCATGAACACGCCTTCGGCGGCCGGGCCGGCGATGCGGATGAAGTCCATGCTGGCCGCACCGTGGGTCTGATAGATCGGGCCTTTGTAGCCACGATCGCGCAACGCCGATTGCGGCAGCGCTGCCGCCGTGCCGGACGCTCCGACGAGGATGGCGTCGGGGTTGGCGGCGACGAGCTTGAGCACTTGCCCCGCGACCGACGTATCGGGACGCGCAAAGCGCTCGTCATCGACGATGGTCATGCCCATCGGTCCGGTCTGGTTCTTGAGATCGTTGAACCACAAATCGCCGTAGGAATCCGAATAGCCGATATAGCCGATAGTCTTGACGTTCTTGGCCTTCATGTTCTCGTAGATCACCTTGCCCATCACCGGCACCGGCTGCGGCATCACGACAGTCCATTTAGCGCGCGCCTCATTGACCGGCATCGGTGCCAGCGCGAAATGCGGAATGCCGGCTTCGTTGGCAACGGTCGAGATCGCCACTGTCGGCGGCGTCGTCGACGAGCCCATGATAATGTCGGCCTTGGATTCGGTCACGAAGCGGCGCGCGTTGGTGGTCGCGGCGGTCGGGTCACCGCCATCGTCAAGCACGATCAGCTTCAGCGGCACGCCGCCGATTTCCTTTGGCACAAATTCCAGCGCGTTGCGCTCCGGGATGCCGAGTGCCGCCGCCGGGCCGGTCGTGGTCAGGCTCAGGCCGATCGTGATCTCTGCGGTCTGCGCAAAAGCTGTGGTGGCCATCAGCGTTGCAGCAAAAGCAGCGGCTGTCAGGGTCAGTCTGGTCATGCGATCCTCCCTCGGTTTGTTTGTTGCAGGCGTCTTATCGTGAAACGGGCTTAAAAGCAGCCCACTCTTTAGGTGAAGGCCTGCGCCACGTCCGCGTTGCCTTGTCGTCGAAACTCTTGTCGTCGAAACTTGCGACCGATTCTGCGGCCAAATCAGAGCGTGATAAGCGCCGCTGCCGGGCTGGCGCTGTAGATATCCTCGATCAAGGCCGCGCGATGCTCCAGCACCGCACGCTGGTTGATCGAACCCTTATCAGTCACCTCGCCGGCATCGATCTGTAACGGCGTATCCAGCAGCACGGCGCGGGCGATCCGCGTCGAGGAGCCGGTCGCGCCGGCCACGAACGTCATCAGCGATTGCCTGAATGCGGCGCGGACAAGCGGATCGGCAGCCGCTGCGGCCGGATCGTTGGTGGATAGATTTGGATTGACGCTGCGGCAACCGTCGAGATCGAGGATCACGATCGCCGAGAGTTCGTCGCGGTTGATCCCTGCGATGACGACGTCGCGCACCAGCGGCGCACAGGTCGCGACAAAACGTGCGCGCAACGGCCCGACGCTCACCCAAGTCCCGCTGCCGAGCTTGAAATCCTCCGAGATACGGCCGTCGAAATCGAACCCCGAACTGACATCGCCGGGTACCGCCAGTTTCAGCGCGTCGCCGAGTTTGTAGAAACCTTCCTCGTCAAACGCCTTTTTGGTCAGGTCCGGCTCGCGCCAATAGCCCGGCGTCACGTTCGGCCCCTTGCAGCGAACTTCCATCTTGCCGTTGTTCGGCACCAGCTTTGCCTCGTTGCCGGGCACAGGCAGGCCGACATGGCCGGAGCGACTCGTCTTCGGCGATGCGGACATAAAGAATGGCGCGGTTTCCGTAGCACCCAGACCGGTCAGCATCGGCACCCGCGCGCCGGTCTCCTGCACCGACAGCGCATCAATGCTCTCCCAGACATAGGGTGACATCGCTGCGCCGGAGAAAAACATCGCGTGCAGCCGCGCGAAAAACTTCTTCCGCAACGCGGCGTCGTCGCGCAGATGCGGCAACAGCGACTCGTAACCCTTCGGCACGTTGAAATAGACAGTCGGCGACATCTCACGCAGGTTTTTGATGGTCTGATGAATGCCCGCGGGCGTCGGCTTGCCCTCGTCGATATACAGCGAGCCGCCATTGTACAGCGTCAGCCCGATATTGTGATTGCCGCCGAAAGTGTGATTCCACGGCAACCAGTCGACGATGACCGGCGGCTCGCCCTTCAGGAACGTCAGCGTCTCGCGGATCATCACCTGATTGGCGCACAGCATACGCTGGGTGTTGATGACGGCCTTAGGGTTTCCGGTCGAACCCGACGTGCACAGAAATTTCGCGATCGTGTCCGGGTCGATCGCGTCATGAACAGCGTCGATGTCAGCACTTTCAGGGGTAGCAAGCAGATCGGCCAGCAGCGTGATCGGGCGGCCGGGCACAGCACCGCGCGACGCCGCGATCTCGCAGTTCTCAGGCACGTTCTTCGCCAGCGCATCGGCAAACGGATCGGCGTCATCGACAAAGACAAGGCCGGGCGTTAGCAGCGTCATCAGATAAGAGAGCTTGCCGTAATCCTTCGACACCAGCGAATAGGCCGGCGAGACCGGGCAATAGGGAATGCCGGCATAGAGCGCGCCGAAGGCGATCAGCGCGTGGTCGAGCGAATTGCCGGAAAGGATAATGACAGGCCGCTCAGCGCAGAGGCCGCGCGCCAGCAAAGCGGACGCAATGCGCCGGCTCGATGCCAGCATCTGCGCATAGGTCAGTTCGCGCCAACCTTGGGAGCCGTCGCGTTCCGCCATGAAGACGCGATCCGGCGTCGTCGCGGCCCAATGATGCAGGCGGTCGGTGATCCGTGTCGCGACATCCACCAGTGGCGTTGTCGGCCGCAGATAGACTGTGCCGTCATTGCGCGTTTCGACGATGACGGCGGGGTCGCTGAAGGAGATCGTCCGCAGGGGATGCGCCGGATTGAGCACGGTCGGTGCGGGTGCGGTGCTCATGTCAGACCGGCTTCACTTTGGCGGTCTTGCGATCGAGGAAATCGCGGATGCGCTTCTTGGCTTCCTTGTCGCTCTGCGCGACGGTCGCCATCAGCGACTCCATTAACAGGCCGGTTTGTGGATTGGCTTCGGCGATCATCGGCAGCGCCTGCAACACGGCGAAATTCGTCAGCGGTGCATTCTGCGACACGCGCGTCGCCAATTCCATCGCCTTGTCGTAGGCCCCGCCGGCCTCTGTGAGATATTGCGAGAACCCGAATGTGAGTCCTTCGGTCGCCGAATAGACCCGGCCGGTCAACATCATGTCGGCCATCCGCGCCACACCGATCAGGCGCGGCAACCGCACCGATCCGCCGCCGCCGACGAAGATGCCGCGACTACCTTCCGGCAGTGCGTAATAGGCCGAGGGATCAGCGACGCGAATATGCGCGGCACACGCCAGTTCGAGGCCACCGCCGATGACGGCCCCCTTGAGTGCTGCGATGACCGGGACGCGGCAATACTGGATGCGATCGAACACGCGATGCCACATCTGCGAATGGCGCAAGCCTTCGGTCGCGTCGCGCTCGGAGAGTTCGGACAGATCGAGACCCGCCGAGAAATGATCGCCGATACCGTGAATAACGACCGCACCGATGTCGTCGGCGATATCGGTCAACGCATCCTGCAGCGACAGAACGAGGCCGTCGTTCATCGCATTGCGCTTGTGCGGACGGTTGAGGCCGATCGTCAGCACGGAGCCGATGGTCTCGATTTTGAGCAGCGCGTCGGCAGCGGTCACGGCGTTTCCTAAGCGGTTATGATATTAGTTATATTCTATAACGATAGCGGCCACTGTCAATCACATCACCTGATGGACCTGAATCTCGACCCGGTCCGGATGACGTGCGCCGACGCCGACGAACAGGTTCTCCATCAGCCAGCGATGATCCGGATGCCCGGTCTCGAAGCGCGGCACCGAGCGGAAGTAGATCAGTGCGGGATCGACGATCTCGCCTTGCGCGATCCGATCGAGCAGATGCTTCGGTCCGAAGCGGACGCCGACATTCTCGATATAGATCACCGCGCCGTCGTCGAGTTCAAATGCATATTTCGCTTCGACTTCTGTGAAACCATCCGGGCGGATGGTCTGGAAATCCGCGCCGCAGGGATAGATCGTGCCATTGAATTTTTCGCCGCTCACGGTGCCGCCGAGGATCGGGATGATCCGGCGGATCCCGTGACCGAGATCGCCGGCGACGATCGGCGCGCCAATCTGGATTTTGAGGCTGAAGATATATTTCGTCGCCAGTTGAGGTGTCGATGTCGGCGTCGATGTCGGCGTCATCATGCCCTACCCTACCATGCGGTTCGGTAGCCACGTTGCAAGCAGCGGAAACAGGATCAGCAGCACCAGCCGGATCATATCTGTGGCGACGAACGGCAGCACGCCTTTGAAAATCGTCGCCATGCTGACATCCTTGATCACGCTCTTGATCACGAACACATTCATGCCGACCGGGGGATGGATCAGTCCAAGCTCCACCGTCATCACGATGATGACGCCGAACCAGATCGGATCGAAGCCGAGCGCAGTGATGATCGGAAACACGATCGGCACGGTGAGGATGACCATCGCCATCGCGTCCATCAGGCAGCCGAGCACGAGATACATCAGCAGGATCAGCGCCAACACGCCGTAAGGCCCGATGCCGAGGTCCGTGAGGAAAGTCGTCACCGCCTGCGGCGTCTGCGTGATTGTGAGGAAATACCCGAAACACAGCGCGCCGATCAGCACGGTGAAGACGGCAGCGGCGGTGCGCGTCGCCTGCAACAGCGACTGCAAAATGCCCTCGCGCGAAAGCTTGCCGCGCAACACGCCGATCAGGAACGCACCGACCGCGCCGACCGCACCCGCCTCGGTCGGGATGAAGAAGCCGCCATACAGCCCACCGATGACGAAGACGAACAGCAGCAGCGGCGACCAGACATCCTTGATCGCAGCGACCTTCTCGCGCCAGTCGGATTTCGGACCGGCCGGCAGGAAGCCCGGCTTTGCCCAGCCGATGATGCCGATGGTGATCATATGCATCACAATCGCCAGCAGGCCGGGAATGACACCGGCCATGAACAGCTTGCCGATATCCTGCTGCGTGATGATGCCATAGACCGCGAGCACCGTGGATGGCGGCAGCATCGCGCCGAGCGTGCCGCCGACGGCGATGACGCCGGTCGCAAACGATTGCGGATAATTGAAGCGCCGCATTTCCGGATAAGCGACCGCAGAAAACGTCGCGGCGGTCGCGACCGATGAGCCGGAGATCGCCGCGAAACCGCCACAGGCCGCAATCGTTGCGATGCCAAGGCCGCCCTTCCAGTGCCCGACGAACGTATTGGCCGCGCGAAACAATTCACGGCTGATGCCGGAAACGGAGACGAACGCACCCATCAGCAAAAACATCGGAATCACGCCGAAGGAATAATCCGTCACGGTGCGCATCGTGGTCTGGCCGATCAGCTTCATCGCCGGCTGAAAGCCGGTGAGGTAGCCGAAGCCAGTAATGCCGACGAGGCCCATCGCCATGCCGACCGGCACGCGCAACAGCATCAGCACGAAGAGGCTGACGAAACCGATCAGCGCGACGGCGCTATTGCTCAACTCGATCATCGTCTATTCTGCTATCTTGATATGCGGATCGTGCAGATGATCCGAATGGAAAATCAGCCGCCATGTCCGCACGGCTATCAATAAAACAGCCGCGACGTCACCGATCCACGACACCAGAAAAAATCCCCAGATTGGCACTTGAAGGTCCATCGTGACGATGCCTTCGGCGCGCGTCGAGATCACCTTGTCGAACAGCGTGTAGGTCTGCACCGTGACGACGAACAGCAGCACAAGAGTCGCGAAGACATCGATCCAGCGCTGGTATTTCGGCGTTGCATTGGCCCAGACCAGATCGACGGTAATGTGGTTGCCACGATAGCTCGTCGCAGCAATGCCCCAGAAGATCAGGATGCCGAGCATGAACTGGCCAAAATTATAATAATCCGGAATCGTCACCGCGAAGAACTTGCGCATGAAGACAGCGAGAAAGGTATTCAGCGCGACGATGCCGACGAAGAACGCCGCGATCCATTCGATCGAATCGATAAAGCGATCCATCGCATTTTTGCGAATGGGCTCAGGCGTCACAACGATGCCGTCGGGCGTGACTTCGGGAGTGTGGGACATCTGTCTTTCAAATTTCTGCCGGGCAATGCTCAACAAAAAACGTCATTCCGGGGCGCGTATTCGGGTAAAAATTGACGACGTCAATTTTTACGAAGAATGCGCGAGCCCGGACTCCATAACTATCGCAGGGAGTATGGATTCCGGGCCTGCAACACGAATCGGCATCGCCGACACGTGTTTTGCATCCCGGAATGATAATTCACTACAGCCCCGCGTCGTACTTCTTCAGCGTCGCTTTGAGGTCCGCTTCGATCGCGGCCGCGTCGCCGCCAGCCTTCTTGACCTGCTCGGCCCAGCTTGCATTCAGCGGCTCAACGGCTTTTTTCCACGTCGCGAGCTGGTCGGGCGTCAGCGGATAGACCTCATGGCCGGCCAACGCCTTCATCTTGACGCGACCATTGGCTTCAAAATCGGTCCACGGATCGGTGACGTTCGACGCCCATTCCGGCGTGCAGTGATCGTCGATGATCTTCCTCTGACCGTCCGACATCGCGTTATATTTGGCGAGGTTGATATTGTAGGTGAACACCGTCGTGTAGAGCGGCACGTCGATGTGATATTTCACCACCTTGTCGATCCCGAACAGGAAGATCGAGCCCCACGGGAAGGTGATCTCGTCAGCGACACCGCGCTCGATCGCGTCACGCGATTCCGGCGCGGAAGCCTGCACATTGGTGCCGCCGAACAGCTTGACCATTTCGCCGATCGTGCTTTGCGCCGGGCGCACCTTCACGCCCTTGAGATCTTCCGGCACCACGATCTTCTTCTTGCCGTGCAGCGTGCCTGGATCATGGATGAAGGCGAAGCACAGCTTGGTGTCCTTCATCTCCGTCTTGGCGTATTTATGATACCATTCGTTGAGCGCGAGCGTGCCCTTTTTGCCGTCGTTGAACACGAACGGCAATTGACCGGCGGCGGCGATCGGGAAGCGGCCGGGCTGATAGCCGGGATTGACGTAAGTGATATCGGCAATGCCGTCGCGCGCCATGTCGTAGTGGTCGAAGGCTTTGCCCAGTTGCTCGGAAGGGAACACCGACATTTTGATCGTGCCGCCGGAGGCTTTCTCGATGTCCGCTGCCCAGGCCTGCGTCGCCGGCACCAGCGGATGCGCGGGCGGCACCCACAGCGAAACTTTCATGTTCACGGTCTTGTCTTGCGCAAGTGCAGGCGTCACACAAGCGGCCAGCAATAGCGCCAATACGGCTCTCTTCATCGACGTCTCCTCACATCATAACGCGGCCTTTGGTCGGCCTTTGCAGTTATTGTTATATGATATAATCACCTTTGCAAGCGCGTGAATGCGGCATAATAGCGAGAAGGGGACAGGATTTGCGTACTCAAGTTGCGATCATCGGCGCCGGCCCTGCGGGCCTGCTGCTCGGCCAGTTGCTGCATTCCTACGGCATCGACAATATTATTCTGGAGCGCAAGGATCGCGATTACGTTCTGGCGCGGATTCGTGCGGGCGTTCTTGAGCGGGGCACCGTCGCGCAGCTTGAGACACTCGGCATCACCGCGCGACTGCATCAAGAAGGGCTTGTGCATGACGGCATCGAATTGCTGTTTGGCGGCACGCGCCATCGCCTTGATTTGAAACACGCCACGGGCGGCAAGACCGTGACGGTCTACGGCCAGACCGAAGTGACGCGCGACCTGATGGATGCGCGCGCCGCCGCTGGCCTCACCACGATCTACGATGCCGACGATGTCTCGCTGCATGATTTTGACGGCAGCGCGCCGCGCGTGCGTTACGTTAAAGACGGCGTCGGCGTCGAGATCGCTTGTGACTTCATCGCCGGCTGCGATGGCTTTCACGGCGTCAGCCGCGCCAGTGTGCCGGAACAATCGATCGAGACCTATGAGCGCGTCTATCCGTTCGGCTGGCTCGGGCTGTTGTCGGATACGCCGCCGGTCTCGCCGGAATTGATCTACGCAAACCATACCAAAGGCTTCGCACTCTGTTCGATGCGCTCGCCTGTCCGCAGCCGCTATTACGTGCAATGCGCGCTCGATGAAAAAATCGAAGACTGGTCCGACGATCGATTCTGGGATGAACTTCGCAGCCGGCTCGATAAGGAAGCCGCCGACAGCCTCGTGACCGGGCCGTCGATCGAGAAAAGCATTGCGCCGTTGCGTTCGTTCGTGGCCGAGCCGATGCGCTTCGGGACCTTGTTTCTGGCCGGCGACGCGGCCCATATCGTGCCGCCGACCGGCGCGAAAGGCCTGAACCTCGCCGCCTCCGACGTCCATTATCTGTCACAGGGTCTGCGAGAATTCTACGCCGACAAAGCGTCCGCCGGGCTCGATGCGTATTCGACACGCGCGCTGGCGCGGGTGTGGAAGGCCGTGCGGTTCTCGTGGTGGATGACATCAATGATGCATCGTTTCCCCGACACCGATGCGTTCGGTGCCAAGATCCAAGCCGCCGAACTCGATTATGTCATCAACTCACCTGCCGCAACCGCGTCGCTGGCAGAGAATTATGTCGGGTTGCCGTATTGAACTTATCGTCCAGGATGGCTCCATGACAGACATTGCCAAAGACATACCCGATGGTTTCGAACGCCACACCCGCTCCAGCCCGCTGACCGAGCCGTGGGAGCCGATCTATGCCAGACACACCGACAACGCGATCGTCATCGGCCTTCGGCTGGCAAAGCCGCACACCAATTCGCGCGGCATGGTGCATGGCGGGCTGATCGCAGCGCTTGCCGACAACACGATGGGGCTGTCCTGCGGCATGAAAATCGGCGGCGCGCGCCTCGTCACTGTCAGCCTCGCGGTCGATTACATCGGCACGGCGCAGGTCGGCCAGTGGCTTGCGATCGAGACCGACGTGGTCAAAACCGGCCGCACGCTGTGCTTCGCGCAATGTCTCGTGAAAGCCGATGGCGAGACGGTCGCCCGCGCCAACGGCACCTTTAAGGTCGTTACGCCGAAGGCCTGAATTCAGAGGCTCACGGCATTCATGAAAATCTGCGTGAACGGCTTGCCGAGAATATCGCCGAGCTTCGGCCCGATTTCCTTCATCTGCGGCGTCACCATATGCGCATCGAGCGACGGCTTGTCGGTCCAGCTCTCAAACGTCAGAAAACGTCCGGGCTCGCCTTGCACTTCAAGCAACGCATAGGATTTGCAGCCGGGCTCCTTGCGTGAACTTTCGACGAAGGGCACCAGCAGCTTGCGCAACTCGTCGGCCTTTTCGGGTTTGGCGACGATCTCGGCAATGACATATAGCAGCCCCGTTTCGGCGGCCTGTGCCGGCAACGTTGCGACCAATGCGGCCAGAGCAGTGCCTTGAACCAGCGTGCGGCGATCAAGCAGCGACATGACGTATCTCCCGGTAAATCTTGTTGGCCGGCTGTCCCGGCAGGCCGGAGCCTGTCATGGAATGCGGCGCATCCGCAATCACAAGACCGTAAAACGCGCGACACCGCGCGATCCGACATTGTCGCGCGCGATCAGTGTGACCATCTGAAATGACAAGACCGATCGATCCAGAGGACACGCCGATGCCCGAATTCTCAAGCGACGTCGCATTCACGCCGGCGGTCAAGGCCATCCAGGCCCGCAAGGGATCGCGTGACGCCTATGCGCGGGTCGAGCAAAATGGCGGTTGGCGCACGCAGGTCGATGACGATCTGACCGAGTTTTTCGCCCGCACCACCAGTTTTTATTTTGCCACTGTGAGCCATGATGGCCACCCTTATATTCAGCACCGGGGCGGACCCGCTGGATTCTTGCGTATTCTCGACAAGCGCACCCTTGCTTTTGCGGACTATAAGGGAAATCGCCAGTATATTACGCAAGGCAACCTGACCGAAAATGCCAAGGCGTATATCTTTATCATGGATTACGCGCATCGCCGCCGCGTCAAGATCTGGGGCGAGGCCCGCGTGGTCGAAGACGATCCGGCACTGCTGAAAAGCCTTATGCCACAGGGCTATCGCGCCAAGCCCGAACAAGTGATCCTATTCACGATTGCCGCGTGGGACACTAATTGTCCGCAGCATATTCCACAAAAACTCGATGCCGCCGATGTCGCGGCCGCGCTGGCCGCACGCGATGCACGGATTGCCGAACTGGAAGCTCAACTGGCGGACAGGACGCGCGCATAGTCCGTTGCGCATCGATGGTCTATAGGCTGTGGCATGGATGCCAATCTGACCGATAATCCGTGCCAGCCTTGTGGGGCCTGTTGCAGCTATTCGCGCAACTGGCCTCGTTTCACGATCGAGGAGGATGCTGCGCTCGATCTG
>JAYUEY010000193.1:0-29524 GCA_043739005.1 Tardiphaga sp.
GATCTCGAAACAAAGAAGGCGTTGTGACACCTTGAGTAAATCTTCGGCCAAGTCGGCCCCGCCGCGCCCCGCCCCCCGCCTCTATCTCCAGACCCCGATCGTCGATGACGCCGCGGCATTCGCAGCCGCTTTACCAGAACTGCTGGCAACATCTGACATCGCTGCCGTTTTGCTGCGCCTTGCGCCGGGCGATCCACGCAGTCTTATCACGCGGATCAAAATGCTCGCGCCGATCGTACAGGCCGGCGGTGCCGCATTGCTGCTCGACGGCCATGCC
Organism: Tardiphaga sp.; assembly: GCA_043739005.1. Taxonomy (GTDB): domain Bacteria; phylum Pseudomonadota; class Alphaproteobacteria; order Rhizobiales; family Xanthobacteraceae; genus Tardiphaga. Next base: position 278 of record JAYUEY010000193.1, read on the forward strand.
GACCTGGTGGCGCGCGGCGGCGCTGATGGCGCGCATGTTTCCGGCATCGACGCGATGCAGGAGGCGCTGCCGACGCTGAAGCCGGATCGCATCGTCGGTGTCGGTGACCTTGCGACGCGCCACGATGCGATGAGTGCGGGCGAAGCCGGCGCGGATTATGTGATGTTCGGCGAGCCGGACCCGCATGGCCAGCGGCCTGCGACGGAGGCCATCGCCGAGCGGCTCGACTGGTGGGCCGAATTGTTCGAGCCGCCCTGCATCGGCTTTGCGGAATCCTTTGAAGAGGCGCGACTCTTCGCCGAGGCCGGTGCGGATTTCGTGCTGGTCGGCGACTGCGTCTGGAACGATCCGCGCGGCGCAGCAACAGCGCTGATGGACGCCGCGCACGCGATCAGGCTAGATCACGATCAGGTATTGTCATAAGGCGAATCGGGATAGCGGCGGAGATGTCGGGTCTGCGTATCATGGCGCTGTTGACGGGCTGGCTTGCCTTGACAGCCGGCGCTGTCGCGCAGGTCTCGCTGACGCCGCCGGGGCTGCAACCGCCGCCAGGCTCGTCTCGTGCGCCTTTGCCAAAAATAAAGAAAGCACCGGCAAAGGCGACGCCGAAAGCCAAGCAGAAGGCCGCTCCGAAAGCTGCAGCACCAAAAGCACCGACAGCGGCAAAAAAATCTTCAACGCCCATGCCTTCGCCGCCGCCGCCGCCGCCGGCCGCAACAACCGCTGTGCCAAACGATCCGAATGTCGATCTGGTCTATGGCGCGTATCAGCGCGGAGCCTACAAGAGCGCTTTCGATCTCGCGATCCAGCGCGCGCAAGAGAACAACGACCCGAAGGCGATGGCGATGCTGGGTGAGTTGTATTCCAACGGCTTCGGCGTCAAGCGCGACTACGCCAAGGCCGTCGAATGGTTCAAGCGCGCTGCGGACCTCGGCGACCCGCAGGGCATGTTCTCCTATGCGATGCTGCGGATGTCTGGCAGGGGCGGCCCGGCGGATCGCGACGAGGGTGCCCGCTGGCTCGCCTCTGCGGCCAAGGTCGGCAATCCGAAGGCCGCCTATAATCTTGCGCTGCTTTATCTCGACGGCCAGACATTTCCGCAAGACATCAAGCGCGCGGCCGAATTGCTGCGCGTCTCCGCCGATGCCGGCAATGCCGAAGCGCAATACGCGCTAGCGACCTTCTATAAAGAGGGCACCGGCGTGCCGAAGGATATCGACAAGGCTGTGCGGCTGCTGCAAGCGGCTTCGCTCGCCGACAATGTCGATGCCGAGGTCGAATACGCCATCGCGCTCTATAACGGCACCGGCACGCCCAAGAACGAAGCCGCAGCCGTCTCGCTGCTGCGCAAGGCGGCGCGCCAGAACAGCCCGATCGCGCAAAACCGCCTTGCCCGCGTACTGGTCACTGGCGCGGGCGCGCCAGTCGACAAGATCGAAGGGCTGAAATGGCACATCGTCGCCAAGACGTCAGGCAAAGGCGACCTCATGCTCGACGAGGCTTTGACGCAATTGTCGCCAGAGGATCGCGCCAAGGTGCAGGCCGATGCCCGCAAATGGCTCGGTACCAAATAGACTTCGGATCGCTGCATCCCGGTCACGCGCCTTGACGCGGCCACGCACGCAGGGCACCCATCCACCCTAATCCGATCCATCCCTTCAAAGCGACCCGCCGCCGGGTCACCGTGAGTCCATCCCATGCTGCAATCCGCCCTCATGAACGTCATGGTCAAGGCCGCGCGCCGCGCCGGCCGCAGCCTCAAGCGCGACCTCGGTGAGATCGAGAATTTGCAGGTCTCGATGAAGGGTCCGGCGAATTTCGTATCGCTGGCGGATAAGCGGGCGGAGGAAATGCTCTACACCGACCTGACCAAGGCCCGTCCGGGTTACGGCTTCATCGGCGAGGAAGGCGGCAAACGCGAAGGCGATGACAAGACACACACCTGGATCGTCGATCCGCTGGACGGCACGACGAATTTCCTGCACGGCATTCCGCAATTCGCGATCTCGATCGGCTTGCAGCGTGAGGGCGTCATCATCGCCGGGTTGATCTATAATCCGGCCAATGAAGAACTCTACACCGCCGAAAAGGGCAAAGGCGCATTCCTCAACGACACGCGGTTGCGCGTCGCTGGGCGCAAGCAATTGCACGACTGCGTCATCGCCTGTGGACTTCCTCACATCGGCCGTGGCGACCATGAACTGTCACGTAAGGAAATGACGGCGTTGCAGCCGAAGGTCGCGGGCCTCCGGCGCTTCGGCGCGGCTTCGCTCGATCTGGCGTACGTCGCCGCCGGTCGGCTTGACGGCTATTGGGAACGCAATCTGCAGCAATGGGACATGGCGGCGGGCATAGTCTTGATCCGCGAAGCGGGCGGCGTAGTGTCGGACATTCTGGGTCGGGACATTGACGCGATGTCCACCGGCGATATCGTTTGCGGCAATGAGAGCGTTCACGACCAGCTCGTGAAGATCATCAAGCCGCTGAAATAAAGGCTGGAAAACGCTGCTCGTCGGTTGGGATGAGCGCAGGCTCAGCCAACGACAGCAGCGACTTTAGTGCGGTTGTGCCGGAGCGGGCGGGCCGTATGCTTCGATGTTGGTCGTCTCGACGGTCGAGTATGTTTTAGCCTCGACATCCTTGTCGCGCGAGAACAAGCGCATGACGACGACGAATAGCACCGGAATAAAAATCAGCCGCAGCACGATGGCTAGCATGCCGCCGATCACGCCGCTGCCAAGGGCCTGCTGGCTCGCACCACCGGCACCTGTCGCGATCGCCATCGGCACCACACCGAAGATGAAAGCCAGGCATGTCATCAGGATCGGCCGGAATCGCATGTGACACGCTTCCAGCGTTGCCTCGACGAGGCCCTTGCCCTGCGCGCGCAGATCCTTTGCGAATTCGATAATCAGAATCGCGTCTTTGGCACCGAGCCCGATGATCGTAATCAATCCCACGGTGAAATACACATCGTTCGGCAGGTCGCGTATCGTCGCCGCGATGACGGAGCCCAAAATGCCGAGCGGGACCGCCAGCAAAACCGCGAGCGGAATCGTCCAGCTTTCATAAAGTGCTGCCAGACATAAAAACACGATCAGTGCCGACAGGCCGAGCAGGAACGGCGCCTGCGAGCCGGAGAGCTTTTCCTGAAGCGATTGACCGGTCCAGTCGAAGCCGAAACCGCGCGGCAATTGCCCGGTCAGGCGCTCCATTTCGGCAATGGCCTGGCCCGACGTGTAACCCGGACGCGCCTCACCGCTGATGCGAACCGATGGATAATAATTAAAGCCGACAATCTGCGTCGGGCCCCTCGCCCACTCCACCGTCGCGAAGGACGAGAACGGCACCAACTGTCCGCGATTGTTCTTCACATTATAGTTCATAATATCGCCGGCGGTCATGCGGCTTCCCGTCTCCGCCTGCACGATCACGCGCTGCATGCGCCCGCGATTGGGAAAGTCGTTGACGTAGTTCGAGCCGAGATTGGTCGAGATCGTGTTGTTGATGTCCTCGAACGTTACACCGAATGCGCCGGCCTTTTCGCGGTCGATCATCAGATTGACCTGCGGCGCGGGCGGTAGACCTTCGACAAAGACCTTTTGCAAGACCGGGCTGGCATTGGCGTCAGCGATCAGCTTGTCGGCCGCCTGCATCAGCGAGGAATAGCCCTTCTGTGAGCGATCCTGCAGCCGAAACGAGAAGCCCGACGAATTACCCAGATTGTCGATCGGCGGTGGCTGCAACGCTGTGATTTTGGCGTCGCGGATATTGGCGAGATCGCGGTTTGCGTCGGCGACGATCGCTGCGGCGGAATCCTTCTTGCCACGCTCTGACCAGTCCTTCAGCGTCACGAACGCCTGGGCGGTGTTGATGCCCTGGCCGAGAAAGCTGAAGCCGGTCAGGAAGGTGACGTTGAGTACACCGGGTCGGTCCTTGAGATATTTTTCGACATTCTCGATCGCGGCCAATGTCCGCGCGTAAGACGAATCCGACGGCGTCTGGACGTCGACCGTGATGAAGCCCTGATCGTCGACCGGCAAGAAACCGGCGGGCAGCCGCACGAACGCCCAGCCAAGGCCGAGCAACAACGCGGCATAGACCATCATCACGCGTGCTGTGCGCTTCAACGACCAGCCGACGACGCCGGTATATTTATGCCTGACGCTGTCGAGTCTGCGGTTGAACCAGCCGAAGACGCCGGTTTTGGCATGGCCATGATCCTTGTCGACAGGCTTCAGCAATGTTGCGCATAAAGCCGGCGTCAGCGTCAGCGCCATCAGGGCGGAGAAGCTGATCGCGACAACCATGGTCACGGAGAACTGGCGATAGATGATGCCGACCGATCCGGGGAAGAATGCCATCGGCACGAACACCGCGACCAGTACCAGCGTGATACCGACAATCGCGCCGGTGATCTGCGACATCGCCTTGCGCGTCGCCTCAAGCGGCGACAGGCCTTCCTCGGCCATGATGCGTTCAACGTTTTCGACGACGACGATGGCGTCATCGACGACTATGCCGATCGCCAGCACCATGCCGAACATCGTCATCATGTTCACCGAATAGCCGGCCAGCAGAAGGATCGCGCAGGTGCCGAGCAGCGCCACCGGAACGACGACGGTCGGAATGAATGTGTAGCGAATGTTCTGCAGGAACAAGAACATCACGACGAAGACCAGCACCACCGCTTCGATCAAGGTCATGACGACCTTTGCGATGGACGCCTCGACGACCGGCGTGATGTTGTAGGGAATTTCGTAGGTGATGTTGGCCGGGAAGAAGCGTGACAGCTCTTTCATCTTGGCCGCGACTGCACTGGCCGTCTCCAGCGCATTGCCGGTCGGCGACATCAGCACCGACAGACCCGCCGTCGGTTTGCCGTTGAGGCGCGTGTTGAACTGATAGCTCAGACCGCCGACCTCGATCCGCGCGACATCGCGGATACGCACGGTCGAGCCATCGGCGTTGGCACGCAGCACGACAGCACCGAACTCTTCAGGTGTGGACAATTGACCCTTCACCAGAACGAGCGCGGAGATGCGCTGCGTCGGCGTGCTCGGCTCGGCGCCGACGCTGCCGGACGAGACTTGCGCGTTCTGTGCAGTGATCGCCTTGGTCACGTCATCTGCAGTCAGCTTGTAGCCGACCAGTTTCGCAGGATCGATCCAGACCCGCAGCGAGCGTTCGGTGGAATATAATGTGGCACGACCGACGCCCGGAATACGCCGGATTTCGCCGAGCACGTTGCGGATCATGAAGTCGCCGAGACCGACCTCGTCGAGGCTGCCGTCCGTCGAATTCAACGTGATGATTTGCAGGACTGCGGCGGACGCTTCCTCGATTAGAATGCCCTGCTGAATGACGGCGCGGGGTAGCCGCGCTTCGACGCGCTTGATTCGATTTTGGACCTCGACCGAGGCCAGCGACGTGTCGGTGCCGGGTTGGAAGTTGGCGATAATTTCAACAGCACCGAGCGAGTCACTAGTGGATTCAAAATTCAAAATTCCGGAGGCGCCGTTCAGCTCTTCTTCGATCAGCCGCGTCACGCTGTTGTAAAGATTTTCAGGAGACGCGCCGGGGTAGCTGGTCGAAATCGAGATCGAGGGCGGCGCGATGATCGGATATTGCGCGATCGGAAGTTGCGGAATCGCAATAACGCCGATCAGACTGATCAGCAGCGCCACCACCCATGCGAAAATCGGGCGGTCGATGAAAAAACTCGGCATCTGATTATTGGCGTTTCAACTGAGTGGTTGTCTGACCGGAGTCGTTCTTCGCCTCCGCCATCGGCTTCGGATCGACCTTGTCGCCAGCAACGAATTTCTGGAAGCCCTCCACAATGACGCGGTCGCCGGCTTTGAGGCCTTCCGTGACAAGCCACTTGCCGTCCTGCACCGCGCCGGTGCGGATCGCCTGCGTCGCGACGAGATTGTCATCCTTGACGATAAATACTTCGCTGCCACCGCCTCCATTGCGCTGCACCGCCTGCTGGGGGATCGCAATGGAGTCGGTGTCGAGGCCCTGTTCGATCGAGATACGGACATACATGCCCGGCAGCAATTCGCGGGTTGGATTCGGGAATTGGCCGCGCAGCGTCACCTGCCCGGTATAGGCATCGACCTTGGCCTCCGAAAACAAAAGCTTGCCCGGAAAGGGATAGGTGGTGCCGTCGTCGAGGATCAGCCGCACCTTGGTTTCTTCGGGCGCGATGGCATCGAATTCGCCGCTGGCGAGCGAGCGACGCAGATTGTTCATTTCGGTCACGGATTGCTGGAAGTCCGCATAGATCGGATCGAGCTGCTGGATCGTCGCAAGGTTCGATGTATCGTTCTGCACGACGAGCGCGCCCTCGGACACCAAGGCCGCACCGACGACGCCGTCGATCGGTGCGCGGATCGTTGCGTATTCGAGATTGAGTTTAGCGCGCGCGACATCCGCCTTGCGAACGGCAACCTCGGCGTCGGCCTGGCGCATCGCACCGACAGCTTTTTCGTTCTCGGCTTCCGACGTCGCGCGCTGGCTTGTCAGCGTCGCGATGCGCTTGGACTGCTGCGATGCCTGATCGAATGCCGCAACGGCCTTTGCAAGCGCTGCCTCCTGCGACTGCACCTCGACCTTGAACGGCTTCGGATCAATCCTGTAAAGCACATCGCCCGCTTTCACTTCACTACCCTGATGGAACGTTCGCTCGACAATGATGCCCGAAACGCGCGGGCGCACATCGGCGACACGGGTCGGCGCGACGCGCCCCGGCAGTTCGCGAACGACAGGACGCGGGATCGGAATGACGGAGACAACGCTGACTTCGGGTGCTTTCGCAGGCTGCGGCGCGGCCGCGCTCTTCTCGTTACAGCCGGCCAAAAACGGCGTCAGCGCGAGCAAGAGGGCTGCACTAGCGAAACGAGCATCTAAAATGGCCATCTGCGGTCTGAAATCCTTGTGAGCCGAGCGAACGCGCAAAATAAGCCGCGTTAAAACGCAGCTCATCGAAGTCAACGATCAGATCGGTGTTCGACTACGGAGATTAATTGCGCCGCATTGCAACGCAACATGATTCGCGGCGGCTCAATGCCAAAGATCGATAGCGCACTGATTTTATTCAGAGTTCCGCCGACTCACGCGATCGTGACGGTTGCCTGGCCGCGCGTTATCTCTGTGTTAACGGCCGATGTCGCCGTCATCCGGTAATGGCTGACGCCCCACTCGCTGCCATCCGCGTGGCCGAATAGTCCTGCCGTCGCGAGGAAGAACCAGCGCCAGCGCCGCATCCACAGCGCCGTATCGCGGCCGTAGATGGGTTTGAGGATACGCATGATCGCTGCGCGGTCGCGGTCGAAATTGGTGAGCCAGTCGAGCGCCGTGCGTTGATAGTGAACGCCACTCCAGCGCCACTCCTTTTCGACCACGAACAGATCGTCATATTGCCGGATCAGATGATGGCTCGGCATCACGCCACCGGTGAAAAAGTGCTGTGCGATCCAGTCTTCCTTGTCGGCGCGATCGAACAGATAGGTACCGGCGCGATGGGTGAAGATGTGCATGAAGAAGCGACCGTCCGGCTTCAGCCATGATCGCACGCGAGTCATCAACTCGCGCCAGTTCATCATGTGTTCGAACATCTCGACCGACACGATACGGTCAAATGTCGCGCCGGGCTCGAACACATTCATGTCCTGCGTGACGATGGCAAGATTATCAAGACCGCGGGCCTTCGCCTCGTGTTCGATATAGTCGCGTTGAGATTGGGAGTTCGACACGCCGATGATTTTGGCATTGGGAAATTGCCGTGCCATCCATAAGGACAGCGAACCCCAGCCGCAGCCGAGTTCGAGAATGGTCTGGCCGTCCATGAGGTCGGCATGCTCGACGGTCTGGCGCAGTGCCTCTTCCTCGGCTTCCTGCAACGTCGATTCCGGCTCCTTGTAGAAGCACGACGAATATTTGCGATTGGGCCCAAGCACCAGAGCGAAGAATGCAGCCGGCACCTCGTAATGCTGCGTATTCGCGGCCTCCGTATGCTCGGCGATCGCGCGCGCCGCCATCTGCAGCGCGAAGGCGGCATCCGTCGTTTCATTGCTGGTGGCGAGTTTGGTTGCCGTGCGCGCGCAGAGCCGTTGGATGCCAGTGCGGATGATCGAATCCGGCAGCGGCAAACGCTCGGCTGTGCCGATGATGCCCGATATCAGACTCACGATGTTTTCTCCTGCAGGGTCGCTTTGGGCGGCAGCGGGAAGAAAACGCTGACGCGCTTTTGATAGTCGCGATAGAGGTCGCCGCGCGACTTCACCATCTGGTCTTCGAGCGGCGGCACGCCAGTCAGATGGACGAGGATCCAGTACATGAAGATCGGTGCCAGCAGAGTTGCCAAGCCCCAGGGATACGAAAAAAAATGAACCGGCGAGATCGCGATCATCGGATAGGCCAGCCAGCCGAACCATTCGAAGAAATAATTCGGATGCCGCGACCAGCCCCACAGGCCATATTCATTGACCTTGCCCTTATTCGCCGGATCGCTGCGAAACGTCTTGAGTTGCGAATCCGACAGGCCTTCGCCGGCAATGCCGACAAACAAAATCAATGCACCAAGGTAATCCTGTATGCGCAATGCATCGCCGGGATAGCGTGCAGCAACGAAGATCGCGAACACCAGCGGGATCGATGCAAAGGCCTGATTTTGCAGAAACAGAAACATCTTCTTCGCGGAATCGACGCCCCATTCCTTGGCAATCGCGGCGTAACGCGGATCATCCGTGATCGTCACGGTGCGCGCGGCGATATGCGAGCCCAGACGGATCGACCAGATCGCCACCAGCGCCGCAACCAGCCATTGCCGCGCATTCGGGGCCGCGCCACCAATCGGCCACAGTGCCGAACCCGCGCCGACAAGGCCGAGCGAAAAGGTCCAGATCGTATCGACCCAGCCGGAATTGCCGGTGCGCTTCTGCACGGCCCATGCTCCGGCCATCAAAAGAGACATTGAGACGGCGATGGCAAGCAGTCCACCAAGATACATCCAGATCATTCCAGCTCCGCTAAAGGCCCAAACACGTTCATGTTTTTGAATTACGCGCTAAACTAAGCCCGGTTTCAAGCGGCGGTTCCGCAGCTTGCGTCAAAGCCGTGCTTTTTTCCTCGCAATGCTGTGCCATATTGAGCGCAACATTCATGACGTTTGACGATCGGACCCATGCCGCCAAGCATCCCACCAAGCACAGCCTCCCACGCAGCGATGGAGATCGAACTGACGAAGCTGGCGACGCCGCGCATTTTTTTGGTGCGGATGCTCGTCTTCCTCGTGCTGTGCGCGCTTATCGCCGTCGTGCTCTACAAGCAGATCGTGCTGGCGTTTTTCGCCAATCCCGGACTCAACGCGCTGATCGGCGCGGTGCTGTTGATCGGCATCATCCTCGCCTTCCGGCAGGTGATCCGGCTTTATCCTGAAATTTCTTGGGTCAATAATTTCCGCATCGCTGATCCCGGCATCGCGATCGAGAAGCGCCCGGTGCTGCTGGCACCGATGGCCGCGATCCTCGGTGGCGAACGCACGGGGCGGATGTCGATCTCGCAGCAGACGATGCGGCATCTGCTTGACTCCATCGGCACGCGGCTTGATGAGGCGCGCGACATCTCGCGTTACATGACCGGTCTGCTCGTGTTCCTCGGCCTGCTCGGCACATTCTGGGGCCTGATCGAGACTGTCGGCTCAGTCGGCAAGGTCATCGACGGCCTCAAGGTCGGCGGCGATTCCGGCGCGCTGTTCGACACATTGAAAGATGGTCTTGCTGCGCCGCTGGCCGGCATGGGCATCTCGTTTTCATCGTCGCTGTTCGGCCTCGCTGGCTCGCTGATTCTGGGCTTCCTCGATTTGCAATCAAGTCAGGCGCAAAATCGTTTCTACACAGATTTGGAAGACTGGCTCGCGACGACGGTGAAGGAATATTCCAGCGAACCGGCTCAAAGCGGCCTCGCCAGCACTGATTTGCCCGATGCGATGGACCGGTTGCGCCGCTCCATCGAAGATGGCGGCTCCAACCGTTCGACCACAGCCGCGATGGCCAACCTCGCCGACGCGATCCAGAGCCTCGTGTCGCATATGCGCGGCGAGCAGGAGATGATCCGCGAATGGGCTGACGGCCAGGGTGAACAGAACCGCGAGATCAAAAGTCTGCTTGAGCGCCTCTCGCGGCAGCCGGAAAAGAGCTAGCCCATGGCCTTGGCACGCGGTCGACGCAATGCGTCGGAATTCAATTATTGGCCCGGCTTCGTCGATGCCTTGTCGACGCTGGTGCTTGCGATCGTCTTCCTGCTCTCGGTTTTTCTCGTTGTTCAGTTTTTTCTGTCGCAGGAGGTCACCGGCAAGGATAAGGCGCTCGAAGCGCTCAATGCCAAGCTCGCGCAGTTGAACGATCTTCTCTCGCTCGAAAAAATCGGCGCACTCGGCCTCAACGAGCAATTGTCTCAAATGCGCGCCGGCCTCGCCTCCGCCGAAACCGAACGCGACCGCGTTAAGGGTCTCTATGACGGCCTCTCTGGTGCGGGCAACGATGCCGCTGGTCGCGCCGGCGAACTCGGCAAGGCGCTCGACTCCGAGAAGCAACTGTCATCACGAGCGCTGGCGCAGGTCGAAGTGCTCAACCAGCAAATTTCGGCGCTGCGCCGCCAATTGGCCGCGCTCGAAAATGCGCTCGATGCGTCCGAGAAACGCGATAAGGATTCGCAGGGCCGCATTGCTGATTTAGGTTCGCGGCTCAATGTCGCTCTGGCGCAACGTGTGCAGGAATTATCGCGCTATCGTTCCGAATTCTTTGGCCGGCTGCGCACGATCCTTGGCAACCGCCCCGACGTTCGAATCGTGGGCGATCGTTTCGTGTTTCAGTCCGAAGTGTTCTTTGATACCGGCCAGGCGCTGCTGCTGCCGGAAGGGCGCGACGAACTGAGCAAGATCGCGACCGGATTGATCGACCTCGACAAGCAAATTCCCTCCGAGATCGCTTGGGTGATGCGGGTTGATGGCCACACCGACATACGCCCGATCAATTCACCACTGTTCAAGTCGAATTGGGAATTGTCGTCGGCGCGGGCCATCGCCGTCGTGCAATATCTCGTCTCGCTTGGCGTGTCGCCTCAGCGCCTCGTCGCTGCCGGCTTTGCGGAATTTCAGCCACTTGACGTTGCCAACACAGAAGAAGCCTTCAAACGTAACCGTCGCATCGAACTGAAGCTGACCGAGCGCTGATCCGATGAGCGCGACGTTTCACCTGCGGCCGTATCGCGAAGCGGATCAGGAGCCGTCGATCGGGTTGTGGCTGGACACGTGGAAACTGGCCTATCCATCAATCGATTTCGACGCCCGCGTGGACTGGTGGCGCGAGCGCTGGCGCAACGAGTTGGTGCCGAACGCCATTGTGATCGTCGCCGAAAGCAATGGCGCGATGGCCGGCTTCGTCACGATCGACGCATCTGGCTATCTCGATCAGCTCGTTGTTGCACCTGCGCATCAGGGATCAAAGATCGCAACCGCCTTGGTCGATGAAACCAAACGCCTCTCGCCCGACGGCGTGACGCTCAAGGTGAACGCCGACAATTTTCGTGCCATCCATTTTTATGAGCGCAACGGCTTCGTCGATGCCGGCGAAGATTTTAACCCGGGCTCGACGCGCCCGGTGCGCAAAATGGCGTGGGTGCCGATCGCGTCCTGATCAAGCACCCTGAAACTGCAACCGCGCCAGCCGCGCGTAAAGACCACCCGCGGAAACGAGCGAGGCGTGGGTCCCCTGTTCGACAATCCGGCCGCGATCGATGACGATAATGCGATCGCAGGACAACACGGTCGCCAAGCGATGTGCGATCACCAGCGTCGTGCGATGTTTCATCAATTCCTCAAGGGCGGTCTGCACCAGCGTCTCGGACTCGGCATCCAGAGACGACGTCGCTTCGTCGAGCAGCAGCAGCGGCGCATCACGCAGGATCGCCCGCGCGATCGCGATGCGTTGGCGCTGGCCGCCCGACAACGTCACGCCGCGTTCACCGAGTTGCGTATCGAAGCCTTGCGGCAAGCGCTCGATAAACTCGGTCGCATGCGCCAGATCAGCGGCGCGCATCACATCGGCGTCGTTGGCGTCGGGACGGCCGAAGCGAATATTATCGCGCGTGGACATCGCGAAGACGACAGAGTCCTGCGCAACGAGAGCTATTCGCGCACGAACATCGGTCGGGTCTGCAGCGCGGATCGGCACGCCATCCAGAGTGATCGTCCCTGCCGCCGGATCGTAGAACCGCAACAGCAGATGAAACAACGTACTCTTGCCCGCACCAGAGGGGCCGACAATGGCAACCTTCTCACCGGCCCGCACGGCCAGCGACACATTGTCGAGCGCGAGCGTGTCGGGCCGCGTCGGATAGGCGAATGTCACGTGATCGAGCACGACATCGCCGCGCGGCGGCGTCGGCAAAGCGCGCACCGTCGCTGGCGCCGAAATGTCCGATTTCACATTCATGATTTCGAACAGCCGTTCGGCTGCGCCCGACGCCGCCGACACCTCGCCCCAGACTTCGCTGAGCTGGCCGAGGCTGGACGCGGCGAAAGCCGCATACAGGATGAACTGGCCGAGGCGACCTGGCGTGATCGTGCCGGTCAGCACATCGTTGGAGCCGACCCACAGAATGATGACGACGCTGGTGAAGACGATGAAGATGATAACGGCGGTCAGCACCGCGCGTGCCCATGTCGAGCCGCGTGCCGCATTATAGGCCTGCTCGACGTCGCCGGCGAAGCGCTTGTTGGCGAGCCGCTCATTGGTATAGGCCTGCACAGTGCGGATTGCGCCGATCAACTCGGACGCATAAGCAGACGCATCCGCAAGCGTATCCTGCGCGGTGCGCGACAGACGCCGCACCCAACGCCCGAAAGCAACCAGAGGCAACACGATCAGCGGAATCGCGAGCAGCACGAACAACGACAGTCGTGGGCTGGTCACGACCATCATCGCGGTCGCGCCGATAAATAGCATGACATTGCGCAGCGCGATTGATACCGATGCGCCGACGGCGGATTTGATCTGCGTGGTGTCGGCGGTCAGCCGCGAGATCAATTCGCCACTGCGCGATGAATCAAAAAATGCTGGCGACAGTGATGTCAGATGCGCGAAGACGTCGCTGCGCAAATCCGCAACGATCCGTTCGCCGATCGTCATTACGAGATAATACCGCATCGCGCTGGCGAGCGCGAGCACAGCCACCAGCGCGATCATCACGCTGAAATAGCTGTTGATCATCGCAATGCCTTCGGGGCTGAAGCCGAAGTCGATCATGCGCCGCACCGCGACGGGGACGGTCAGAGTGGTCAAGGCGGCAATGGTCAGCGAGATCAACGCGAAGATGGCCCGTGTGCGATACCGTCCGACATAGGGTGCCAGCGACAGCAGAGGCCGGAGTCTGGCGCGCTTTACCGGCGGGGTGACCTCCGGCGCGACCGCCGGATTGATCAATAGCGGCGGTACCGGCGCGGGACTCTCGGAAGCAGGTTTTGGGTCGTCAAGCCGTTCGACTACGCTCATGTCATTCCGATCACCGCTCTGTCCGCCTCAAATAGGGAGCATCACGAGGTCTAGCAACAGAGGCGACGGGCCATTCGGGGCGGCGCGCAGCTTGTTTTGAGCCGCGACCTGCGATATAGACCGGCGAAATCCAGCCATTTCAGTCTATTTGCAAGCCTTCTTGGAACCACGAGCATATGGCGCGAGCGCGCCGAAGGACACGTCATGAAAGCCGAAACCCACCCCGATTATCACACCATCACGGTCGTCATGACCGATGGTACCGAATATCTCACCCGTTCGACTTGGGGCAAAGAAGGCGACAAGCTGAACCTGGACATCGATTCCAAGTCGCACCCGGCCTGGACCGGCGGCACCCAGCAGATGCTCGATCGCGGTGGTCGCGTCTCGCGTTTCCAAAAGAAGTTCTCAGGCTTCCTCAAGAAGGATTGATCGCGCCTCGCGCATCAGATTCGCCAAATACGAAAACGCCCCGGTTGTGCCGGGGCGTTTTGCTTACGGATCGATTCAAAGGGATCGCTGCAAAGCGTCACCCTTCAAACGCTGCCTTCAGCATGTTGAGTTGCGGCACAAGCGGATTGCCGATCGGCGCGCGGGTGGCGACATCGACATGCATCGTGGCATCGAGACGGCGCACCTTGATCTGCAGCAGCATCGAGCGCCCGATCAGATCCTGCAATGGCACCGGCAGTTTTTCGAGCATGTCGTCGGCACCGGGATCGGCAGCCGAAAGCTTGACCTTGGTCTTTTCGCGATTGGCCTGGCTGAGCGTCATCTCGCCTTCCTTGACCGCACGATGCAACAACAGCCAAGAGGCGAGCTGCATCAACCGGGTCGTCAGGCGCATGCTTTCGGTGGCGTAGGTCAGTGAGACGGCACGTTCCAGCGCTTTCGCCTCGGAGCGCCCCGCGCCATCGAGATAGGCTGCGGTCTCCTCGACGAGGTCCATGCCCTCACGAAACAGCACAGTGAAGGCTGCGGAATTCGTCAACCGCTCGCTGAACTGAACAAGTCCGCCAGGACTATGCATCCGATCCGCCATTGAAAACTGCCTCACGCCACTGGACACGCTGCCAACGTTGTTACGCTGGCCTATGATAAACAAATCATTACGCGCGTGCCGATGGGAGTCCAGCCATACCGCAAACCGATCGCGGCGAGGGTTAACGCGAACCGGCGCTGGTACCACAACGCAAAAAAGAGCCGCCGTTTCCGGCGGCTTTTAAAGTTGGATAACAGGGAGGCGTCAAACAGAGTGACAGGAGCCACTCGGTGTCCAAACAAGGACAGCCTCTAGTCATAAAGCAGAAAGCTTAATAGAGCGTAAACGCAGGGTTGTTGTTAGATTTGGTTAACCATGTTGGCCTTCATGACGATTTGAAGAAGGTCGCAGCTGCATCCCTGCTCGCCGTTTTCTTATCGATCGTCGCCTTCAGTCGCACGATTTCGTCATTCAGCAAGCGGACCCGTGCAGCGAGTTCATCGACAGACAGCAGTGATAGATCCTGCCCGATCGTGTGCGCAGTCTTGATCGTCGGGGCGTCGTCATCGTCGCGCGCCATATTTGTCTCCATCCGCCAAGTTGATAAGCCGAGGTTGCCAGTGCCCGCCTTGCTGGCTAATCAGGGCCTCGCTTCAATATAAAGCCGACACCTAGGGACACACCATGCCTTTGCCAGAGCAAATGACAGCCGTCGCGATCACCAAACCTGGCGGACCCGAAGTCTTGCAGCCCGAGACCCGCGCGCTGCCGACCCCCGGCAATGGCGAACTTCTCGTCAAGGTCGCGGCCGCAGGCGTCAATCGCCCGGATGTTGCGCAGCGCTCTGGTGCCTATCCGCCGCCGCCCGGTGCGAGCGACCTGCCCGGCCTCGAAATATCAGGCGAAGTCGTCGCGGTCGGTGATGGCGTCACCAAACACAAGATCGGCGACAAAGTCATGTCGCTCGTCGCCGGCGGCGGCTACGCGCAATATTGCATCGCGCAAGACGCGCAGGCGATCACCGTACCTGATGCGTTGACGATGCAGGAAGCCGGTGCCACGGCGGAAACGCTGATGACGGTCTGGCACAATGTGTTTGAGCGCGGCGGCTTGAAGTCAGGCGAGACGTTGTTGATTCACGGCGGCTCATCGGGGATCGGTACGATGGCGATTCAGCTCGCGAAAGCCTTCGGCGCAAAGGTCATCGTCACCGTCGGCTCGCAGGACAAGGCCGATGCCTGCGCCAAATTGGGCGCGGATCACGCGATCAATTACAAAACGCAGGATTTCGTCGAAGAGGTCAAGAAACTCACCGATGGCAAAGGCGTCAACCTGATCCTCGACATGGTCGGCGGCGACTACATCGACAAGAATTACGAGATCGCCGCGATGGACGGCCGCATCGTACAGATCGCCTTCCTTGGCGGCCCGAAGGCGACGGTGAATTTTGCCAAGCTGATGATGAAGCGGCTGCACCACACAGGTTCGACGCTGCGCCCGCGCACGAATGCCGATAAGGCCGCGATGGTCGCTGCGATCGAAACGAACGTCATGCCCCTGATCCGCGATGGCAAGGTAAAGCCGCTGATCGACGCGACATTCCCGCTGGAAAAGGCTTCCGAAGCCCATACGCGGATGGAGAGCAGCCAACATATTGGCAAAATTGTGTTGGTCGTTTAATCAGCGAGCATCTGCAGAAACCCTTTGTTTTGCTTCACGTTCGTGTCATTTATGACAGGCATCGGCGGCCGCGTTGCAGCCGCCGATGTCTCGCCGGCGCACATTCCGAGTGCAGGTCGGAAACAATAGTGAACGCGGAGAACTGACCTTGCGTCCGAACTCGTTGCTGGCGCTCTCTGCGCTTTGCCTGGCGCTCGTCATGACGGCGTTCTCGGCAGCGCCCGCACGCGCCGTCGACGCGGTCAGCGTGCGCAGCGACGCGCCGGCGATCGATCTCACGGGCATTTTAGATCATCAACGCAGCGAAGGTGACCGCATCCAGGTTTCGACCGCGCCTGGCCCCGACGGCATCGTCCGCCGAGTTGAAGTGCGCGCGCGCGAAGGCGGCCAGAACTGGGTGGTGTTCGCGCTCGCCAACAATACCGACGACCAACTCGATCGTCTCATCGTCGCGCCGCATTACCGCATCGTCTCGTCGGGGTTGCTGTGGCCCGATCTCGGGCTGTCGCGGATTGCAACGCTGACGCCTTCGACCGGCGATCGCCCCGAACGACAGGACTCTGCTACCGCTGACATTTTCCGCGTCACGCTCGATCCGGGCGCGGTCATCACCTTCGTCGCGGAATTGCGCACCGACAAGCTGCCGCAGCTCTATCTGTGGGAGCCGGAAGCCTACAAGGACAAGGTCAACTCCTTCACGCTGTATCAGGGCATTGTCATCGGCATTTCGGGTCTGTTGGCGCTGGTGCTGACCATCCTGTTCGTTGTCAAAGGCAGCATAATGTTTCCGGCCGCCGCCGCTCTGGCGTGGGCGGTCCTTGTTTACATCGGTGTCGATTTCGGTTTCTGGGGCAAGGTGCTCGACATGTCCGCCGGTTCGGAGCGCATCTGGCGCTCGGCCGGCGAGGCGATGCTCGCGGCGACACTTTTGGTGTTCCTGTTTGCCTATCTCAATCTCAGTCGATGGCATGTGCGCTATGCGCACATCACGCTCGGCTGGCTGGCTTTTTTAGGCTCGCTGGTTGCACTCGCGCTGTTCGATCCGGCGGTCGCGTCCGGCATCGCGCGGATATCGCTGCTGTTGATTGCCGTCTTTGGGTTCGGCCTGATCGTCTATCTCTCGACGCAGGGTTTTGATCGCGCTGTCTTGCTGATCCCGACCTGGTTCCTGCTGCTGGTCTGGGTGATCGCGGCAGGCATGACGGTCGCAGGCTCCGTGACCAACGACATTGTCGGCCCGGCTCTCCTTGGCGGCCTCGTGCTCATTGTCATGCTGATCGGCTTCACGGTGATGCAACACGCTTTCGCCGGCGGCGGCGCGACCAACGGCGTCGTCTCCGATGTCGAGCGCCGCGCTTTGGCGCTGGTCGGCTCCGGCGATCTGATCTGGGATTGGGACGTCTCCGCCGACAAGGTGTTCACTAGTCCCGAGACCGAAGCCTTGCTTGGGCTGAAACGCGGCACGCTTGAAGGCCCGGCCGCGAAGTGGCTCGAAGTGCTGCATCCGCTGGATCAGGATCGGTTTCGCGCGGCGCTCGACAGCGTGCTCGACCAGCGTCGCGGTCGCCTCGTGCAGGATTTCCGGCTGCGCACGCCGGATGGTCATTTCATGTGGTTCGCGTTGAAGGCGCGTCCGGTCGTCGGCTCCGATGGCGAAGTTTCGCGCGTCGTCGGCACGCTGACCGACGTGACCGAAACCAAGAACGCCGAAGAACGCATGCTGCACGACTCGGTGCACGACAACCTGACCGGCCTGCCGAACCGCAAGCTGTTCATCGATCGCCTCAATGCGGTGGCGAATTTCTCCAAGACCGTGCCGGCGATGCGGCCCACGATCATGGTGATCGACCTCGACCGCTTCAAACAGGTTAACGATTCCGTCGGCATCGCGGTCGGCGATTCCATTCTGTTGACGCTGGCCCGCCGCCTGACCCGCATCCTCAAGCCACAGGATACGCTAGCGCGTTTGGCCGGCGATCAGTTCGGCCTGATCCTAATGTCCGAACAGGATTTGGCGCGCGTCACAGCCTTTGCTGAAACGATCCGCAAAACGATCCGCGCGCCGATCGCCTTCAACGAGCGCGAGATTTTTCTCACCGCCTCGATCGGCCTCGCGCTCAGCGATGCGACCACGACGATCACTGACGAGATCATCAAGGACGCCGAGCTTGCGATGTATCATTCCAAGCGCATCGGCGGCGACCGCATCGACGTCTACAAGCCGGTCATGCGTGCGCGCAAGACCGATCGCCTGACACTAGAATCCGAATTGCGCCGCGCCATCGAGCGGCAGGAAATCACCATTTTGTATCAGCCGATTGTACGGCTGGAAGATCGCTCGATCGCGGGATTCGAGGCGCTGGCGCGCTGGGATCATCCGAAGCTCGGCCGCATGTCGCCGGTCGAATTCATCGCGATCGCCGAAGAAACCGGGCTCATCATCGATCTCGGCATGTTCGTCCTCGACCAGACCGCAAAGCAACTCGCAGTGTGGCAGCGCGCGATGCGCTCACGCGAGCCGATTTTCGCCAGCGTCAACGTTTCATCCCGCCAGTTGCTGCGCCATGATCTGTTGCACGACATCCGTACCGTGCTGTCGCGCTCGTCGGTCGCGCGCGGCACACTGAAGCTGGAATTGACGGAGTCGCTGGTGATGGAAAATCCGGAGCATGCCGCACAGATGCTGCATCGGATTCGCGAACTCGGTACGGGCTTGTCGCTCGACGATTTCGGCACCGGTCATTCGTCGCTCGCTTATCTTCAACGCTTCCCGTTCGACACCATCAAGATCGACCAGTCCTTCGTGCGCACCACCAGCCGCGGCACCCGCCCGGTCATCCTGAAATCGATTATCGCACTAGCGCATGACCTCGGCATGGATGTCGTTGCCGAAGGCGCGGAGACCGACTCCGATGCCGTCGAATTGTACCAACTCGGCTGCGAATATGCGCAGGGCTTTGCTTTTGGCGAACCTATGGATGCCGATGCCGCAATGCGGATGCTGACCGAGGAACGGTTAGAGGCGGCGAGCTAAGCCAAATCGCGTCGCTGTTTTTTAACGGCTATGAACTCGCTGTCGATCCGTCATAGCCATGCCCGACGATCGAAGGCGACATGCCGAACACGGCGGTCGAGGCATGTTCCTTGATGACCAGCAAAACTGACGCGGTCGCTGTCAGGCGTGTCCGGCCTCGGTTGACAACATGCCCGGATCGATACCGATTTTATTCAACGCACGAAGATATTTCTCCTCGACGTCACGGCCGAAAATCAGATCGGCATCCGCCGCACAATGCAGCCAGCCATTGCCCTGAATCTCGGTTTCGAGCTGCCCCGGTGCCCAGCCGGCATAGCCGAGCGCGAGAATGGCGTGCTTGGGTCCGCCGCCGGCGGCGATCGCCTTGAGGATGTCCACCGTGGCCGTGAGGCAGATGCCTTCGTCGATCGGTAGCGTCGCATCTTCGATAAAGAAGTCGCTGGAATGCAGCACGAAGCCGCGTCCGGTCTCGACCGGGCCGCCCTTCAGCACCTTCATGCTCTCGGCACTTTCCGGTAGCGCGATGCGTTCACCCTTTTTGATGATGTCGAGTTGCACCAGCAAATCGGAGAAATCGAGGCTGCCGGCGGGGCGATTGACGATGATGCCCATCGCGCCTTCCGACGAATGCGCGCAGACATAGATGACGGAGCGCGCGAAACGCTCATCGTCCATGACCGGCATCGCGATGAGCAACTGCCCGTCGAGATAACCTTCGCCGTCGCGCATCTCGATCGCGGTTTTCGTCTTGCGCGAAGAGGAACGGGGCTTCGAGCGTTTGGGCGCAGGATCCATCGGCGGCTCTTTCGTTGACTTCCATCCTGATATCGGGTGCAAATTCTGTCAATCAAGCGTGTACCGCCATCACGATGACGCAGCTTAAGCGCATTCCCATGACAGTCATCATCACGGCTAAGTCAGTGGTCCCATATGCTGCGATTGCGTAAGCCTTTTTCTTTTCGAGAGATGTCTCCATGCCCTCAGCGGTTCCCGTTCGATTCCTGATCGCCATCGCAGTCACCTTTGCGATGACGCAGGCGCGCGCCGACGATGCGTCGCCATGGTTGAATGATGGCCATTCGGCAGTCCGCCTGCTCGCCGGTTCGCGCAGTGCGCAGGTGCTGCTCGGCGGGATCGCTTTCGCGTTGCAGCCGGGCTGGAAGACCTATTGGCGCACGCCCGGCGATTCCGGCGTCCCGCCACGGATCGACTTCTCGAAATCGGACAATGTCGAGGCTGTGACTATTTTATGGCCGGCTCCAACAAGCTTCGACGACGGCGCGGGCGGCGTGTCGCTCGGCTACAAGACGCAAGTGGTGCTGCCGCTGAGGATCGTCTCCAAATCGTCCGACAAACCCGTCACGCTGCGCGCATCGATCAATTACGCGGTGTGCGAAAAGCTCTGCATCCCCGTCGAAGCGGAGGCCGAACTGGCCTTCAATGGCGTCGTCAGCACCCAGGATGCCGCACTGCTCGCAGCGCTCGATACCGTGCCGAAGCCCGCGATCATCGGCGACCCCAATCCGCTCACGATTCGTGACGTCCGACGCGATGGGGCCTCGCGCGCGATCGTCGATGTCGCCGCACCGAATGGTGTGTTTGCGCATCTGTTCGTCGAAGGCCCAACGCCGGACTGGGCGCTGCCGGTGCCGAAGCTCATCGAGAGTTCCCCGCTTGGCCTGCGGCGATTTGCATTCGAACTCGATGGCCTGCCGCCGGGCGTCAAGGCGGACGGCGCGGCGCTGAAGTTCACGCTGGTCGGCGGCGACAAAGCCTATGAATTCAACGTCAACCTGAATTAAGTTCAGGCGAAATTGCGGCGCCAATTCCAGGCATCCCGCCACCAAATCTTAAGCAATCCTTGCCACGATAACGCCGCGCCGCGCTCATTCGAGCGGCCGAGGACATGTGCCGTGAGCGCGATCGAAGCCCGACCCGATGCCGCTACCGACCGAAGCCCGCTCGCGCGGCTGAAAGCGATGTTCAGCGGCGCGCATGAGACATCGGCGACGAACCGCGCCGCGATCACTGTCTTCGCGATCCGGATTTTCAGCGCCGGTCTCGCTTATGTCTCCCAGATCCTGCTCGCGCGCTGGATGGGCACGACCGATTATGGCGTCTATGTCTATGTCTGGACGTGGGTGCTGATGCTCGGCTGCGTGCTCGACTTCGGTATGTCGCCGACCTCGCAAAAACTTATTCCGCAGTACCGCGCCACCGGCGAGATCGAATTGCTGCGCGGCTATCAGACGGGCGCGCGCTGGATGGCATTTGGCGGCTGCAGCGTGATCTGCCTCGCTTTGGCTGGATTGATCAAGCTGATGTCGCCGCGCATCGATCCCAACATGATCGTACCGCTCTATCTCGGCCTGCTCACGCTTCCCGCATTCGTCGCCGCCAATATTCAGGACGGCATGGCGCGCGCCTATGACTGGATGAAACTGGCGCTGGTGCCGGCCTTCGTGATCCGGCAGGTTCTGATTATCGGCTTCGCAGTCGGCATCGCGGTGTTCGGCTTCGGTGTGGATGCGACAGGCGCAATGGCGCTGAGCGCAATCGCAGTGTGGATTGCGATGCTCGGTCAATTTTTCCCGCTCAACAAGCGATTGACACAAATCACGCCTCAGGGCCCGTGGCGCATCGATGTGCGTGGCTGGCTTGCGACATCGATTCCGATGGTGCTGGTCGAGGGCTTCTATCTGCTGCTGAGCTACACGGACATTCTGCTGCTGCAGCAATTCCGGCCGTCCGACGAAGTCGGCGTCTATTACGCTGTTGTCAAAACGTTGATCCTGGTGTCGTTCATTCATTACGCAATCGCCGCGTCATCGGCGCATCGCTTTAGCGAACTCCATGCGGCGGGCGACAAGGATCGGCTGGCCGCGTATCTGTCGCACGCAATCCGCCTCACCTTCTGGCCGTCGCTGGTCGCGACCGCCATCCTACTCGCGCTCGGCAAGCCGATGCTGTGGCTGTTCGGGCCGCAATTCGTCGAAGGCTACGGCATGATGTATGTGCTGGCGATCGGCCTTGTGGTGCGCTCGATGGTCGGCCCGATCGAGCGTTTCCTAAACATGGCGGGCAAGCAGAACCTTTGCGCCCTGGCCTATGCGATGGCCTTCGTCGTTAATGCCGGGCTCTGCCTCGTGCTGATTCCGCGCTTCGGCGGCTATGGCGCAGCGGCGTCGCTATCGATTGCACTGGTATTTCTCACGATCGTGCTGTTCGTCATCACGACCAAGCAATTCGGGTTTCGCGTTTCGCCGTTCGCCAAGCGGGGCTCAGGTGGGCGTGGCTGACATCTGCGGATCGTGCTATAAGATGGAATGACCGCGAGCGCCCTGAAATCCCTCTTGGAGCGTGTGCAATCCTGGCCCGAAGCGGCGCAGGATGAACTGGTTTCTGTCGCGATGGAAATCGAGACCGAACTTGAGGCGCGCGATTACGTTGCGTCACAGGAAGACTTGCGGATTATCGATGCGGCAATGGCGTCTATCGATGCGGGCGACCTCGCGTCTGAGGCCGAGGTCAAAGCTGTATTCGCCAAATTTCGTGGCGCATGAAGCTGGTCTTTTCTCGGCGTGCGCTGTCAGACCTCGATCAGATCGCCAAATATTATAACGACTATGCAGGTCGGGCCGTGGCGCAGTCCATTGGTCAGCGCATTGAAGACGTCATGACCCGGATCACGACGCCCCCGAATCCGCTCCGCGCGTGTTGCAGCGACCTCACATTCGCGTCGCAAGCGTTGTCAGATATCCGTTCAAGATATTCTATCGCCTCATCAGTGAGACGATAGACATCCTCTACATCCGGCACACCTCGCGTCAGCCTTTGTAGAAAACTAAGCCGCCGTCCAGCCACCATCCATCGACAGATTCGCGCCGGTGATCTGGCTGGCATCGTCGCCGCACAAAAACAGCGCCATCGCCGCGACCTGCTCGGACGTGACGAACTCCTTGGTCGGCTGCGCTTCCAGGAGCACGTCGTGAATGACCTGCTCTTTCGTCAGGCCGCGCGCCTTCATCGTGTCGGGAATCTGCTTTTCGACTAGCGGCGTCCAGACATAGCCCGGCGAGATGCAGTTGCAGGTGATCTTGTGGGTCGCCAGTTCAAGCGCAATGGTCTTGGTCAGGCCGGCGATGCCGTGCTTGGCGGCGACATAGGCCGACTTGAACGGCGACGCGACCAGCGAATGCGCCGACGCCGTATTGATGATGCGGCCCCAGCCCTGTTTCTTCATCAAAGGCACGGCGGCGCGGATGCCGTGAAATGCCGACGACAGATTGATCGCGATGATCGCATCCCATTTCTCGATCGGAAAATCCTCGATCGGCGAGACGAACTGGATGCCGGCATTGTTGATGAGAATATCGACCGAGCCGAACGAGCTTTCACCGAGCGCGACCATCGCCGCGATCTCGGCGGGCTTGGTCATGTCGGCCGGTGAATAGACGCACTTCACTTTGAAGTCGGCTTCGATCTTAGCGCGCTCGGCCTCGATCGCGGCGGCATCGCCCATGCCGTTGATGACGATGTTTGCGCCCGCGCCTGCCAGCGTGCGCGCATAAGCGAGCCCGATGCCACTGGTCGATCCCGTCACGACTGCGGTCTTGCCTGTCAACGTCACCATCATTCTCTCCTGCTTATCTGAACTTTATCGACGCTGCACCGGGCGCTCGTCATCGTCGGTCAGCACATATTCCACCATGCGTTCGCCCGGCGGCGGCGGTGCCAGCCATTCGCGGTGTTTCATTGCGCGGTCGATGTCGTGCTGGCCGGCGCTGCGATGCTCGCGGATCGCCAGCGGCGAAAAATTATAATCGCGCGACGCCACTTCGGGCACGGCGCTGCGATAGATCAACTGCAACACCGTGACGGCACCATGACGGGACGATCCCTCGACGGCATGCTCATCCGAATTTTTATTCGCATTGTAGAGCTTGCGCTCTTTCTTCGCCGTGACCGCTGTGCGGCTGGCAAAGCGAATGTCCTTGCCGCGCTCTGCGATCTCCGCGATCGAAGTCGGCAGGTTGCCCTTGGCGCTGAACAGATCGAGCTGAAACACCAGCAAATTGTCATTGCCCTTGTGGCGCATGACGTGATCAAGCGGCGTGTTCGATGCCAGTCCGCCGTCCCAGTAATAAGAGTCGCCGATCTTGATCGCCGGAAAGCCTGGCGGCAGCGCGGCCGACGCCATGATGTGCTCAGGCCCGATCATATCACGATGACTGTCGAAATAGAGTTGGCTGCCACTTTGAACATCAACCGCGCCGACGCTGAGGCGAACACCGTCCTTGCGGTTGATCAGATCGAAATCGACCAGTTCCAGCAGCGTCTCGCGCAGCGGTTCGGTGTCGTAGATGCTCAGTCTGGTCAAATCGTCTTTCGGTTGAAACATCACCGGTGGGACGCGCGGCTTGAAAAAGCCGGGCACACCGGCCACCGCGATGAAGCTCGCATTCAACTCGTTGAACGCAGCGTTGAATATATCGCCGGTGTCCCACGGGATCGCAGGTATCGAGACCTGCGATGTGACTCGGGTCCAGAACGCATCTAGCGCCGCATGGCGCTTGTCAGGCGGATTGCCGGCAATCAAGGCCGCATTAATCGCGCCGATCGAAATGCCGGCAACCCAGTCGGGCGCGAAGGTGCAGGCGCATAACGCCTCGAAGGCCCCGGCCTGATAGGCACCGAGCGCGCCGCCGCCCTGCAGCACAAGAACCCGCCGCGCCGTATCCATCCAGGTGCCGTCGGAATTTGTCATGGCTGAATTATACCGCAATGCAAAAAGACACCGTGGCTGTCCCAGCCGCCGCCGTCAATTGCCGAAACGGTGCTGAGTGAGAGGTTAGCCCTGATCGGTCGAGGCCAGCATCATGGTCCAGAACACCTTATATTTGGTGCCGGGCGCATAGACGGCGGCAATACCGAGCTTGTTCACCCCGGTTTTCAGCATATTGGCACGGTGCGGCGGCGAATCCCGCCAGCCCGAAAAGGCTTCCGCCATGGTGTGATAACCGGCTGAAATGTTCTCGACCGCCGTCGCCGCCGGATAGCCGGCCGCATTGAGGCGCTTGCCGAGCGGCCCCGCGACGTCATGATCCATCTTGTTGCGCTTGGCCATTGCGGTCGACTGTTGTTCGGCCAAAGCCATCAGCGCAGGATCGACGACGACAGGCCCGAGGCCGTTATTCTTGCGGTACAGCGAGATCATCGAGGCTGCCGCGACCGGATCGAGCTTCGCGCCGCCATTGGCCATGCTGAGATACATGGTGGGCTGTTCCGACGCCGTCTGCACGACATCCGACGCACAGCCGCCCAGCAACAACGTCCCCAGTAAAGCAATCGCCGTGCGTGTCATCGAAGTGTCCCCAGCCATCCCCATCGCATTTTCTGGAAAAGTACCTTTTTGGAAAAGGACCTTTCGAAAAAGGACCTTTCGAAAAAGAACCTGCCGGACAACTAGCCTTCCGGTTTTCTGCCAGACCATGCGACGACGAACTGGTTGTTGCACATCAACAGTGGCTGAATGGTGAACGCGGGCGAATTGGCGGCTGCATCTTGGCTACGTATTCTGCGTCACCCCCGCGGGGGTGACGGCAGCTATTGGGGCGGCGCTACGCCTCCGCCGCGAAAATCCGGAACCGGCGTGGCTTGAGGCCAATCACATCGCCCGGCGAGAGCGGGTTATCACGCGGCGCGTCGATCTCGACTAGCGTATCGCCATGCTGGGCGGCGAGTGCGATGTCGGCGCGCTGGATTGGCCCGAACGAGCGCACATGCTTCACCGTGCCCTGCAACGCACCCGACCCGGCTGGGCCGACCTGCATGTCGTGGCGGCGCACGAACAGCTTCGACGCACCGGTCGCAGCGCCGGATGCATCGATGTCGAGCGCGCGGCCGTCGAGTTCGACACGGCCATTGCGGACGTCGACCGGCAGCATGATCGACTCGCCGATGAAAGAATGTACGAAGGCCGTCGCAGGATTATCATAGACCTCGCCCGGCGTGCCGATCTGTTCGATCTTGCCCTTGTCCATCACCACGACGCGGTTGGCGACTTCGAGCGCCTCTTCCTGATCGTGCGTCACGAAGATCGAGGTGACGTGAATTTCCTCATGCAGCGAGCGCAGCCATTTGCGCAATTCCTTGCGCACCTTGGCATCGAGAGCGCCGAACGGCTCATCGAGCAGCAGGATGCGCGGTTCGATCGCTAGCGCACGCGCCAGCGCAATGCGTTGGCGCTGGCCGCCGGAGAGTTGGCTTGGATAGCGCTGCGCCAGCCAATCGAGCTGCACAAGGTCGAGCAGTTCTTTCACGCGGGCACGGATCGTCGCCTCGTCCTTGCGGATGGCGCGCGGCTGCACGCGCAAGCCGAAAGCGACGTTCTCGAACACCGTCATGTGCCGAAACAAAGCATAATGTTGAAACACGAAACCGACATGGCGCTCGCCGGCACCGCGTGACAGCGCATCTTCGCCGTCGAATTTTACCGATCCCGAATCCGGCCAGTCGAGCCCGGCGATGATCCGCAGCAGCGTCGTCTTTCCCGAACCTGACGGCCCCAGCAGCGCCACGAGTTCGCCGTCTTCGACCTTGAGATCGACGCCGTCGAGTGCTGCGAAGGCCCCGAATTTTTTAACAATGTTCTGAACTTCAATCGTCACGCGGTTTCAGTCCTTCATCCAGATTGCGTTCAAGGAACGTCTTCACGATCAAAGTCACCAGCGCCAGCAGCGCCAGCAGCGATGCAATCGCGAAGGCAGCCACGAACTGATATTCATTATAGAGGATTTCGACCAACAGCGGCATCGTGTTGGTCTCGCCGCGAATGTGACCCGACACCA
Organism: Tardiphaga sp.; assembly: GCA_043739005.1. Classification (GTDB taxonomy): domain Bacteria; phylum Pseudomonadota; class Alphaproteobacteria; order Rhizobiales; family Xanthobacteraceae; genus Tardiphaga. Next base: position 27,386 of record JAYUEY010000193.1, read on the forward strand.
CGGAGACCGCGCCGAATTCACCCATTGCGCGCGCGTTACACAACAGCACGCCGTACAGCACGCCCCATTTGATATTGGGCAGGGTCACGCGGAAAAACGTCTGCAGGCCGGATGCACCAAGCGAGATCGCGGCCTCTTCTTCCTGCGTGCCCTGCTCCTGCATCAGCGGGATGAGCGCGCGGGCGACGAAGGGAAACGTCACGAAGGTCGTCGCCAGCGCGATGCCCGGCAACGAGAACAGCACCTGAAACCCATGCGCACTCAGCCACGGCCCGAAATAACCCTGCGCGCCGAACAGCAGCACAAAGACCAGACCTGAAATGACGGGACTGACCGAGAACGGCAAGTCGATCAGCGAGATCAACAGCGTCTTGCCGCGAAACTCGAACTTGGTCACGGCCCATGCAGCGACCAGACCGAACACCAGATTGAGGCCGACCGAAATCGCCGCCACGATGAGCGTCAGCCGGATCGCCGACCATGCCTCGGGATCGCCGAGGGCGTCGATGTAGCCGACGACGCCCTTCGAAAACGCCTGCGCGAAAACCAGCACGAGCGGCAGCACGACGAAGACCGTGAGAAACGCAATCGTCAACGTGATCAGAACAAAACGCACCGCGCGCGGCTCGGTTCGCGTCTCACGGCGAACGAACACCGGTTGGCTTGGATTTTCTGGAAGCGTCACATCGATCACCGCCATCACGACACCGGCGCGCGGGTCTGCGCCCAGCGTTGCAGGCGGTTGATGATGAAAATGATCGCGAAGGACACAAGGAGCATCACGACGGCAATCGCGGTCGCATCGGCATAGCGAAACTCCGACAACCGGATCACAATCAGCAGCGGTGCGATCTCCGAAATATTCGGTAGGTTGCCGGCGATAAAAATGACCGAGCCATATTCACCGACGGCCCGCGCAAACGCCAATGCGAAGCCGGTCAGCATCGCCGGCACGAGGCTTGGGAGAATGACGCGCCGGATCGTATTCCAACGGCTTGCGCCGAGGCTGGCGGCGGCTTCCTCGATTTCGGCATCGAGATCGAGCAGCACCGGCTGCACGGTGCGCACCACGAAGGGAATGCCGATAAACACCATCGCGACGAAGATACCGACCGGCGTAAAGGCGACCTTGATGCCTAACTCAGCGAGCGGCGCACCGAGCCAGCCTTGCTGGGCGAACAGCGCCGTCAGCGCAACGCCTGCAACGGCCGTCGGCAGCGCGAAGGGAATATCGACGATCGCGTCGAACAGACGGCGGCCAGGGAATCGATAGCGCACCAGCGCCCAGACGATCACCATCCCCATCACGAGGTTGACGATCGCTGCGAGAAACGCGAGCCCGAACGAGGTTTTGAGCGCATTCAATGTGCGGCGGCTGGTGAGGATGCCCCAGAATTGATCAAGCGAGAGTTCGGACGTCTTCAGGAACAGTCCTGCCAGCGGAATCAGAACGATCAGCGACAACCACGCGAGCGTCAGGCCCATCGTGATCCCGAATCCCGGCAGCGTGCTGCGTCGTCCCGCTGCGGTCGTGGCGCTCACATCGTCCCCTTACGAGTCAAAACATCAGTTCTTATAAATCTGATCGAAGATGCCGCCTTCGGCGAAGTGGTCCTTCTGCGCTTTCGTCCAGCCGCCGAACGCCTGATCGATCGTAAACAGTTCAAGCTTCGGGAACGACGCCTCGTACTTCTTCGCGATCTCGGGATCGCGCGGGCGGTAGGAGTTGCGCGCAGCGATCTCTTGACCGTCCTTGGTGTACCAGTATTTCAGATAGGCCTCCGCGACGGCGCGAGTGCCTTTCTTATCGGCCACGGCATCGACGACCGCGACCGGCGGCTCCGCCAAAATAGAGCGCGGCGGCGTCACGATCTCGAACTTGTCTTTACCAAATTCGCGCTGCGCGAGAAATGCTTCATTCTCCCATGCCAACAACACGTCACCGACGCCGCGCTCCACGAAAGTCACGGTCGAGCCGCGCGCGCCGGTATCCAGCACTGGCACGTTGGCAAACAGATCGCCCACGAACTTTTTCGCCTTATCGACGCTGCCGAATTTCTGCTCGGCATAACCCCATGCCGCGAGATAATTCCAGCGCGCACCGCCGGAGGTTTTCGGATTGGGCGTCACGACTCTGGC
>JAYUEY010000194.1:0-11859 GCA_043739005.1 Tardiphaga sp.
GATGGCGCTCGAACTGTTCAAGCCGTTCATCTATTCGCGGCTCGACGCCAAGGGTCTGTCCACCACGGTGAAGCAGGCCAAGAAGCTGGTCGAAAAAGAACGTCCGGAGGTCTGGGATATTCTGGATGAGGTCATCCGCGAACATCCGGTGCTTTTGAACCGCGCGCCGACGCTGCATCGTTTGGGCATCCAGGCGTTCGAGCCGGTGTTGATCGAAGGCAAGGCGATCCAGTTGCATCCGCTGGTCTGCTCGGCGTTCAACGCCGACTTCGACGGCGATCAAATGGCCGTCCACGTCCCGCTGTCGCTCGAAGCGCAGTTGGAAGCGCGCGTGCTGATGATGTCGACCAACAACATCCTGCATCCCGCGAACGGTCAGCCGATCATCGTGCCGTCGCAGGACATCGTGCTCGGCCTGTATTACCTGTCGGTGATGCGTGCGGGGCTGCCTGGTGAAGGCAAGACGTTCGGCGACATCGCTTCGCTCGAACATGCGCTCCACGCCAAGGTGATCCACCTTCACACCAAGATCAAATATCGCTGGGAAGGCGTCGATGAGGCCGGCAAGATCGGCAAACGCTGGATCGACACCACCGCCGGCCGCGTCATGCTCGGCAATGTGTTGCCGAAGTCGCCGAAGATGCAGTTCGAAGTCATTAACAAGCTGATGACCAAGAAGGAAATCTCCGGCGTCATCGATCAGGTTTATCGTCACTGCGGTCAGAAAGAGACCGTGATCTTCTGCGATCGCATCATGGCGCTCGGCTTTTACAATGCGTTCAAGGCCGGCATCTCGTTCGGCAAGGACGACATGGTCGTGCCGGCGTCGAAATGGAAGATTGTCGATACGACGCGCCTGCTCGCAAAGGATTTCGAGCAGCAGTACAATGACGGTCTCATCACCCACGGCGAGAAGTACAACAAGGTCGTCGACGCCTGGTCGAAGGCCGGCGAAGAAGTCGCCAAGGAAATGATGAAGGAGATTTCTTCGGTCAAGAAGAACGCCGACGGTGCCGAACAGCAGATCAACTCGATCTACATGATGTCGCATTCGGGCGCGCGCGGTTCGCCGGCCCAGATGCGTCAGCTCGCCGGTATGCGCGGACTGATGGCCAAGCCCTCAGGCGAGATCATCGAAACGCCGATCATCTCGAACTTCAAGGAAGGCCTGTCGGTTCTCGAATACTTCAACTCGACCCACGGTGCCCGTAAGGGTCTCGCGGATACGGCGTTGAAGACGGCGAACTCCGGCTATCTGACCCGTCGTCTCGTTGACGTCGCGCAGGATTGCATCATCACGCAGGATGATTGCGGCACCAAGCTCGGCATCAAGATGCGCGCCATCGTCGATTCCGGTTCTGTCGTGGCATCGCTGGCGTCGCGTATTCTCGGCCGTACCAACGGCGAGGATCTGCGTGATGCTGTGACCAACAAGATCGTCGTCAAGCGCGGCACCTTGATGGAAGAAAGCCATGTCGATGCCATCCAACAGGCCGGCATCCAAGAGGTGAAGATCCGCTCGGCGCTGACCTGCGAACTGGTCAACGGCATCTGCGGCAAATGCTATGGGCGCGATCTTGCCCGCGGCACGCCGGTCAACCACGGTGAAGCTGTCGGCGTCATTGCCGCGCAGTCGATCGGTGAGCCCGGCACGCAGTTGACGATGCGCACGTTCCACATCGGCGGCGCTGCTCAGCTCAACGAGCAGTCGGTGATCGAAAGCAACTTCGACGGCAAGGTCACGATCAAGAACAAGGCGATCGCGACCAACGGCGATGGCCATATGGTAGCGATGGTGCGCAACATGGTTGTTGCGATCAGCGATGCTGACGGCACCGAGCGTGCGACGCACCGTATCCAATACGGCGCGCGGATGCATGTCGATGAAGGCGATACCATCAAGCGCGGTCATCGCATCGCGGAGTGGGATCCCTACAGCCGTCCGATCCTCACCGAAGTCGAAGGCATTGTCGGCTTCGAGGATCTGGTCGAAGGTCAGTCGATCACGGAAACGCTCGACGAATCGACCGGTATCGCCAAGCGCGTCGTCATTGACTGGCGCTCGTCGCGCGGTGGTGCGGATTTGCGTCCGGCCATTGTCGTCAAGGGCAAGGATGGCAAAATCCTGAAGCTGGCACGCGGCGGCGACGCCCGTTACATGCTCTCGGTCGACGGCATTTTGTCGGTCGACATCGGCCAGAAGGTGAAGACGGGCGACATTCTCGCGCGCGTCTCCATGGAAAGCGCCAAGACCCGTGACATCACGGGTGGTCTGCCGCGCGTGGCGGAATTGTTCGAGGCCCGCAAGCCGAAGGACGCCGCCATCATTGCGGAGATCGCCGGCACGATCCGTTTCGGCCGCGACTACAAGAACAAGCGGCGGATTTCGATCGAGCCGATCGACAAGAATGAGGAAACTCGCGAGTACCTCATTCCGAAGGGCAAGCACATCCATCTGCAAGATGGCGACATCGTCGAAAAGGGTGACTTCATCGTTGAAGGCAATCCTGCGCCGCACGACATTCTGGCGATCAAGGGCATCGAGGAACTCGCTGCCTATCTGGTCAACGAAATCCAGGAAGTCTACCGGCTCCAGGGCGTGCTCATCAACGACAAGCACATCGAAGTGATTGTTCGTCAGATGCTGCAGAAGGTCGAGATTTCCGATCAGGGCGAGACCGACATGATCTCGGGCGAACAGATCGACAAGATCGAGTTCGACGTGCTCAACGCCAAGGCAAAGGAAGAAGGCAAGAAGATCGCGACGGGTACGCCGGTTCTGCTCGGCATCACCAAAGCGAGCTTGCAGACCCGATCGTTCTTCTCGGCGGCGTCGTTCCAGGAGACCACGCGCGTGCTCACCGAAGCTGCCGTCAATGGCAAGGTGGACCCGCTCGAAGGCCTCAAGGAAAACGTCATCGTCGGACGTCTGATCCCGGCCGGTACCGGCGCCTCGATGGCCAAGATCCGCGAAGTCGCCGTCAAGCGCGACAAGATGATCCTGGACGAGCGCGAGCGGCAATCGACCATCGTGCCGTCGGCACCGGAAGCCGAGCCGCTGGCTTTGCCGCCGGCCGAGTAAGCTTTCGCTCAACGCGACGTCACCAAAAGGCCGGGAGCGATCCCGGCCTTTTTCTTTGGCGGCATCATCGAGTCGAGCACTGATGTTCTGCGGTCCCCCCTTTGACATCGGAAAGGGGATGATAAAATCGGGCGTCCAGGGCTAAAGGCCAGAACAGCGACATCCGTTCATCTTCCCTTCAGATCGAAAATGGTCTTGTCTGGAAGGGTTTAGCGACAATCGACCAGACGGCGATTCCGTTTTGCCGCTAAATGCGCTAAAGCGGCTTCTGCCGAATCTGGTCACTGTTGTTCAACTCCCCGCTTGTTCGCGTGAAAGAAACAAATGCTTGATCTTGCAATTGTCGGTGGTGGTCCGGGCGGGCTGATGAGCGCGTGGTATCTGCGCAAGAAGCTCGGCGACCTCTGCCGCATCACGATCTTCGAAGCGTCCGAGCGCGTCGGCGGCAAGATTCTGACGCGCAAATTCGACTCGGCAGATGCGATGTACGAAGCCGGCGTCGCCGAGATCTATGATTACTCGATGACCGGCCCCGATCCGCTGCGCGAACTGATCCAGCATTTTGGCTTGCAGACAATTCCGATGGACGCCGAGCAAGTGATGCTCGACGGTGAGTTGCTCAACGACGTCCCGGGCATGCGTCGCAAATACGGCGACAAGACCGCCAACGCGATCGAGGCGTTTCGCAAGCGCTGCGCATCGATGGTGTCGCCGATCGAATATTATGAAGGCGTCGGCGCGCACGATAACGAGAACCCGTGGGCCTACATGACCTGCGAGGAATTGCTCGACAAGGAAGTGTCGGATCCTATCGCAAAGCGCTTCTTCAAGGTGATGTCGCGCTCCGATATCGCGACCGAGAGCCACAACACCAATGGCCTCAATGCGCTGAAGAACTTCGTGATGGATGTCGATGATTACATCGGTCTCTATTCGATCCAGAACGGCAATGAGCAACTGATCGAGGGTCTGCGCTCCGAGGTCGATGCCGACATCCAGCTCAATCATCGCGTCCTCAAGATCGGCAAGAACGACGAAGGCCGCTATCGCCTCGACATGATGAACGGCAAGGGGCCGGAGACGCGCGACTTCGATCTCGTGCTGGTGTGCCTGCCGCATTCCTGGCTCGCGACGATGCGTTGGGATGGCGAGCAATTGCGCAAGTCGATGGTCAAGCATGTGTCTTACTTCGACCGGCCCGCGCATTATCTGCGCGTCTCGATCTTGTTCGATACGCCGTTCTGGGGTGAACAAATTCCCGGCGCGTGGTTCATGTCGGAAGCCTTCGGTGGCTGCTGCGTCTACAACGAAGGCGCGCGCCACGACGTCGGTAAGTACGGCGTGCTGAACTGGCTGATCGCCGGCTCCGACGCGCTGGCCTTCGCCAACCTCTCCGACGAAGAACTCTTCGATCTGGCGATGAAGTCGCTGCCGGCCTCGCTCGGCGATGCCCTGCCGCATTTCAAGGAGGGCAAGATTCACCGCTGGCTCTCCAGCGTGAACTGTATTCCGGGCGGCATGCCGGTGCGCGACGTCATGACCAATCATCGCCCCGATCCGAAAGAACATCCCGGCATCGTCGTGGTCGGCGACTATTTGTTCGATTCGACGCTGAACGGTTTGCTCGATTCGTCCGATGCCGCGACGGACATCATCGTCACGGAAATGATGAAGCTGCGTCGCGCGCAGGCGCAGGACGCGGCCCATTTGTCCGACAAGATCGACCGCGCCTATTTCGACAATTATCGCGGTCTCGGTCCGTATAGCGAGACGTGGCGCACGTTCTCCGATCCCGATTATCTGACCGATCTTGTCAAGATTGTCTGGGGCAGGGCGCGCGGCTACAAGATTCTGATCGCCGGTTCGGCGTCGGGCGAGTTGGTCGGCGCGCTGCGCGATAAGGGCATCGATGCGTGGGGCATCGAGAACAACAAATACATCCACAGCCGCACGCCGAAGGCACTTGTGAAATACAACAAGCTCGGTTCGATCGTCGAGATGCCGTTCAAGACCGGATCGTTCGATTTCGTGTTCGAGACCAGCCTGTGTCACGTGAGCGAAAAGCAGGTCGTCAAAGCCATCGCCGAACTCAATCGCGTCGTGACGACGGGCCTCGTCTTTGGCTCGGTCACGTCGGACATGGCACCGGGACTGATCGATCGTTACGACCTGCTGCGCGGCGTCAAGAAGCTCGGCACCTGGTGGGAATGGTCCGAACTATTCTTCAACAATGGGTTCGACCTGTCGATGCATCGCAAAGATGTCACCGACGCGCTATGGACGGCGACCTTGAAAGCCAACAAGGGACCGGGCAACTGGTACGCCGACTCGGATAGCCTCCGTTATTCATTCTTCGACAAGGTCAGCGACGAAGATTGAGCAAGCTTGCGCGTTGCACATCTTTCGCGCGCCGCGCACTTTGCCTCTGTCGTTCTCTTCGCCTAATGTCCGCAATACAAGATGCGGTCATCGACTGACCGTCTAAGCAACGGTTGTCGTTATGGCTCCTAAAATTCCTCCCTCCAATCCCGTGGTGCCGGCAACCGCGGCAACAGCCGTTAAGGGTAGCGCTGCGATGTCGCCGCTCGACGACAAACTGGCATTGCCGCTCGATCCCGCCGCCAAGGCGGCAGCCGACAAATTACTCGCGGCCAAAGCCGACAAGCCCAAAAAGATCGTCGATGACGACGATGACGATGACGAAGATCTCGTCGTCTTCACTGCACGCGAGGCGGCAGGTGCTCTGGCCACGATGGCCGCTTTCGTGCGGCCTTATCTCGGCAACTATCGCAAGATGCTAGCGATCGTCGGCTTCGGTGTGCTTGTCGAGACGCTATTCAACGTCATCATGCCGCTGAGCCTGAAATATCTGATCGACGATGCGCTCGGCGAGGAAGATTTCGGCGCGCTTTATGTGATCCTCGGCGTGCTGGCCGCTGCCGGCATTTTCACCTCGATCGTCGCGATCTGGTATGAGCGCTGGGACGCGCTCTTGGCGGCGTCGATCGTCACGGATATTCGCGCAAAATTATTCGGCCATGTGCAGGATCTGCCATCATCCTATTTCGCCCGGACCAAGCGCGGTGAAATCCTGTCGCGCTTCTCGATCGACATGGCGGCGATCGAAGGCTCGATCAAGAGTTTCTCCAATTCGGCGCTGCTGCCATTCCTCGAACTGATCGCCGGCGCGCTGCTGATGCTGTGGCTGAACTGGCAACTCGCCGCGATCGCTTTGCTGGTGTTTCCGATCACGTTGATCGGGCCTCGTATTTTGACGCCGAAGGCCGTGCAGGCAAATTACGAGCAGAAGCAGACCGAATCCACGCTGCTTGGCATGGTGCAGGAAAACGTCGCGGCACAGGCGGTGGTGAAGGCGTTCAGCCTGCAACGCCGTACGATGGGCTGGTTCACGCTGCGCAACAAAGACGCACAGCGTAAGATCGCGGCGGCGACGTTCCTGTCGACGATGGTCGAGCGCTCGGTCACGATCTCGGTTTTGTTGTTGCATCTCGTCGTGCTGGCGATCGGTGCCTATTTGGCGACGAAAGGCCAGATCACCGTGGGCACCTTCGTGACGTTCGAAAGCGCGTTCTGGGAGGTGTCGTACAACATCGCGCATTTGATGCACTTCATCCCGGTATCGATCTCGTCGGCGGCGGCCGTGCGCCACATGCAGGAAATGCTCGACGAGCCGACACGCGGCACCGACAAGATGAATGCGCCGGCGCTGCCGCGCATCACCAACGACATCACCTTCGATCGCGTGACCTTCAAATATGAAGGGGCAACGAAACCCGTGCTCGACAATCTCAGCCTCAAGATCAAGGTGGGTAAGACCATCGCGATCGTTGGCCCGTCCGGATCGGGCAAGAGCACGCTGCTCAATCTGATCCTGCGGCTTTACGTGCCAGATGACGGGCGGCTCACCATCGACGGCGTCGATATCCGCAAAGTCACGCGCGAGTCGTTGCGCGCCAGCATGGCCGTCGTGTTTCAGGAGAACATGCTGTTCAACATGTCGATCCGGGAAAATATTCGGCTCGGCAAGGAAAACGCGACCGACGAAGACGTCGAGGAGGCCGCCAAGAACGCCGAGATTCATAGCTTCATCATGAGCCTGCCGGACGGCTACGACACCTCGGTCGGCGAGCGTGGTGACACGCTGTCCGGCGGCCAGCGCCAGCGCATCGCGATCGCGCGCGCGATCGTGCGCAATCCGTCGGTGCTGCTGCTCGACGAGGCGACCTCAGCGCTCGACCAGACCACGGAAGCCGCGATCAACAAGACGCTTCTGACATTGGCGCAGGGCCGCACCATGATCTTCTCGACGCATCGGCTGACGTCGGTCGTCGAGATGGACGAGATCATCGTCATCGCAGGGGGCAGGGCGATCGAGCGTGGCTCGCATGCCGAGTTGCTCGCGCTCGGCGGCACCTATCGCAGCCTATGGGACGATCAGGGGCATATGTCGCACGACGCCGACGACATGGATGACGATGACGACGATGACGATGACGATGACGATGATGAGGACGACGAGGATTGAGCAACGCCGCGCTGCGGCGATTGGCGCAGCGCTTCACGCGCGGTGTTCACACAATTTTAAGCACGCTTCCATCTGCGAAAGCGTTGGTCCGCTATTGATGCGGAAGCGTGCGCCAGTCGTGCTAAATTACATGTGCGGATGCAGCTCGGTGGCCGAGCACCAGTTTCCCAATTGGAGGCGAAGGTTCGATCCCTTCCATCCGCTCCAAAGACCGCCGGCACATCTTTAGGCTGAAATGCGCTCGATCCGGTTGTTGACCAAAGCCAGCGGCACCAGTTTTCCCCGTAACGTTTTTGCCTGCATCTTGCAGACGCACATCGGCTCGCCCTTGATCGTCGTACACAGGCACGGCGAGCCATAGGCAAAGCGGATCAGCGTATCGATGTCGCCGGCGGCGATCGCCTGTTCGATCTGGTCGTCATAGGTCGTGGCTGACATAAATTTCGCACTCGCTCGGTCGTCTGAAGGTTGGACATATTTAGGAACGATCGTCCAATCGACAAACCACCGAATGCAAAAATCTTCAGGCGGCTCGGGTCACGCCGCGGGCCGCGATGCCTGCTGGGCCATAATCTCGCTTTTGGTGTCGCTTTTTTTGGTCTCGCTTTGAGGTTCGCTTTTAGCCGGGAGGGATGTCATCGGCTGTGTCCGATTGAGGCGGCGGCGTAGCGTTCCGCGCGCGAAGCGCATGCCGAAGCGAGCCCAGCGGTGCATCTGCCAGATCAATCCGCTGTCAATGGACATCGACCGCAGCGCATGGGCTTCCTTCAAGGAGAACTCATCGCAGGCGCGCTTGACCGGATCGTCGTAGAACGCGGCGATCTTGGCAGTGTCCATGCCTTCGCTCGTCAGCCAGTTCGGGATATAAACATTGCAGAGCCGTTCGACATCGGTAAACACCTTGTAGGAACCGGTGCCGGCGGCGGGGCACGAGGTCGCGAAGGCATCGCCGACGACGACGACGCCCGGCTGCAAATGGCCCTTGCTGATGTAGAGGTCAGCCGGCCGGATCCGCAGCGGCCCGTCGATCTCGAAGTCGCCGGTGAGGCGCGCGAGATTCGGCATGAGTTTGTGGAGCGACGCGATCGGATCCTGCCGGATTTCGCGAAGCCAGGGATCGTCGGCACCGCGATAGGTGAACAGGTTTGCCCGCATCGTGTCACCGATCGGAAACAGCGTGATATACGCCATCTTGTCGGACAGCCGCTCCGTGTAGTGTGTCAGCGATCCGAAATCGAACGATGCGCGGCCGATCGGCTTCATGTTGAAGCCGATGGTGATGGAATGGCACGGGCTGATAACCTCGCGCTCGATACCGAGCCAATGGCGGATACCGAGATTCAATCCGCTGGCAAGAACCACAAGCCGCGCCGAAACAATCTCGCCATTTGCGAGCGTGACGTGCTGGCGATCCGCGCTCGTCGTGATGCCCGTGACCTTTAAGGCGTATTGCGGCACGTGGGCGGGAATCGCGCGGCGCATCGTGTTGACGAAATTGTCGTACATGATGCCGTGCTGGTCGCCCGGCCGGCGATCGACCAGACGGCCAAATCGCGAAATCCAGGTGGTGCCGTCGCTGTGTTCACCATCGAAAGTGGTTGCAGGCAATACCAGATCGGCAAGCCCGGTGCGCTTCAGCGCATCGATATGTGGGCCGGCAATTTTTTCGCACCGAAAGTCCGGTGGATAGACCGTGTGCGGGTCGATCATCACAGCGCTGATGCCGGCGCGGCCCAGCATGGCGGCCGTCGTTGATCCAGCCAGGCCACCGCCGACGATCGCGATATCTGTTTCGATCATGTGTCTGTCTCTCATGGCGAGACCGAATGTTTACGCCGCAAGCCGGAAACAAATATTGAATCCGAACGACGAATTCATATCGCTTTTGACGCATTGATGTCGCGCAAAACGGTCATTGCTTGATCGATCGTCGCAACTGTCGGTCATCATTTTAACAGAACCGCAAGATGCACCCATCAATATGCGTTGAAGCGAATGATCGCAGGGCGCGTATTCCATGATTTCGGTAACGGTTCATTCACCAAGTTTTGAGCTTGGTACCGATTGGGATGACCTGATGTCGCGGGCGCATCCGAACGTGTTCATGAGTCCGGCGGCGTTACGGGCCGCCGACGTCACGATGTTCGCGAAAGTCCATCTGCTGTTGGCCTGGGACGATCGCACGCAACCGCGCCGTCTCGTCGGCCTCTGGGCGATGCAGCAGCGACGGTCGTGGCCCTTCTGGACCAGTGTCTTGGACGCGCTGCCGTTTGAGTATGCCTTCCTGTCGAGCCCGGTGATCGATCCGGACGTCGCGGCCGACGTCATGCCGGCTTTTCTCAAGGCGATCGAGCAGGCACCGTCCATGCCGCGCGTCATTCTGATGAAGTCGCTGGACACCGAGGCGGCCAGCTATCGGCCGCTGGTCGATGCCGTCGCAGCGAGGGGCGGACGCTTGCTGACCGTCAAGAGCGAGAACCGCCCCGTTGTTTGCCGCAACTCCCACAGGCCTACGACAGGCGAACGTGGCAAGAAGCTGCGGCAAAACTGGAAACGAATGTCGGCTCTTGGCGTGACGATCGTGCTCACGAGCGAGCCGGACGCCATGGTGTCCGCCGTCGAGACGTTCCTACAACTCGAATTCAGAAGCTGGAAGGGCGCGGCGGGCACGGCGCTGCTTTGTCGCGACGAAGATGCCAACTTTGTCCGCCGTCTGATCTCCAATCTTGCGGCGCAGGGGCAGGCGACAATTCAGGCCTTGCAGATCGACGGCAAGATCATTGCCACGCAGGTTCTGCTGTTCTCCGGCAAGATGGCCTATACTTGGAAAACGGCTTTTGATGAGTCCTATGCGAAATTCTCGCCCGGTGTTTTGCTGATCGAGAAAGTGACCGAGCATCTGTTCGCTACCACGACCATCGCCGGGATTGATTCCTGTTCGGCCGAGGGCAGCTTCATGTCGCAGATCTGGTCAGGCCGGCGCGCGATGGCCGATGTGCTGGTGGCCGTAGGGCCGGGGCGATCGATCGGCTTCTGGGTCGAAGCGGCCCGTCATGTCGGGCGTGAACGATTGAAGCGCCTGCGGGATGACTTCGTTGCTCTGCGTTCAACCCGCAAGGCGCGACCGATCGTTGAATCGTCGGCCACAATCCCGGCAACGAGGGCCACGCTCCCGAAACCGGCCTCAAGCACCATCGCCCACCCCGCCGACCTAGTTGCTGAAACTCAGTCGCCACCGCTCGCGCAGGATCGTCATCCGCTTGCATCGCGTGGCCGGAACGCTCAGGGGCGCGCGGCACGTTCCGATGCCTGATGGCCAATAAAGCCGGGTTGAGAATCGGTCAGTGTCAAATGCATGTGATTTTCCAGACCGGATTCGCGCCGATTCTCTGCTCGGCGGCCTTTTTGTCGGCAATCAAGCGACGGTATTCTCGTCAAGATCGGAAATTCTGTCGTCAGAACATCCGATATATGCTTGAATACCGTTGAAACAGCCATTTTGCGCCGGCTCATCCGAGGCTTTATCCTTGACTTGCCTCGTGTCGAATTATAAAACCCGCGCACTCAACGACAGGCGGTGAGCAACGCCAGTGTCGGAACGGACCACCCACTGAATATCTTTAGGGATTTAAGCGGGCACCACCCTCGACCTCTGTTGCTCAAACGCTGTCGATATAGCTAGGCAATGCCAGGACGATTGTCCTTCTCCAAAGCAACGCTTTGGAGTTCGATTTCGGAAGCATGACCTCGGTGCAGGCGATCAGGCGCAAGCCTTATCACCATGATCGCGGTCCTCTGTGGCGTCGAGCGCTTTCCACCCAGACATGGGCGGTTGGTGCGATTTCGCTTTGTGCAAACGATCGTTATGCGATCGCGATTGTGCCGGGCGATTTGAGTGGGGCTGAAAAGTCCTGAATGAATTTGCGGAGCCTCATTGGCTTCGCGCGAACAAGGGTAAAGGCGAACGATGCCGACGATCAACCAGCTGATCGCTAAGCCGCGCGAAATTCAGAAGTCGCGCAAGAAGGTTCCGGCGCTGCAGCAGTCTCCGCAGAAGCGCGGCGTTTGTACGCGCGTTTATACGACGACCCCGAAGAAGCCGAACTCGGCGCTTCGTAAGGTCGCAAAGGTTCGTCTGACCAATGGCTTCGAAGTCATCGGTTACATTCCGGGTGAAGGCCATAACCTTCAGGAGCACTCCGTGGTCATGATCCGCGGCGGTCGCGTCAAG